>JBCCZC010000053.1:0-20302 GCA_039188505.1 Pseudomonadota bacterium | reverse complement strand
GTGGACACCTGCACCCGAAAATCCTGTGCGAAGAGCTCGCGCAGCCGCAGTTCGGCGACGCCGCTTGTGTTGCCGGAGATCCTGATCGGCGGCACCCGAGTTTCCGGGGCTTCGACGACCAGCAGCGGCGTGAAGCCCTCACCGACCAGGCGCACCGTGTCGTCATGGGGTAGAGCCACGAACACGGTGTAGCGGTCGACCGGACGCGCCTCGTCCAGGATCTCGTCCGTGGCGGGGTCCAGCACGCCATCGACGGTCTCGCCACAGGCGAGCGATCGCGTCTCCCCTGCCACAACGTCCTTCGGCACCGTCGCCGCCAGACCACCGCCCGTCTGTGCGAGGCCGCCGCCATGAGGCGCATCGATAGGTGTTTCCGAAGCGTCCATTGCTTCAGGGTCATGATCCTTGTCCCTGTGATCGAATCGCCGCTCGAGTCTACCCGCATTCACGACCCGGCGATGCGGCGACGGCAATCCCCGTCAATCCCGGCCCCCTGGCGGTACTCCGTTGACCTGCGACGGCCTTCGACGACGCATTCACCGGCGCCCGCTAAGGTCTCTCCCGCCATGCAACCAAAGACCGCCAGCGCCCTCGAGAATCCGCTCGTGACCCGGGACCGGACCGGCCTCGTCTGTCCGTCCGGGGAGTTCCACATCGATCCTCTACGACCCGCGAAGACCGCGGTGGTCACACACGGCCACGCCGACCACGCCCGCTCCGGGTCGGAGCGATACCTCGCGACCGCGGCCTCCGTGCCGATCCTCCGCCAGCGCCTCGGGAAGGAAGCCGTGATCGAGCCGCTGGAGTACGGTGAAACCCGGCGGCTGGGCGCAGCCACCCTCAGCCTGCATTCTGCGGGCCATATCCTGGGTTCGGCCCAGATCAGGATCGCCCACGACGACGGCCGCGTCTGGGTCGTCTCCGGGGACTACAAGCGCCAGCGCGACCCGACCTGCGAGCCCTTCGAGGTCGTGCCCTGCGACGTCTTCGTGACCGAAACCACCTTCGGGCTGCCCGTCTACCGCTGGCCGCCCATGCCCGTGCTCGTCGCGGAGATCGCCGAGTGGCTGGCCGAGTGCCGCACGCGCGACGCGACCGCGGTCCTTTTCTGCTACGCCCTGGGCAAGGCGCAACGCCTGCTGGCCGAGCTGCGCGAGCACCTCGACCGGCCGGTCTGGCTCCACGGGGCCGTCCAGCCGCTGGTCGAGTGTTACCGCGCCGCTGGCGTGGCCCTGCCCGAAACCCGGCCGGTCTCCGAGCGGAGCCGCAAGGAGCGTTTCGCCGGGGATCTCGTCATGGCGCCCCCGTCGGCCGCGGGTACCCCGTGGCTGAAGCGGTTCCCGGTACGGTCGACGGGCTTCTGTTCGGGCTGGATGCGGGTCCGCGGAAACCGGCGGCGGCGCGGCTTCGACCGCGGCTTCGTCCTCTCGGACCACGCTGACTGGCCGGGCCTCGTCCGCACCGTTCGCGAGACGGGCGCGCGCGAGATCGTCTGCATGCACGGGAAAACCGATACGCTCGTGCGCTACCTGCGTGAGCTCGGGATCGCCGCCCGGGACCTCGACGAGCTGTCGACCGATGCAGCGCTTTAGCCGACTCTTCCGGGAGCTGGACCAGACCAACTCGACCAATCGCAAGGTCGAGGCCATGGTCCGGTACTTCGCCGACGCCCCCCCTGCGGACGCCGCGTGGGGCGTGTTCTTTCTTTCCGGCGAGCGGATCAAGCGTCTCGTCAGTCCGGCCCGGCTGCGGGAATGGGTTGCGGCCGAGTCGGGCTACCCCGCCTGGCTGGTGGAGGCGTCCTATGCCAACGTCGGCGATCTCGCGGAAACGATCGCGCTGCTGCTCGACGCGCCGGCGAAAATCGCCGAGCCCCTGTCGCTGGCGGGCTGGGTCGAGGGTCGGATTCTGCCCCTTCGAGGCCTTGACGAGGTCGACCAGGAGGAGGCCGTCCGGGGCTGGTGGCGGAGCGTCGACGCCGATCAGCGCTTCTTGGTGAACAAGCTCCTGACCGGGGCCCTCCGGGTCGGCGTGTCGCGCCGCCTCGTGACGCGCGCCCTCGCCCGCCACGCCGACCAGGATCCGAACGTGATCGCCCATCGCCTCATGGGGGACTGGACGCCGTCCGCCGAGAGTTTCGATCGGCTCGTCGCGCCGGGGGAAGTCGAGCGCGTGCCCTCGATGCCCTACCCATTCTTCCTCGCCTCCCCCCTCGAGGGCGAGCCCGCCGCGCTCGGGTCCCGCGACGACTGGTGCGTGGAGTGGAAATGGGACGGTATCCGCGCCCAGCTGATTCACCGCGCGGGCGAGACTCACCTCTGGTCCCGTGGCGAGGAATCGATGAACGGTCGGTTTCCGGAGGTCGAGGCAGGCCTCGATGCCCTGCCTGACGGCACGGTCCTCGACGGCGAGTTGCTCGCCTGGCGCGAGGGCCCGCTGCCCTTCGCGGTCATGCAGAAGCGCATCGGGCGCCGCAAGCCGGGCGCGAAGATCCTCGAGACCGCCCCCGTCTCCTTCCTCGCCTACGACGTTCTGGAGGCCGACGGCGAGGACCTACGGGAGACGTCGCTTGCCGAGCGGCGCCAGCGGCTCGCGGCCCTGATCGCCGACCTCGACCACCCGCGGGTCGAGCTGTCCACGACCGTTTCCGCGCCGGACTGGGAGACGCTGGCGACGCTTCGCGAGGAGGCGCGCGAGCGCGGCGTCGAGGGCTTCATCCTGAAGCGCTGGTCGGCGCCGTATCGCGTGGGTCGGCGCCGCGGCGACTGGTGGAAGTGGAAGGTCGATCCCCTGACCGTCGACGCGGTTCTGATCTACGCGCAAGCAGGCCACGGACGCCGCTCGAATCTCTACACCGACTACACCCTTGCGGTCTGGGCAGATGAGGAGACCCTGGTCCCGGTCGCCAAGGCCTATTCAGGTCTCGACAACGAGGAGATCGCCCGGCTCGACCGCTGGATCCGCCGGCACACGCAGGAGCGCTTCGGCCCGGTTCGGTCCGTCGAGCCCCACCACGTCTTCGAGATCGCCTTCGAGGGCATCAACGCCTCCACGCGTCACAAGGCGGGGCTGGCACTGCGCTTCCCCCGGATCGCCCGCTGGCGCCAGGACCTCTCGATCCGCGAGGCCGACACGCTGGCCGACCTGAAGCGACTCCTCCCCGCGGATGACTGAGCTCGAGCAGTGGTTCGCGCAGGAGGGCTGGACGCCCTTCCCGTTCCAGCGCGACACGTGGCGTGCCTGGGCTGCCGGCGAGAGCGGCCTCGTCCACGCTCCGACCGGAACCGGCAAGACCCTGGCGGCCTGGGGCGGCATCGTCACCGAGGCAGCACACCAGGCGCCGCCCCCGCTGAGCTACCTCTGGATCACGCCGCTGCGCGCCCTTGCCACTGACACGACCCGCAACCTCAATCGTCCACTCGAGGCCATCGACGCCCCCTGGCGCGTGGAGCAACGGACCGGCGATACCTCGTCGAGTATCCGAGCCCGCCAGCGACGCAAGCCGCCACCGGCACTCGTCACGACCCCGGAGAGCCTGTCGCTCTTACTCACCTACGCCGATGCGCGCGAGCGGTTGGCGCGGGTACGCGGTGTCATCGTTGACGAGTGGCACGAGCTGCTCGGGAGCAAACGCGGCGTGCAGCTCCAGCTCGGCCTGGCGCGCCTGCGCGCCTGGAATCCGGGCCTCCGTACCTGGGGCCTCTCGGCCACGCTGGGAAACCTCGCCGAGGCCCGGGATGCCCTGCTCCCGGCCGGTGCGGGCGGACGGTTGATTCGCGGCGTTTCGCCGAAGCGCGTGGACGTCGACCTCGTTTTGCCGGAGGACATCGAGCGCTTTCCCTGGGCCGGCCATCTCGGCGTGCGCCTCCTCCCCCAGGTCCTGACCGCGATCGAGGCGGCCCGCTCGACGCTGCTCTTCACCAACACCCGCAGCCAGGCCGAACTCTGGTTCAGCGCCATCCAGGCCTGCGCTCCGGGGTGGTCGACGGCAGTCCATCTGCACCACGGTTCGATCGACCGGGAGGAGCGTGACCGGGCGGAAGCCGCCCTCGCGGACGGGACCGCGCGCTGCGTTGTGGCGACGTCCAGCCTCGACCTCGGCGTCGATTTCTCACCCGTTGATCAGGTCATCCAGGTCGGCAGCCCCAAGGGTGTCGCCCGGCTCCTGCAGCGGGCCGGACGAAGCGGCCACCAGCCCGGAGCCGTCAGCCGCATCCTCTGCGTTCCGACCCACGCGCTCGAGATCGTCGAGGCCGTGGCGGCTCGACGGTCCATCGCAGCCGGCCGCATCGAGGGTCGCACGGTGCCGAAGCGCTGCCTGGACGTGCTGGCCCAGCACGTGGTGACCTGCGCCCTCGGCGGCGGCTTCCACGCCGAGTCGCTTCGAGACGAAGCGCGCACCTGCGATGCCTTTCGGGACCTGACCGACGCGGACTGGAATTGGGTGCTCGAGTACGTGACGTCCGGCGGCACAGCCCTGCGCGGCTACCCGGAGTTCCAGCGCGTGACGCGGGCGGCAGACGGCCGGTACGTGGTGGCCTCGCGGCGGATCGCCACCATGCACCGCATGTCCGTTGGCACGATCACGAGCGACGCTGCGATCGCTGTCCAGTGGGTGAAGGGCGGACGGCTCGGCCATGTCGAGGAGTCCTTCATCGCCCGGCTCAAGCCCGGCGACCGGTTCCTCTTCTCGGGGCGCACGCTGGAACTCGTCCGCGTCCGTGACCTGGTCGCCCAGGTTCGCCGGGCTCGCGGCAGAACGGGCACGGTGCCCCGCTGGCAGGGCGGTCGGCTACCCCTGTCCACGGAGCTCGCAGACGCGGTTCTGGACACCTTCGTGGGCTGGGACGATCTCGCGGTGGCGCATCCCGAGCTCGGCACGCTGGCACCGCTGATCGACGAGCAGCGCTCCCGCTCACGGCTGCCGGCGCCGACCGAGCTGCTCGTCGAGCACTGCTTTTCTCGCGAGGGGTTCCACCTATTCGTCTATCCCTTTGCGGGACGTCTGGTGCACGAGGGCATGGCCGCCCTGCTCGCCCGCCGACTGAACAGGCAGCGACCCAGCACGTTCTCGGTGACCGCCAACGACTATGGCTTCGAGCTCCTGACGAACCGGACCGACACCTGGGTCCGTGACGAGGCGCTGCTCCGCGAAGCCCTGGCGCCCGAGCGCCTGCTGGCGGACGTGCGGGACACGCTCAACGCATCCGAGATGGCGCGCCGCCGCTTCCGCGAGATCGCGCGGATCGCCGGCCTTGTCTTCCAGGGCTACCCGGGTCGCGGCAAGTCGACGCGTCAGGTGCAGGCGTCCAGCGCGCTCATCTTCGACGTGCTCCAGCGCTTCGACCCGGACAACCCGTTCCTGGGTCAGGCCGAATCGGAGGTGCTCGAGGCCGAGCTCGAGTACGCCCGGCTGGCTGCGACGCTGGAGCAGCTCCGTCAGCGCAGGCTGGTCGTCATCGATACGCAGCGCTTGACCCCGCTGTCCTTCCCGCTCTGGGCGGACCGGGTTCGGCAGACGCTCAGTACCGAAGACTGGCAGGCGCGCGTGCGCCGGGCCCTCGACGGCCTCGAGGGCGCGGCGTGACGCGAACGGTCGACGTCGACTTCGCCGAGGCGACGCTCACCCTGCTGCCGGAGCGGGCGATCTGGTGGGAAGCCGAACGCAGCCTGCTGCTGGCCGACGTGCATCTGGGCAAGGATCAGGTCTTCCGACGCCACGGCATCGCCATCCCCGACGGCCCCACGGAACGCGATCTGCGGCGCATCGACGGGCTGCTGGCCCAGCGGCAGGTCGACCGGCTGATCGTCCTGGGTGATCTCGTGCACGCAGGACCGCGCGCCGACGACCGCTGGACGCACACGGTCGCGACATGGCGGCAGGGGCACCCGGACCTGGCCGTGGACGTGGTCCTGGGAAACCATGACCGGGGCACGGCCCGCTGGCTGGAACGCTGGGACATGGGCGCGTACGAGGCGCTGCGTCTGGGCAAGCTCGACCTGGTCCACGAGCGCGAGGACGCCGTCGGCCCCTGCCTCTGTGGTCACGTCCATCCGGTGACGAAGCTACGGGACGGCGGGCATACCGCGCTGCGGCTGCCCGTGTTCCACTTCACGCCCGATATCGGAACATTGCCGGCCTTCGGCGCGTTCACGGGCGGGCACGTCGTCCGACCGGGCCGGAAAGACCGTACGTTCGTCATCGCGGGCGAGCACGTCGTGCAACTCGGAATCGCCGGTTCGACCTCTGACAGCGATTGACAATTGTGCCTTGCGGCGCGCTTCGGCTTGTCGCTATGCTCGGATCGTCGAGGGGTTGTAAAGGCGCGACAGGTGATCGATCTCAGCGGCCAGCCGGAAGAGCTGGCTTGGAAGATTCTCATCGTCGATGACGAGGTGTCCGTTCACACCGTCACCGAGATGGTACTGGGCGACTTCGTCTTCGAAGGGAAACCGCTCCAGTTCCTGCACGCCCACTCCGCCACCGAAGCGATCGATTTCTTCCAGCAGGAAGCCGATATCGCGCTTGTCCTCCTCGACGTCGTCATGGAGTCGGACCGGGCCGGACTCGACCTTGTCGATCGCATCCGCAACGAGATCGGCAACAACCGCGTCCGCATCATCCTCCGCACGGGCCAGCCGGGCCAGGCACCGGAAGAGGAGGTCATCGTCCGCTACGACATCAATGGCTACAAGGAAAAGACCGAGCTGACGGCCCAGAAGCTCTTCACGACCGTCTATTCCGCCCTGCGCTCCTACCGCGACATCATGATCATCGAGCGCAACAAGCGCGGTCTCGAAAAGGTGATCGAGTCGACGGCGTTCATCTTCGGACATGAGAATTCCCGGGATTTCGCCTCGGCTGTCCTCGAGCAGGTGGCCTCGCTCCTGCGCATGGACAACGGCGTCCTCTACGCCCGACCGGTGAACGGCCACAACGGCGATATCAGCTTCGATGTCGGTGCCGCGACCGGCGACTTCGCCCGGTACCTGCCGGCGGCGAACAGCGAACCGCTGCCCCAGGAGATGACCGCGATGCTCTCCGAGAGCCATCGCCGGAAGGAGACGATCTACCGGGACAACCACTGCGTGCTCCATTTCACCGACACCGGTGAGAAGGAAAGCCTCCTGTTCATCGGCCAGACCTACGAACTCTCCGACTGGGAGCAGCAGCTGGTCGAGCTGTTCTGCACCAACGTCTCCATCGCTCTCGAGAACGTCCGCCTCAACACGGAACTGCGCGACTCCCAGAAGGAGATCGTGCACATCCTCGCGGAGGCCATCGAATCCCGCTCGCTCGAGACGGGCAACCACGTCAGGCGCGTGGCGAAGCTCGCCTACATGCTGGGCATTCACTACGGCATGAGCGAAACCGAAGCGGGCATGCTCGAGATGGCCTCGCCGCTCCACGACCTCGGCAAGATCGGCATTCCCGATGCAATTCTGAACAAGCCGGGTCGGCACGACGCCGAGGAGCGCCGCATCATGGAGACGCATGCCGAGATCGGTCACACGATCCTGTGCAAGTCGAACCGTCCGATCATCCGGATGGGCGCCACCCTCTGCCGGGACCACCACGAAAACTGGGACGGCAGCGGCTATCCTCGCGGACTCCAGGGCGACCAGATCAGCCTCGCCGGTCGCATCGTCGCGATCGCCGACGTGTTCGACGCGCTCGGCAGCCAGCGGTGCTACAAGGATCCCTGGCCGCCTGACGAGATCAGAGCGTTCTTCATCGAACAGCGCGGCGTGAAATTCGAGCCGAAGCTCGTGGATATTCTCTTCCAGCATTGGGACGGCGCCATGTCCCTCCGTGAACAGTTTCCTGACGAAGGCGACGTTATAAACGCCTGACATCGTTGTCCCGACAAGGGGAAGCGCCCAACGATCGGCACTCCCCCGCCCCCGGGTCAGCAGCGATGATCCCGATCCTCCATCCGTACGGGGCACATAAGAACTATGGAACGCCGTGATTTCCTGAAAGTCACCGGAATCGGCATGGGTACGCTCATGCTGCCGGTGATGGGCCGCCAGGTCCACGCCGCCGAACTTCAGCTTCCCCTCGAGCTCGGCTTCAAGAAGAACCTCGCTGACGCCGGACTCAACGCCGCGAAAGCCGCCGGCGCCACCTACGCCGACGTGCGGGTGGGCCGCTATCTGAATCAGTTCGTCGTCACCCGCGAGAACAAGGTCCAGAACATCGTCAACACCGAATCGCTCGGCGTCGGCGTACGGGTCATCGCGAACGGCACCTGGGGCTTCGCGGCGACCTCCGCGCTCGGCCCCGATGACATGACGCAGGCCGCAGCGACCGCCGTGGCCATCGCCAAGGCCAACTCGAAGTATCAGGACAAGCCCGTCGAGCTTGCTCCGGTCAAGGGCGTCGGCGAGGTGAGCTGGCGCACCCCGATCGAGAAGAACCCGTTCGAGGTGCCGATCAAGGACAAGGTCGAGATGCTGATGGAGGTCAACGCAGCCGCCATGGAGGCCGGCGCGAGCTTCATCAACTCGATCTTCTTCCTGGTCAACGAACAGAAGTACTTCGCTTCGACCGACGGCTCCTACATCGATCAGGACGTGCATCGCCTCTGGGCGCCGTTCTTCGCCACGGTCGTCGACCGCAGCACCGGCAAGTTCAAGACCCGGAACAGCCTCGGTTCGCCGGTCGGACGCGGCTGGGAGTATCTCGACGGCAAGCCGGAGGACAAGATCTCCATCGGCGACGGCCTCGCCACCGTCTATGACAAGTCCTATGACATGGTCGAGGACGCCCGGAATGCGGCGAAGGACGCGCGCGAGAAGCTGACGGCCAAGTCCGTGGAACCGGGCAAGTACGACCTGGTGCTCGAGCCCTCGCACATGTGGCTGACGATCCACGAGTCCGTCGGTCATCCGCTCGAGCTCGACCGCGTGCTCGGGTACGAGGCCAACTTCGCCGGCACCAGCTTCGCTACGCTCGACAAGCTGCAGAGCGGCGATTTCCAGTACGGCTCGGAGATCGTCAATCTCTTCGCTGACAAGACGCAGGCGGGTTCGCTGGGTTACGTCGCCTACGATGACGAGGGTGTGGCCACGAAGCAGTGGGACCTCGTGCGTGACGGCGTCCTGGTCAACTACCAGGCCATCCGCGACCAGGTCCAGGTCATCGGCCAGAACGAGTCCCACGGCTGCTGCTATGCGGATGGCTGGGACACGGTGCAGTTCCAGCGGATGCCCAACGTCTCGCTCGAGGCCGGCAAGCAGAAGCTCACCCCGGCCGACATGATCAAGGACGTCGAGAAGGGCGTCTACATCGTCGGCAGTGGTAGCTTCTCGATCGACCAGCAGCGGTACAACTTCCAGTTCGGCGGACAGATGTTCTATGAGATCGAGAACGGCGAGATCACCGGCATGCTGGAGGACGTGACCTACCAATCGACGACCCAGGAGTTCTGGAATTCCTGCGCCGCGATCTGCGATGAGAGCGACTACCGCCTCGGCGGGTCGTTCTTCGACGGCAAGGGCGAACCCAGCCAGGTCAGCGCGGTTTCGCACGGCAGCGCGACCACGCGCTTCAACGGCATCAACGTCATCAACTCGAGCCGCAAGATCTGAGGCCAGGGAGAAGAAAACCATGAGCATCATGAGCAAAGACGACGCGAAGGCGCTGATGCAGAAGGCCCTCGCGTACTCCAAGGCCGACGAGTGCGAGATCAACCTCAACGGCACGACCACCGGCAACGTCCGGTACGCGCTGAATACGGTCACCACCAGCGGCGCGACCCGCGACCTCACCATGGTCGTACAGTCCTCCTTCGGCAAGAAACAGGGGACGACCACCTTGAACCAGTTCGACGACGCCTCGATCGAGCGCGCCGTGCGGGCGGCCGAGCAGCTGGCCCAGCTGGCACCGGAGAATCCGGAGCATATGCCGGTCCTCAGCCAGCAGGAATACGTCGAGAGCCGGCAGTACGTACAGGCGACGGCGGACATCTCGCCGGAGTACCGGGCTGAGGCTGCGGCCAACAGCATCGTGCCGAGCCGCGAGAAGGACCTGACCGCCGCGGGCTTCATCAACGACTCGCATGGCTTCCAGGCCATGGCGAACTCGAAGGGTCTGTTCGCCTACAACACCTCGACCGACGTCAACTTCTCGACCACGATCCGGACGGGTGACGGCACGGGTTCCGGCTGGGCACGGCGCGACTTCAACGACGTGAGCAAGCTCGACACCGGCCAGGCATCCCAGATTGCGATCGAGAAAGCGCTGATGTCCCGTGAGCCCCGCGCCATCGAGCCCGGCAAGTACACGGTCATCATGGAGCCTGCCGCCACGGTCACGCTGATCGGCAACATGGCCGGCGCCTTCGATCGCCGCCTCATCGACGAGGGCCGGAGCTTCCTGTCCTCGGGCGAAGGTGCGAACAAGATCGGTGAGAAGGTCTTCGACGAGCGCGTGACGGTCTACGCAGACCCGCAGGACCCGGATGTTCCCTTCGCCCCCTGGGCCGGCGATGGCCAGGCGCAGAAGAAACGCGTCTGGATCGACAAGGGCGTGGTGAAGGTGGTCGGCTGCTCCCGCTACTGGGCCGAGCAGAACGAGCACGAGGCCATTCCGAACCCGGGCAGCATCGTGATGGAAGGGGGCGAAGCATCCCTCGAGGACATGATCAAGGATGTGCGGCGCGGCATCCTGGTCACGCGGACCTGGTACATCCGGACGGTCGACCCGCAGACCCAGCTCTACACGGGACTGACCCGGGACGGCACGTTCTACGTCGAGAACGGGCAGCTGAAATACCCGGTGAAGAACCTGCGGTTCAACGAGAGCCCGGTAATCATGCTCAACAACATCGAGGCCCTGGGCAAACCGCAGCGCATCAACGGCAACATGATTCCGCCGATGATCCTGCGGGACTTCACCTTCACGAGCCTGTCGGACGCCGTCTGAGTCCCGACCGTCTCGCTTCACGGCAAACGCCGGGCAGTTCGCCCGGCGTTTTTCATTGGGCGTTCAGCAGGTCGCGAAACGCGGCCTCGGCACGCGCGAGGAACAGCGCTCGATTCCGACTCCTCGTCGGATTGGGATTCAGCTTGACCAGCACCGGGTTGGTGTTGATCTCCCACACCTGGATGGTCCCGTCGACCACCGCATAGTCGATCCTGCCGTACTGGATGCACGCCAGGTCGAAGATCTCACGCAGGCGTGCTTCGTGGGGATTTTGCTCGAGGAATGCTTCCTCGGCTGCGGCCGTGGCGTCGTCACGGAGGTCGGGATCCTTCAGGACCCATGAGCGCCCCCGAAACACGTGCCGCGGTATGATCGCTTCGCCGATGCGAAACGCACCGTATTTCCAGAAGACCCCGGCCTCGTCGGACGCATCCAGGTACTCGACCACAAGCAGTCCGCCGAGCGAATGCCCGGACCGCTGCAGGTCAGCCAGGGCCACGTCCAGCGCGTCGCGATCCGCCAGCAGGCCGGTCAAGGCACCATCGTGGTGCTTCTCGTGGCGGACGAAGACCGGGTAGCGCCCGGGCGACTCGCCATCGGCCGGACGATATGCGTTGAAGCGGTTGCGGCCGTCATTCCAGAGTTTCCGGAGGAGCTCGAAACGCCGTAGGGAGCGCTCGGGATCGTTGACGGGCGCCCCGCCGAACCGCTGCCGGGCCCGCCAGGCGATCCGGGTTGCGCGCTGGAGCCCACGCGCGCCCAGCCGCTCGAGATCCGCGAACAGATATTGGCCGGGTGGTGGCGCGGCGCGACGCAGGGCGTCATAGGGAATCACCCGGATCTCCGCGGCCACCCCGGGATCGATCGCCGGCAGAAACACGTCCATCGTGTAGCGATGGTTGTGGGTAACCAGGAAATTGATCACGTCGGACCATCCAGGGCAAGGATCGTTTCGGCTTCTGGACAGGTCGCTTTCGCGGCATGGCCCGCGTGGTGCGCGCGTAGCCCCTCCAGGACGGTTCTCGCCTGCCCGCCTTCGGTCACCGGGACCGGTCGACCGGCCGCGTCCAGGGTGAAGGCGGGGGTGTCACGATCAAGCCCTTCCTCGCGCAGCTCGCGGCCGACCGCGTCCGCGCTGCGGCCAAGCTCGGCCAGGAGCCGCTGTCCCAGGGCCGTCGGCGTCGCGTGGCCCCGCAGGACCGCGAGGGCCAGCTGGAACTGGCGGGGAAAGCGCGCGACGCGATCACGCGCATAGGCCAGCGTCGCCCCCCTCGTCTCTTCCGATCGGGCGACGGCGAGCCAGAAGCGGCTGACCGCGATGAAGACGAAGACGCCGTGGAAGATGCCGTAGAGTCCGCGTGGCCGGCCGCGCCACGGCGAGTAGTAGCGGGGGGCCGAATTCTCCGGCGCGGCAGGATCGAGCAGCGCACCGCTCTCCTCGAGAAACGACAGATGATTGTGCTGGAACTCATGGATGAAATGATCGGCAAGCTCCAGCGTGTTCGGCACGATGCTGGCCACAAAGGTCCCGGGCAATTCCGGTTCGCTGAAGTCATCGAAGCCGCCGGCCTCGGGCATCTTCAGGCCCAGCTGCCGGATGGAGATCGCGAAACGTTCGGCGACCCGCGGCGCGTAGCGCGCCACGGCATCGAGGGCGGCCTCGACCCGCGGCGTCTGCGCCCGATACCAGGACGACGGGCCCACGGCCGCCGCGTACCGGAGCTCGCCGGGAAGCGCGAGTCCGTCGGCGCCGAGGATGAAGTCGGTTCCCAGGCCACTCGCCGTCTGGACGGATTCGACGTCGATGCGGCCAGCCGAAGCCCCGGCCTGCAGCGGGAGCGTCGCGGCGGCCCCGTTCGCGGCGATCGCGAGCCCGTCATCGGCGATGCCGAGCACGTCCACCGTCGCGGCGCCGGATAGGCGCCACGGCATCCCTGGCAGCACAAGCGGAAGCGAAAGCCGCACCGGTCCCGGGAACGGCCAGGCGCCCCGCTCAGCGGCCGTGGCCACGGCAAAGGGGGCGAAGCGCATCAGCTGCGTGGCGAGGTCGACGCCCGCGGCCGCGCGCTGCACTCCGTGAGCACCGCTGGTGACGATCGCGGCCAGCGCGTCGTGGAATCGACGACACCAGTGATAGAACGCGGGGGTGTCCAGCGCGGCCGACGCTTCCTGGCCCACGAATTCGGCCCACGACGAATAGCGCGCCGCAGCTGGCGAGCCGCCCTCCCCGATCGATCCGAGAACGTGGTTGAGCGTCCGCCAGTGCCCCACGGCGTTGCCCATGGGCAGCTCGCGGGCATCGGGCAGCCCCCAGAGCAGGTCGGCGCAGGGGACCTCCGGTAGCGGCACCCGCGGCCATGACGGCGGCATACCCGCTTCCCCCTGGGCGATGAAGCGCCGGGAGCGGACCGCGATGTCGCTCATGCAGCGTCCACGGGTCCGGTCAACAGCCCACTGGCCACGCCCCAATCCTCCTCGAACAGGATTTCCTCCAGGGGCAGGCGATGGCGATCCTCCCGCTCTCGATCGCGCACGTCCTGGGGGAGCGCCTCGTCGGTGCCCAGATAGCCGACGGCGAGCACGATCGCCGGCTCGTAGAGCGCCGGTACGGCAAACGCCGCCCTTGCCTGGTCGGGGTCGAAGGCCGCGAGCGGATGCGCGAAGAGGTCCACGGCCCTGGCCTGGAGCAAGATCGACATGACGGCAAGGCCGAGGTCGTGCATGAAATGCGAGTAGGGAACGAAGTCGCCCTTGACCTGGCTGAAGCGGCGCTTCATCACTGCTCCCAGCGCGAGCACCGGCGCCGTGTGTGCCCACACCTGGTTCTTGGGATCAAGACAGGCGAAAAGCCGCTCGTAGCCCGTGCCCTGTCCCTTGCGCGTCAGGATGAACCGCGCGGGTTGGGCGTTGTGTGCGGACGGCGCCAGCCGGGATGCTTCGAAGAGTGACCCCAGCTTCGAGGCTTCCGGCATGCGCGGATCGAAGGCACGCGGGCTCCAGCGATTGGCGATGATCGGGCTGACGGGAAAGCGCGTCTGCAGCGAACGCCGGGTGTCCTTGGGGCCGCGAGAATGGCTCATCACCGGGCTCCCGTGTCGAACGCCTGCTGGGGATAGAAGTCGGGATTTTCGAGCTCGCAGCGGTCCTCATAGACGGCGCCGCTGCCGCGGCCTGCCGCGTCCCAGGCCCGCATGGCCCAGGTGACGCTCGCCGCAAAGAGGTCCTCCATGCGCGCGGCGGTCAGCCCCACGGCGTCGAGCGCCGCCTGATCCATTCCGGAATAAAGCAACCGTTCCGTGCGCCCGCTGACGTTCGAAACCCACTGGGCGCGATCTTTGTGGAACGTCTTCGGGTCAAAGGGCGCGGGCGTCAGACGCATGGAGACGGGGTATGCGTCGATCCTGCCTGGCTGCAGTTCCAGACCGACGCGCAGATCCCACAGATGGCCGCCGCCGGCGCGCTCGAAACCGGTCGAGGCGACGAACTCGAAGGCCCGGAGCGGAAACAGGACGTCCTCGAAGCCTTCGCCATACTTGGCGAGGCAATCGTCTACCAGACGATCCAGTACCGTTTCGATCTCCGCATCCGCCATGGCCGGAGTCACGACGTGCACGCCGGCACCGCCGCTCGTCCCGTTCGGCTTCACGACCAGCGGGCCCACTGCCAGCGCCCGCCGCAGCACGCGAACGGCGTTGGACCGATCGGGCAAGGTCAGCGTCCGCAGACGCCGCACGGCCGTATCGCGAAAGAACACCTGCTGCAGCACCTTGTCCTGCACGGCAGTGAAGAGCCGAGCGCCGTGAAGCACCCGGACGGCGGGATGATCCGGAGCCAGGGCTTCACCATCGATTTTGCCGAGCCGTACCAGCTCCGTCAGCACGTTCGGATTGCCGACGAAGACCACGGTGCGGCCATCGACCGTCAGCTGCCGCGTCTGCTCGTCGAACGCGAGGCGTTCGCCGATCGCGGGAACGTCGCCGACCATGACCGACACGGTCTCGTCGCCGAGCGCGTCACCAGCGCTGCGCGGCACGATCGCGTGACCCGGCCAGTGGTTTCGAAGGGCTTCGGCGAAGGCGTCCACGCGCGGATAGAACTCGCCACCGGTGCGAAACCACCGCCAGTGCTGGTGGGCGTGGATGGTGACGATGCCGCGGCTCGGTCGCAGATCCTGGCCGAGCAGGCCGAACTCCCGGGACCGGTTCACCGCCTGCTGCGCCTCGAGCTTCGCCCGCCGCGAACTGTCGCCCGTCAGCGCATCGGAGCCCACCGCATTGGCCCCGTTCACCTCGTGGCAGACCGGCTTGCCGTCGCGCGCGTCCAGCGTGTAGTCGATAAACAGCGTGGCGTAATCGCTGATGATCGGGGCGGAGAAGCTGCGAGGATACCCGAGCTGCGCAGCGAGTTCCGGGTCGCCCAAGCGCCATTCTTCGATGTCGCCGAATTGCGCCAGGACCATCCGTAGGAGTTCAGTACTCATCGATCGGCTCCAGAGAGACGGTGGATTGGGAAAAGTCGAACTGGTATCCCCTGGGTCCTTGGCGCAGATCCGGTAGCGCCAGGTCGCCATCGAGCGTCCGGACATGCCGCGTTCCCGGCGGCAACCAGTCCAACCTGGCCGCCGCCACGGCCAGCACGGCGAGGCCCGTGGGCGGCGCCGAAGGATGGCGTCGCTTGCTGCACGTGAACGCCCGCAGCCACACCGTGCCGTCCTCGTCGCACCACGTTGCCAGGATTCGACCTCGAAGCGGCCGTCGTTCGCGCCAGGGCTGATCGTGCCAGATCCGCTGTGCGTCTTCCGGCGAGAAGGCGCGGAGCCGCTCTGCGCTCGGGCATGCAACCAACACGTAGTCGTTCATGGCTCCCGCCGACCAGGCCAGTCGCAAACCGTCCCGGCTCGAGATCCGCTCAACGGTCAGCGGCACGGCCATCCAGCGCTGCGTGACGCTCGCTGACCCGGTCGTACTTCGCATGAGTCTTGCGGAAACCTCGACCTCGACGCCTGCGGGCAACTGCACCCGCAGCGTCGCTTCGAGCCGGCCAGCGTCGGCAAGCAGACCCGCGGCGGCCAGGACCCCGTTGTAGCAGGCGACGCGCGACGCGTCGGCGCGGTCTTCGGATACCTGATAGCAGCTGACCAGCGGCGGATCGTCCTGCTTCATGACGACGACCTTTCCGTGAGCCGCATGGCGTGGCGAGCTACCCGGCGCGAGGGCGGCCAGGCGCGCTGGATCCACCCGCCCGGGCAGGCGCCGATGCAGCACGATCCCGTGCGTGCGAACCTTGCCCCGGGGGTCGTCGCCGTGCCTCGTCCAGAATTGCAGGAGCTGGTCTGCCAGGGTCTCGGCCGGAACGGAAAGGGAAGCCCGCAATTGTGCCATAGATCGATCCCGCACTCGTGAATTCACAGCGGTGCAGGAGGCGCCTCAAGGGGTTTTCCGGGGAGCTTCAGGACCGCCATCCGCGAGCCTCGCTAAGGCGTGAATTGCCGTCCCTGATGAAGGCGATCGGCGAGGGCTGCGGCGTGCCCGGGGCAGCTCTGCGGCCCCGTGACGTCATGCTCAGCCGTCGAACAGCGCAGCGAGCGCCTGCTCCACGCTCCTGACGCCCACGATCTCGATGCCACCGACGCTCGCTCCGGCGAGATTGCCCTTCGGTACGACCGCCCGCTCGAAACCGTGCTTGGCGGCCTCCTTGAGCCGGTCCTCCCCATTGAAGACCGGACGAATTTCGCCCGCCAGCCCGACCTCACCGAAGGCAACGGTCTTCCGCGGCAGCGCACGGTCCCGGAAGCTGGACACCATGGCGGCGACCGCGGGCAGGTCCGCGGCGGTCTCCGACAGGCGGAGCCCGCCCACCGCGTTGACGAAAACGTCCTGGTCGTGCATCACCAGGCCCGCGTGCCGACTCAGCACCGCGAGCAGCATCGCCAGCCGGCTGTTCTCCATGCCGACGCCGACTCGCCGAGGATTGGCCAGGGACGACTCGGCCACGAGCGCCTGGACCTCGACCAGGAGCGGACGTGTGCCCTCGCGCATGACGGTGACGGTGGAGCCAGGGGCTCCGTCGTGGCCGCTAAGGAAGATCGCCGAGGGATTCGACACGGGCTTGAGGCCGCTGTCACCCATGGCGAAGATTCCGAGCTCGTTCACGGCGCCAAAGCGATTCTTCAGCGCGCGGATCACGCGGTAGCGCCCGCCGCCGTCGCCTTCGAAATACAGGACCGCATCGACCATGTGCTCGAGCACGCGCGGGCCCGCGATGCCGCCCTCCTTCGTCACGTGCCCGACGAGCAGGACCGTCGTCCGGGTCGCCTTGGCGTGACGCACCAGGGCGGCTGCGGAATCGCGAACCTGGGAAACCGACCCCGGCGCAGACTGGAGCTGTTCGGAGAAGATGGTCTGGATCGAGTCGATCACGACCAGCTGTGGTTTCTCCTCCGCAACGGTGGCCAGGATACGCTCGACACAGGTCTCGGCCACGCACCGGAGCCGTGCCGGATCGAGGCCAAGGCGTCTGGCGCGCAGGGCAATCTGCTGCAGCGACTCCTCACCCGACACGTAGAGCGCCCGCATCGAACGCGCCACGGCATCCTGGACCTGCAGGAGCAACGTGGACTTGCCGATACCGGGATCACCTCCGATGAGGACGACCCCGCCGGGCACCAGTCCACCGCCGAGCACGCGGTCGACCTCGCCGATGCCTGTGGGCACCCGCGGCGACTCGTCGGCTTCGATCCCGTCAAGGCTCTGGACCTCGGCGAGGCCGGCCACGCCGGCATAGCCCCCCAGGCGCCCCGCCCTGCCCGGCGGCTCCGGCGCCGCCTCGCTCAGCGTGTTCCAGGCGCCGCAGTCGCCGCACTGCCCCGACCACTTGGTATGAACAGCGCCGCAGTCGGCGCAGACGTAGCGGGTCTTGGGTTTGGCCATCCAATGACGCCCTGATGAAAAGCCGGTGGATACGCGAACGACTCGGTCAGCGGCCAGGCCCGATCCAGCCTTGGAGAGTTCGTCGAGCGCTTGAAGGTGATAGCTCAAGGGAATCGCCCAAGGCCTCGTCACGGCTCGATTCGAAGGCGGCGTAGAGCCGATGCCCGGGAAGTTCTCGGCGCCCGGGATGTTGCGACGTTCCCGGGAGTTACGTTGCCAGCCATCGCTCGCCAGCAACCCGCCATGTCGAGCCGACCGGAAGCGAGCCGATCGTCAGGCACCGCGGGACCCGATCGGCCCCGAGATACCCGCCGCATGCTAGCCACCACGTATCCGCTGCAGCAGTGCGTCGAGGACCGCATCGTCTGCGCCGGCAACGATCGGCGAGGCGATCACCCAGTCCGGCGTCACGCCGTCGGTGCGACGATCGCCGGACGGCCGAATGATGTGGGCCTTCGGGAAACCGACCTCGATTCCGGTCCGTGGCAACTCGAAGGTCTCCATGGCCCCGAAGGTCGTCGCCATGTCAGAGGTTTTCTCACCCGCGATCGTGCCGAGTTCATAGTCCTGGATCATCGCGGCGACGTTGACGGCGTTCGAGTAGGAATGACGATTGATGAGCGCGAAGACCCGACCTTCGAAGCGGCCGCCTGCGCGGGGCTGCGCATAGGGGATCTCGAACTCGAAGGTCTCGCCCCGGGGAACGCTCGCGTACTGGCGCGCGAACAGGGTCGACACGCTTTCGACGGCGCTGTCCTGCTGGGCAAGCCGGGCCTCGTTCGATGCCGCGGCTTCGTCACTCGACCGGATGAGGAACGCCGAGCAGAATCGGAAGGGCTCCGCCGCGATCCAGGCGAGCATGGCATCGCTGAAGGAGTTGTCTCCGCCAGGGTTTTGCCGCAGGTCGATGACAAGGTCGCTCGCCCCACTTTCGATGAAGTGGCCGAAAGCCTGGTCAACAAAGGCCAGGAACGCGACGTTGTCCCAGGGCGCGGTCGGGTCTTCCACGTTGTAGAAGGGGCCCGGCTGAAGGTAGCCGATCCGCCCCTCCAGCATCCGATAGGTTCTCGCCGAGCTGTCGAGTGAGAAGCGCACCGGCTGCTCGGCCGCGGCCGCACGCTGCGCCTCGCGGGTCGTCGCTTCGATGGTGAGGTCGCGGCGGCCCGTGGGGCCCTTCAGGGTCAGCCGGAACGCCTCGACCTCACCCAGCTCCAGCCACAGGTAGCTCGGGAATCGGAACTCCAGCAGCGAGTGCGCGATGTAGGGCGTATCGGCGGAAACGTGCGCTGCCGTGCGCTCGAGCCAGGCACTCATCGGCTCGCCGTTGATCGCCACGATCTCATCGCCGCTCTGGATGCCTGGTTCGGACGAATAGTCTTCGCCGACGTACGCACGGCCGGCGACGATGCGGGGATAGATCGGAAAGGTGCGACCGCCCGCTGCCCGAAAGGACTCGTACGCGGTCGAGGGAAACTCGATGCGCGCGTGGGCGACGTTGCCGTAGGCCACGAAGCGTTGAAAGGCGACCTGCACCTCGAAGCGGCTCATCGGCGCGGTGAATCGGGCCAGGGTGTCCTCGTAGCGCGCGTCGTAATCTGTCCGAGAGCGGTGCGCGAAGAGATCGACGTGTGCGCTTTTCAGTCCCGCGTAGAGGGCTTCGAAGTCTGCCCGCACCTCGGCCGCTGGAATGGGTGCGTCCCGGTCGGACGCCGCTCTCGCGGCAAGGGAAATGCTCAGCGCAAGCGCTATCGTGACGATCAATCGGTAGGCTCGGGTCATGGGGTTCATTCCTGTCGATGTCTTGTCGCCGAGTCAACACCGCCGCGGCGCTGACCACCATGCCCGGACCTTCCTCTTTTCCTGACCAAACCCTGACAGCCATAGCAATCAGCACGTTATGCGAGAATCGCAGCATGTCGACGGATCCATCCACCGCTAGCCCCGCGGGCCCTCAAGCCGCCCCGTTCGCGCTCGGACCCTGGCGTATCGAGCCCGAGACCGGGCGCATCGTCGACGGCGACACGACGACATCGCTCGAACCCCGGGTGATGGCCCTGCTCGTGCTCCTTGCCAGTGCGCCCGGACGCGTCTTCTCGCGCGAGACCATCGAGGCCGACCTCTGGCCCGGGTCCATCGTGGGAGAGGACACGCGCCTCGGCAGCGTTTCGACGAAGCGCGGCGTCTGGGCTGAATCGCCGAGCGCCTTGCGCAGCCGCGACACGGTGCGAGCCACCGTGTCCTCTCCCACGACGGACCCGGGCCAGAGGTCGGCCTCGATGGTCTCGCGCGAGAAGACGCGTCCGGGCGCACTGGCAAGGAGCACGAGGAGCGCCATCACCCGGGGTTCGAGCGATGTCGTCGTGTCGCCGTCGACGATGCGCCCGGTCTCGGGCTCGATACGCCAGGGTCCGAGCGCGAACGGGGCGGCTTGAGGGCCCGCGGG
>JBCCZC010000052.1:0-20326 GCA_039188505.1 Pseudomonadota bacterium | reverse complement strand
TGATCGGCAGCACCCGGTGCCAGGTGTGCCCGTGGAGCAGAACCAGGGTGCCTCTCGTGGGCGCGATGACGACCTGGTCGTCGAAGGTGCCATGAGGATCGCCGGCCGGCAGGAGCCCGCGCCGGAACGAGCCCGGAACCACTACGACCTCACCACCGAGCTCGGGCGTGATCGTGCTCGTGTAGACGAGTCGGTTGAGGTTGTGCCGCGTCCATCTCATCAGGCATGGCACCAGGACTGCCCCCCGGATGATCCGTCGCGGCACAACCTCAATCGACTCGTCTACACGAGCACCATCACGCCAGAACTCGGCGGAGAGGTCGTGGTGGTACCGGGCTCCTTCCGGCGCGGACTTCTGCCGGCCGGCGACCCTCATGGCACCTTCGATGACCAGGTCGTCATCGCGCCCACGCGAGGCACCCTGGTTCTACTCCACGGGCACACCTGGCACCGGGTGCTGCCGATCAACGGGCCCTGTCGTTTCTCCACCAACTATCGCGCGGCGCCGAAGGGCACGCCCGATGACATCACGGACATCTGCGTCTATCGCAATATGCGGTACCAGTTCTCCACCGAATCCGTGGTCGAACAGCGGACCGCCTCCGCCTGATCAGCTCGGCGTGAAGCGCGCCCGGAGCGAGGCCATCGTTTCCTGGAACGCGAGGCTGGCGGCCAGGGGCACGATCGGCGACTCGCTTCGGCCGGCGCGCAGGTCTTCCATCACCGCCCGCGTCTCGAAGTCGAGTCCGCTGCTGCGCCGGTCGTCCACGAAACGCTTTACCGGCGTATCCAGCTCGAACAGGGTGCATTCGGTCGCGCGCCAGAAATCGGGAATGGCGACGTAGCCGTCCTCGCCGATCACGCAGGCCCAGTTCTGGAGCTTGCACCGGTAGGAGCTGCCGATCGTGCCGACGACGTCTCCGTAATCGAGCACCGCGCTGAAATCATCCTCGACGCCATTGGGGGCGTGCTTCGAGACGACCTGCATGGCTGCGGCCTGGCGCCCGAGGAAGAGCTGCAGCAGGGCCACCGGGTAGATGCCCATCTCGAGCAGACAGCCGCCGCCGAGGCTCGCGTCGTATTCGCGTCGATCGGGGGCGTAAGGGCGCTGGGGGTATCCGAAGTCCGCCTTGATCTGGACAACGCGACCGATTCGACCTGCATCGACCCAGGCCTTGGCCTGGCGGATCGCCGGCAGAAACCAGGTCCACATCGCTTCCATCAGGTAGCCGGACGAAGCGTTCGCGGCGGCGATCAGCTCGCGACACTCTTCCGGATTGATGACCAGCGGCTTTTCGCAGAGGACGGCCTTTCCCACGGCCAGCGCCGCCCTGGCGTCCTCGAGATGCCGCGTGTGCGGCGTCGCGATGTAGACCGCATCCACTTGGGGGTCATCGACGAGATCTGCTACCGAGTCATGGACGCGCTGCACGTCGTAGGCGTCCGCGAAGGCCTGCGCGTTCGCTTTCGTCCGCGACGTTGCGGCCACGATCTCGCCGTCGTCGATGAACTGGAAGTCGCGGGCGAACTGGTGGGCAATACGCCCGGTACTGACGACGCCCCAACGGACGAGGTCAGTCATCGCGCCAGCTCCTTCTCCAGCTCCTCGAGCGATCGCCCCTTCGTCTCGGGTAGCAGGCGCCACACGAGAATGAGGCCGAGGACCCCGAGTCCCGCGTAGATGAAGAACGTGAGGGCACTACCCAGGTTCGCGAGTTCCCAGGGGAAGAGAAGCTGCACGACGAAGCTCGACAGGCTGTTGAAAAGGCCAGCCAGCCCGAGGGCAACGCCACGCACCCGGTTCGGGAAGATCTCCGAGAACAGGACCCACATCACGGGGCCCAGGGAAAGGGCGAAGGAGGCGACGAAGCCCAGGATGCCGACGAGGATCAAGGTCGGGTTGACCTGGATCGACGCCTGGATGAGCTGCGCCTGGCGGTTGCGGACAAACTGCTCACCGAGCAGTTCGTTAGCCGCACTCCGGAATTCGTGGTCACTCTCGAACGTTTGCCGCGCCAGTTGGCGAAGGCCGTCGCGGTCGAGATCGTCCGGCATGGCTTCGATGGCGGTCTCCGGGAGCGTATAGGTCGCCTGGCTGAAGCCGTAGCCGGCGACGCTCATGCTCACGATGATGCCCGCGAGGCCGACGATGAGAAGCGGCCGGCGCCCGATCCGATCGATGAGCACCATCGCGATGATGGTGAACACGATATTGATGATGCCGATGAGCGTCGCCTGCGCGAAAGCGGCGTTCGTACCAACCCCGCTCTGCTCGAAGATCGTCGGCGCGTAGAAGTAGACGGCGTTGATGCCGGTGACCTGCTGGAATACTCCGACGACGAGGCCGATCATCACCGGCAGCCGGAGCTTCGGGGAGAGCACCTCCCGGATCCGGTCGAGGAGCGGCTTCCCGTGATCGCTGCCGCTGGCGAGGATGTCGTCGAGCGTCGCCTTAACGCGGTCGACGGGGCGAATGCGGGCCAGCACCTTTCGTGCCTGCTCCACGCGCTCGTTGAGAGCCAGCCATCGTGGGGTCTCCGGGACCGTCCAGAGCGCCAGGAACCAGATCAGTGCCGGGATGATCTCGAGCCCCAGCATCCAGCGCCAGGGCTGACGATCGATGCCCAGCGCAACGACCCACGCGAGGTCCTGCTGGCTGAGCTGCAGTACGAAGTAGTTCGCGAAGTAGGCAACCGAGAAGCCGATCATGATGTTGAACTGGTTGAACGACACGAGAAAGCCGCGGCGTTCGTGGGGCGCGATCTCGGCGATGTACATGGGCGCGATGCCAAGGGACGCGAACGCGAAACCGCCGAGGGCGCGTGCCAGCACGAGAGCGCCATAGCTGGGGGCAAGCGCGGAGCCGATCGCGGAGACGGTATAGAGCGCGGCCAACGCGATCAGGACCCTGCGGCGGCCGACATAGTCGGCGATCGGTCCGGCGCACATGGCCGCAAGGATGCCCGCGAGGGTGGGTGCGCCCACCACAAGACCGACCTGCAGTTCATTGAGTCCGAACTCGGGCACGATGAAGCTGACGACTCCCGAGATCACCGACGCATCGAAGCCGAAGAGGAAGCCGCCGAGGGAAACGACCGCCGCGAGATAGACCGTGTTGCGAGGATGATAGGTCGTCTTCATTGCCGCCATTCCGAGATCGCGGTCGTGAATCGCTGGGCGATCTCAGGGCTCACTTCGAGCCGGGTATCGCCCCAGTATCCCGATTCATAGGGCGCATCCCAGAGATCCTGGTCGTCCCAGCGGACGTTGATGTATGCGAGCGCCTGGATGACGTCCCGGTGGGCGTTCATGTAATCGAAAAGTGGCTGGTACCAGGCTTCCCAGATCTCTTCCGGGGTGCGCGGTTCTGCGCCGGTACCCGCTTCGCCGTCCCAGAGCCCGACGTGATGGGCTTCGGTGGCGGCACGGAGGTCGAAGCCCTGCGGACTGGCCTCGGCGATCATCACCGGCTTGCCGCGCTCACGAGCGAGGACGACGAGTTCATCGCTCAAGGCGCGCGGCGTCGGGATGCTGAAGCCCGGATCAACGCCGGGCTTCTCGTCGGGATGCATGAACCAGGAGAGACCCACCCAGTCGACGTACTCGTCGCCGGGGTACCAGTCGAGAATGGCGTCGTGGCGGCCGCCATCGAGCACGTCGTCCGTCGTCGACGCGGATCCCTGCCAGACATAGGCCACATTGTCGGCGCCCGCTTCGCGCAGGCCGTCGACGATCCGCCGATAGGCGGCTACGTAGCGCTCGGCGTTGTCGTAGCCCTGGTTCCAGAACCCGTCGAACTCGTAACCGATCCTTAGGTAGAGCGTGGCTGGGAGCCGTGAGGCGAAGCGGGCGAGGTGGCGGATCTCCTCGTCGTGCTCGCCCGCGACGATGCGATCGAGGCCACCGGGATGGTCGTTCTCGGTGATGGAAAGCCCCAGGGCGAGGTCGAACGCGCCAGCTTCGGTCGCCGATATCAGGGCGTTGGCCGGTCCGCCGCCCCAGTCCGACTCGCCAGCGTAGGGGAGCCCGTCGGTATCGATTCCCAGGCCGCCGAATCCCGCGTCCGGGGCGAGCGTGTTGTAGAAATCGACATAGGCGGTCACGCCGTCAGGGCGCGGGCAGCAGTCGCTGGCCAGGTACCCGCGGATGGCGTCGAGGTCCTGGCCGATGATCAGGAGGCGCCTTGGGGATGTCGCCTCCGACGGCGGAGGCACGGCCGGTGTCTCCGCGACGACCGGCGTCTTGGCCGGTGCCTCATCGATCGACGATTTGCTGCAGCCGCCCGCCAGCGAGGCGGAGCACAGCATCGACAGGGCCCAACGCGAAACGTGCATCGATCAGGCCCCTCCGAGGTTGAGACAGGAACAGGACTCTACCGACCGGCGAGGAAAAAGGGCACCGCCGTCGGTGCCCTTTTCCGGAGCCGCAACTCGGATCACCAGGTAGCTCGCACCCCGAAGTTGAAGCGCGCGTCCTGATCGTTCTCGAACAGGAACTGGTTGCGGTAACGGCCGTACTGGGTCTGGTCCTCACCGGTGAGGTTCAGCACCTCGACGAAGGCCGTGAGACGTTCGTTGATGTACCAGCTGCCGCTCAGATCGACCTGCGTGTAGCTGTCGAAGAAGACCGGCTCACCCTGGACCCGGAGCTGGTTCTCGGAGAAGAGGAACTCGTCACGCCAGTTCAGGGCCACGCGCACCTGGAACGTGTCGTTCTCGTAGAAGCCGACCACGTTCGCGGAGTCGCTCAGGCCGATCAGGTTGACCGTCTGGGTGAGCGCTGCGGGATCGAACTCGGCGTCGCTGTCGACCGTCGTGTAGTTGGCCTGAATGCCGAAGCCGCTGTCGCCGAAGAGGTGCTGGACCGCGATCTCGATCCCGTCGAGATCGGCGCTGCCCGAATTGAACGGCAGCAGCACATTGAAGTTGGCGACCGGATCGGACGGCGTGCCTACGACCGGCGTTCCCATGAAGCGCGCGCTCGGATCGGTCAGGGGCTGGCCATCGACGTTGAGAATCGGCTGGGTCACCGTCTGCGTGCCGATGTAGTTCTCGATGTCCTTGTAGAAGTAGTTGATCGCGAAGTAGCTGCCTTCCGAGTAGTACCACTCGAAGGCAAGATCGATGTTGTCCGCGAGGTAGGGCTGCAGATTCGGATTGCCCTGGACCGCGTTGAAGGGTCCGAACGGGCGCGTGTCAGCGATCGTCAGCGACGGCCGAAGGGCGTTGAGGTCCGGGCGTGCCAGGGAACGACCGTAGGAAATCCGGGCCACGGTGTTTTCGGTCGTCGAGAGCTGGAAGTCGATTGCGGGCAGGAACTCGCTGTAGTCACCGTCGAGGGTGAAGTCGACTTCCTCGGTGGACTGGATGACCTCCTGCTCGGTGTTGCTGGAGGTCTGCAGCGCAACGGGCAGGTTCTGCACGGAGGTACCCGAGATCTCGCTGTCCTCGTACCGGAACCCCGCTGCGAGCCGCGCGGGCATGTCGCCGAAGGTCCACTCGAAGTTGAAGTTCAGGTGGAACGACGTGGATTCCTCGCTGATGATCGACTGGTCTGTGGCCGGGACGATCGAGTCGGGCGTGATCGGGAAGCCGGCGGCGAGCTCCGCCGGACTTCCGACGATGGGAATCTGCGGGAAGCCCGCAATGCCGCTGCCGCCGCCCACCTGGATACCGCTGCGCAGCGGCGAATCGAGGGGGCAGATAGCCGTCCGGCAGACGTCGGCAAAGGTGAACGGATTGACACCCAGACCCTGGAACACGAAGGCGCTGCTGACCGAGCGCGTGTCGACCTCGTAATCCGTGAAGCCCGCGCCGAAGTCGACCGACATCAGCCCGCTTGAGTTGTCCAGGAATTCGTAGGTGCCACGCAGCTGCGCCTGGTCCACGGTGTTCTCGACGGCGATGTTGCGCACGAACGTGCCCAGCGGTGCGAAGCCTGTGGGGTCGAGGAAACCATTCAGGGGGAGCGGCTCCTCCGCGCCACCGGCAGGGATGAAGACAAGTCCGCCGGGGGTGTTGTCGAAAAGCAGGGTGCCGACGTTGTCGTCCGCCACGTCGACGCGGAAGGGCTCACCGCCGTAGCCGAACGAGAACCCGGCACCCTGGGAACCCTGGAGCAGGAACAGCAGGTCGTTCAGCTCGCCGTCCGGTTGGCTCTGGGATTCAGAACTGTGGGCATCGAAATTGAGGTTGAGTGCCTGGTTGACCTGCCAGTCGAGGTTGAGGCCGATGGAATCGTTCTCGATCTGCAGCTCGTTCTCGTAGGAGAGAAAGTCTGCGGCACCGGTAAAGGCGTAGTCGGTGAAGGTGCCATTCTGATCGAAGGACAGACTCTGGACGCCATGGTTCGACGGATCGCCGAAGACACCGGTCTGATAGCGACGTTCGTCGCGCTCGAAGCGCGAGAGGGTGTAGTCGAGGGTGACCTCGAAGCCGTCCGTGGGCCGGAACTGGGCGACGAACTGGCCGTTGATGCGCTCGCGCTCGTTCTCGGAAATCTCGGAGATGTTCGTGATCGGCCGGTAGAGCTGCGTGACGCCGGTGAGGTCCGCGCCCGCGGAAAGCGCGGCAAACTCGTTGCTGTTGGCTTCGGGCGTGATGCGCTGCCAGCCGTCGTGGTGTTCTTCGCGGTCGGTGAAGTCGCGCTGCGACACCGAGCCGTTGATCAGGATGCCGAAATTGTCCGACAGCATCATGCTCCAGAGACCACCGATCTCGGGCGTCACGGAGCTGCCGTCCTCGACGGAAGAATCGTGCGTGCCGCCCAGGGTCAGGATGGCCTTGTTGCCCGTTGTGAATGGACGGGCCGTGAGGATATCGACGGTGGCGCCGATGCCGCCGGTCGGGAGGTCTGCGCGAACCGTCTTGTGGACGCGCACGCCGGAAACCGACTCGGAGGCGATTTCCGCAAAGTTAAAGGCGCGGCTCTGGGTCGCGCTGGAGATCGTCTCCTGCTCAGGCGAGGAGGCCACCGGCATCTGCCGGCCGTTGAGCGTCACGAGGTTGAAGCTCGGACCGAGGCCCCGCACGGAGATCTGGTTGCCTTCGTTGTTGCGGCGATCGATCGAGACACCCGTGACCCGCTGCAGCGATTCCGCGAGGTTGGTATCCGGGAACTTCCCGATGTCTTCAGCGGTGATGGCTTCGACGACGCCCGCCGAATCCCGCTTGATGTCCATGGCCTGATTCAGCGAGCCGCGGATGCCCGTGACGACGACTTCCTCGAGTTGCGTCGACTCGTCGTCCTCATCGCTTTCCTGCGCCAGCAGGGCGCCAGCGTTGGCCGCCAGGGCGGAAGCGATGGCCAGGGTGATCAGGCGGCGCCTGATCGAATCGTTCTTGTCTGCGCGACTCTGCATGGTTTCCCTCCTACACATGGATCACTGGATTCCAGTGGTGGGCACGTAATGTAATCGTTTACATTTTTGTGGTCAAGGCGTGAAAACGCGCGAGGGTGGTGCAGAGGCCGACGTAGCGTCGCGCTGGCCTGATAAAGCACTATAAAACAGTGACTTGACCTCTAATCGGGCGAGGATATCAGGACAGAATCCTCGAACGAGGATCCGGAAAACGATTACAGCGCTGTCATCGGCTTAGAACGGGGGTTCAGGCCCCGGATCGATAGGAAAAGCGGTCGAAATCGGCCGGATGTTGCTGCCCGGTCAGGTCCTGGCAGCAGACGCCGAGGAAGGTCCCGGTGAAGTTGGCGCCCTCCCCTTTTCCCGCCTCGTCGCAGAGCACGCTATAGTCGAGCCGGGGACCGAACGGCTGCGCCGGGCTGTCACCCACGGCGAACGCGAACTGCAGCTCCGCGCCACGAACGGAGGCGAGAAGTCGGACAGGTTCACCCACGGGCAACGTGACCCGGTCGTCCCAGGCGGGATAGTCGAGCACGAGGTCCGCTCGCCCCCCGCAGCTCATCATGCCCAGGTGCTTGCCGAGCTTCGGATCCCAGCTGACGTAGAGGTAGTGGAATTTGCTGGCGTTGTAGTAGCAGGTCAGCCCGGCGAGGTGCTGGAAGCTGGCAGGCTCGAAGTCGAGGGTCGTTTCGATCTCGAAGTCAAACAAGGTCTGGCGACACGCCACCAGCGCCTGCCGGTACCAGCTGCCTATCGATTCGCGACCGAACAGCCGGAGGTGGCCGGGACGCGCCGTCAGGCTGAAGAGCTCGTCGGGCCAGGGGCTACGCAGCCACTGGAACCGGTGATCAAGGTCCGGTCCGTCGAAGTCGGTGTCGACGAATCCGGACGACGCCGGCGTGGGTGGCGCATCCACGCCGCGGATCTCGAGCCGCGGCCTCGGATCGCCATCCGGCAGGCGAAACCAGCCGTCCTCGCTCCGGACGAGCTCCTGGATCGCGGACTCTCGTCCCATCGGGCTTCGGCGCGTTCCCGGCAGCGGTCGGCTGGCCAGGTGCACGAGCAGGAATCTCCCGTCCTCCAGCTCGACGAGGTCCGCGTGGCCGGAACGCTGGAGGGGCCAGTCGGGGTCGTCCTTGGCGGTTACGATGGGCCCGGCCGGGTCGACCTCGTACGGACCATGGATCGATTTCGATCGCGCCATGGTGACGGCGTGGCCATAGCCGGTACCGCCCTCCGCGGTGATCAGGTAGTAGGTGTCGTCGAAGCGGTAGAGGTGCGGTCCCTCGGTGCAGTCGAGCTCGGTCCCGTCGAAGATGAGCTCGACGTCGCCGAAGAGGCGGCCCTCGGGAATCGAGTATTCCTGCAAGGTGATGCCTCGAAAGAAGCTGCGATCGGGCCGATGGTCCCAGACCATGTTGAGCACCCAGGTCCGTCCATCGTCGTCGTGAAACAGGGATGGATCGAAGCCCTGGGCGTTGAGATAGGTCGGTGAGTCCCAGTCGCCGTCGATCGTGGCGCAGCTCGTCAGGTAGTTGTGCGTGTCCTTGAAGTTGCCGTCGAACCGCTTGACGTCGGTATAGAGCAGGTAGAAGCGTCCGTTCGCGTGGGTGAGGCACGGGGCCCAGACGCCACAGGAGTCGGGCTCGCCAAGCATGTTCAGCAGATCGGGCCGATTCAGAGGTCGAGCGACGAGACGCCAGTGCTTCAGATCGCGAGAGTGATGGATCTGGACGCCGGGGAACCACTCGAAGGTCGAGGTCGCGATATAGAAATCATCGCCCACGCGGCAGATCGAGGGATCCGGGTTGAAGCCGGGGAGGATCGGGTTCTCGAGCATTGGGGCTGGCACGGGGAAACTCTCCGTTCTGACGGCGGCAGACATCGCTGCGCGTGGCTGACGACGCCGGAGTGTAAACCTTTACATTTTGCCGCGCAGCCCCGATCGCCGGGAGGCTCAGTCCTTCGGTGGCGACGACACCGACTGCCGGACGATCAGCTTGTGCGGGACGATCTCGGGTTGACTGTCACCGTCGCCATTGCCGTCCTCGATCGCCCGGCAGAGCCGATACATGACCCGTTCGCCGATCTCCTCGGCCGGCTGGAAGATCGTCGTCAGCGGGGGATCCATGACCTCGGCGTAGCGGATATCGTCGAAGCCCATCACGGAGATGTCCTCCGGGATCCGAAGCCCGGCGGCCTTGATCTCGTGGTAGCAGCCGATCGCCATCTCGTCGTTCGCGCAGAAGATGGCCGTCGGCTTGCGAGCGTGATTGAGCAGTTCCCGGGTCGCCTGGATGGCACCGGCAAGCGTCATGCGCCCCTCGACGACCCAGCCGTCCTCGATCGGTAGCTCCGCACGCTTCATCGCGGCCCGGTAACCGAACTCCCGGTCCTTCGTGAGGAGTGAGCTGCGCTCGCCCTGGATGAAGGCGATCTTCGTGTGACCCTTGTACAGCAGGAACTCCGTGGCCTCGATGGCCGCGGCAACGTTGTCGATATGCACGCTCGGGAAGCTCGCCAGCTCCGGCGACAGCACCTCGCAGCCAACGACGATCGGCAGCGCTCGCTGGCTCTTCGCCGAGAGCACCTGGTTGCCGAACGGGGACAGCGCGGCGAGAAGAATGATGCCGTCCGCCTGCTTCGAGACCACCATGGCCCCGATCTCGTCCTCGGTCAGGGTGTTGAACTGGGTCTCGTCGATCATGATCGAGTAGCGCTTCGCGCGCGCCGCGATCCGGATTCCGCGCATCACGCGGGTGAAGAACGGATCGCCGACCGACGGCAGAACCACCATCACCATCTGCGTCCGTCCGCGGCGAAAGCTCTGCGCCAGCGTGTTGGGCGTGTAGCCCGTCTGCATGATGGCTTCCTGGACCTTCAGACGCGTCTGCTCCTTCACCCGTTCCGGGTTGTTGACGCACCGGGACACCGTCGCGATGGAAACCCCCGCGAGCTTGGCCACTTCCTTGATCGAGACTTCTGACAAGTTGATCACCGGTCGAGATCTGCGCCGCAGTATGCCGGATGCGAATCCCCGGCGCCCAGCGCACCTCCTTTTGCAGGGTGTTTGAAGATTTGATTGTAAACGTTTACATTCTGGCCATCCAACGTTTCGGAAAAGACGGGTGAAGGTCATTCGACTGGCAGAAGAGGGCGGGCTAACGGCCGAGGTTCTGGATTACGGAGCCGCGCTCCGTTCGATCCGCGTGCCGACGGCGGAAGGGCCGCTGGAGGTGCTCCTCGCCTACCCGACCGAAGACCAGCATTGCGCAGACCCCTACTTCATCGGCAGCACGCTGGGCCGATTCGCGAACCGTATCGCGGGTGGGCGCTTCGAGCTCGACGGTCGCTCCATCGACGTGGACCGGAACGAGAACGGCCATTGCCTGCACGGCGGCACGCGCGGCTTTCACGCGCGCACCTGGGAGGTCGTGGAAACGGCCACGCCGAATCGGGTTGTCCTCGAGACCCTGTCTTCCGACGGCGACCAGGGCTTTCCCGGCACGCTTCACGGTCGGGTGAACTATACGCTCGGGAACAACACCGTCGACATCGTCCTCGAGGCGACGACGGACCAGGCGACCGTGATCAGCCTCAGCAACCACGCCTACTTCAACCTGGGCACGGGCATCGACGTGCTCGACCACGAAGTCATGATCAACGCGGATGCGTTCACGCCGATCGACAACGACAACATCCCCACCGGGGAACTCCTGCCGGTCCAGGGTTCGTGCTTCGACTTCCGGGAGCCGGCTGTCCTCGGTCAACGACTCAACGATCCGGATGAGCAGCTCGGGCGAGCGGACGGCTTCGACCACAACTATGTTCTCCCGCCGATGAACGGCGGTATCCGCCTGGCGGCCCGCGCCCGTTCGCCCGAGACGGGCGTCACCCTGAGCGTCTACACCACCCAGCCCGGCCTGCAATTCTATTCGGGGCAGGGGCTGGCCGAGCCGTTCCAGCCGTTCCAGGGCCTCTGCTTCGAGGGCCAGGCGTTCCCGGATGCGCCCAACCAGCCGGGCTTCCCGGCCGCCCTGCTCGAACCGGGCCAGTCCTATCGTCAGCGCATCCGCTACGCCTTCGAGGCCGGACCATCGGGAGTGATCGCATGAGAACCGTACTCGGGATCGATCTGGGCACCCAGGCACTGAAGGTCGTGTTCTACGACATCGACGCGCGCCGCGTCGCGGCCGTCGAGTCGGCGCCGCTGAGCCTCTATCAGAATGAACGCGGGCGTGCGGAGCAGCAGGCGCACTGGTGGGTCGAGGCCCTGCAGAAAGCGCTTGGCAAGGTCGGTTCGAGCGTCCGGGCGACCGCGTCGGCCGTCGGCGTCTCGGGTCAGCAGCACGGCTTCGTCCCGCTGGATGCGGCTGGCAACGTGCTGGCACCCGTGAAGCTCTGGTGCGACACGTCCACGGAAGCGGAATGCGCCGAGATCATGGCAGCAGCCGGCGGCGAGGCGCGCTGCCTGCATGACGCGGGAAACCTCATTCCGCCCGGCTTCACGGCATCGAAGGTGCTGTGGCTGCGCAAGCACCACCCCGCGCTGTACGCGCAGATGGCCACGATCCTGCTGCCCCACGACTACCTGAATTTCTACCTGACCAGCGAGCGCTGCATGGAGATGGGCGATGCGTCGGGCACCGGCTTCCTGGACGTCCGCAACCGCGCCTGGTCCGAGACGCTGCTCCGGGCGATCGACCCGGACCGGGATCTCCAGGACTGTCTTCCGACGCTGCGCATCGCCAACGAGGCGATCGGCACGCTGCAGACGGGTGTCGCCGAGGAACTGGGCCTGCCCGCGGGCATACCCGTGGCGATCGGCGGCGGTGACAACATGATGGGCGCGATCGGCACCGGCAATGTCCGGAGCGGACGCGTCACCATGAGCCTGGGCACGTCGGGCACCGTCTACGCCTATTCGGACGAGCCGGTGGTCGACCCGTCAGGTCAGATCGCGGCGTTCTGTTCGTCGACCGGCGGCTGGTTGCCGCTGCTCTGCACCATGAATTGCACCGTCACGACCGAGCTGACGCGTAGCCTGCTCGACGCGGACCTTGCAGAGTTCGAGGCGCACCTCGAGAGCGCACCCCCGGGCGCCTCCGGCGTCATCACCGTGCCGTTCTTCAACGGCGAGCGCACGCCGAACCTGCCCGGGGCGAAGGGCTGCATCGTCGGCCTCGACAGCCAGAACATGAAGCCAGAGAACCTGCTTCGGTCCGGCGTCGAGGGCGCGACCTTCGCGTTGAAGTTCGGTATCGACCAGCTCGAAGCGCTGGGCCTCCAGGCGAGCGAAATCGTGCTGACCGGCGGCGGGGTCAACAGCCCCTCCTGGCGCCAGGTCGTCGCCGACATCTTCGGCCTTCCCGTGACGGTCATGCAGCAGGACCAGGGCGCCGCCCCGGGGGCCGCGATGCAGGCGATGGCCCTGCTGGCGGACCAGCCCGATTCCCTCGGGGACATCGTGGATACCCACCTGACACCCGATCCCGACCGCTCCTGTGAACCAAGCGAGTCGGCCGTGAACCTTTACCAGGACGTCTACGCGTCCTACCAGGACGCCGTCGCCGCGGCCGCACAGCTGTATGGCCAGTCCGCGGCGACAACGCAAGGGAGAAGAGAATCATGAGCAGAACCGTCTTCACTGGTGATCGAGAGTACTTTCCGGGCATCGGCCAGGTGCCCTTCGAGGGGTCCGGGTCTGACAATCCGCTCGCGTTCAAGGCCTACGACGCCGATCGCGTGGTGGCGGGCAAGCGCATGGAGGAGCACCTCCGCTTTGCGGTCTGCTACTGGCACACCTTCTGCGCGGCAGGCGCGGATCCGTTCGGTCCGGGCACGCGCAGCTACGCCTGGGACGAAAAGAACGATCCCATGGCTCGGGCACGCGACAAGATGGACGCCGCCTTCGAGTTCTTCAGCAAGCTGGGCGTGCCCTACTACTGCTTCCACGATCGCGACATGGCGCCGGAGGGCGATAGCGTGGGCACCTCCGAGGCCAATCTGGCGCACATGACCGCGCTCGCTGCCGAGCGGCAGCAGGCCACGGGGGTGGATCTGCTCTGGGGCACGGCGAACCTCTTCTCCCACCCGCGCTACATGAACGGTGCGGCGACCAACCCGGATTTCCACGTCGTCGCCCATGCCGGCGCCCAGGTGAAGGCGGCACTCGACGCGACGGTTGCGCTCGGCGGGAGCAACTACGTCTTCTGGGGCGGCCGGGAGGGCTACGCATGCCTTTTCAATACCGACACCCGCCGGGAGCTGGAGCACTTCGCCCGCTTCCTGCACGCTGCCCGCGACTACGGCCGATCCATCGGCTTCGAGGGCACCTTCCTCATCGAGCCCAAGCCCATGGAGCCGATGAAGCACCAGTACGACTTCGACTCGCAGACCGTCATCGGCTTCCTGCGGCACCACGGCTTGCAGGACGATTTCAAGGTCAACGTCGAGGCGAACCACGCGACGCTCGCCGGCCACAGCTTCGCGCACGAGCTGCAGATGTGCACCGACGCCGGCCTGCTCGGGTCCATCGACGCGAACCGCGGCGATCCCCAGAACGGCTGGGATACGGACCAATTCCCGCTGGACATGTACGACTGCGTCCACGCCATGGCGATCGTGCTCGCCGACGGCGGCTTCGAGAACGGCGGCCTCAACTTCGACGCGAAGGTCCGCCGCGAATCGACGGAACCCCAGGACCTGTTCATCGCCCACATCGGCGGCATGGACGCCATGGCCCGGGGCCTGCTGATTGCCGAGAAGCTTCTCGCGGATCCGCGCTGGCAGGCCCTGCGCGGCGGGCGCTACTCAAGCTTCGATTCGGGCAACGGCCAGCGCTTCGAAGCCGGCGAGCTCGGGCTTGCCGATCTTCGCGATCACGCCGCGGAAGCCGGCGAGCCGGAACAGCGCAGCGCTCGGCAGGAGCTCGTCGAGAATCTCATCAACGATCACATGTTCGGGTAGTTGGGCAATCAGCCCGACCGGTGATGGCGCCGCAACGCAACACGCAGAGATGGTGAGTTGGTGGGCAGCCCCGGACTCGAACCGGGAAGCCTTTGATTCTAAGTCAAAGAGGTATGCCAATTCCCTTCAGCTGCCCGCCGGAGGTGAGTAGGCCTAGTCTGCAACAGATGTCTCGGCATTTCGAGAGTGTCGGCTCTGAGGCGACACCGACAGGGGTGGGAGTCCGCCGCGATTGGCGGACCGGTCCGGTCCGATCAACGAGGCCTACTTTGCTCTCGCTGCACCCTTGAGTCGCTCGACGATGTCCGTCCTGTAGTCGACAATCTCCGCCGCGGGCGGGATATGTTGAGCGATGTCGGCGAGGCTCTCGAGCTCGCCGATCCATACCGTGCCGACGCGTCCCGGATCGCCGCTTGAACCGCTGCGCCCGGGCCTACCGTCGAGGCCGTCAGTACCACTACTTGCGTTCTCCTGCGCGCCACCAAGACCGGTGCAGCCTCGACCGCCGCTGCCGCCGGGTCCCCCACGACCCGCTCGCCCGCCGGATCCGCCCTCGCCCGCCTCGCCTCCGCCAACGAGGGGCGAAACAGCAGGTGGCGCCAGGGAGACCAAATACACTGTTCCTCCATCTCCTCCATCGCCACCATTCTCGCCATCTCCGCCGTCGCCACCCGCGGTCCCGTTTCCGCCGTTTCTGGCCTTTCGCCATCTGCCAAAACCGTCGCATCGCCCCTTTGCTCCGGGTCCGCCGGCACTACCATCCGGGCCATCGGCTCCGTCCGCGCCGTCGATGCCAGCACCGCCAACGGCGATGAGCCGCGTCCCGAGAACGCGCCCCCCGGCGACAAGAAGTTCTCCCGCGTCATCGCCCCGTGACCCAGATACGTCGATGGCACCACCGATAACACTGCCGGCAACGATCGACAGACGGCTCCCCCGCAAGGTGCTCCCGTCACGAATCTCGACGGAATTCGCGACGATCAGCGTGTCTGGCGGAGCCGTGTAGCTCTGCACGCTGATCGTCAGTCGATCAGCTACGAGCACGTTTCCGTCGTTGGGAAAGGAGAAGTCGCTGGTGCTGATCTCGATATTTCTCTGACCCTCGGTGATCTGCTGGCGCTCGAACGTTTCCTGATAGGCGACCTTGAACGTCACGTAGGCGTCGGCGTTCTTGGAAGCCGGTTTTACCATGCGAATATGGTTCTCGGGAATCGGGTCAAGCCTCTGATTGCAGAGCGCGGTCGCGCTACTCCGCGGGACGACCGTCACCCCTCTCGTCGTCTTCGTTTCATATCCACAGTAAGAACGGATTTCTTGGTGCTGCGAGGAGGCGAGCCACTGCGAATTCTGCGACTGTAGAAATGCGTTCTTCTCCAATTCCTGAAGGCCCTCGGCCTGCTTACTGCCCGGCAATAGCGAGGCGATGTTCCCGAGATCGGCGCCGTTTGTGGGCGTCCCATAGAAGTAGATCATCGGGATCTCGACGAGATCACGATATTTCAGTGCAAAGGCTCGCACGACGAGCCCGCCCATGCTGTGCGTCAGAAAGACAACCTCGTCATAGTCGGTCGGGACGCGAGCTGCGGTCAGTCTGAGCCGAAGATTGTCGGCAACCTCGTCGATGGAAAAGCTCTGCTCAAAGACTGACGAGCTGTAGCCGTACACGGCGACATCCGCATCTGCGAACGCGCTGTCACCGACCAACATGGCGGGCCACCGGGCCTGCGTTCGATCGTGAACCCAGGTGTCGCGTGCGTCGCCCATGAAGCCGTGTACAAAGACGATAAGGCGGCTCGCATTGCTCCTTCTTTCGAACTGCAGCCCATGCGTGTTCGGGCTTTCGTCGGTCTCCGTCGTTAGCGCCGACGACTCTTGGCTACAGCCACAAAGGAGCACGGCCGAAAAGATGACAAGCGTGGCCAAGCTTCGCAAACGGGGAAAGACCTCTCGGCGCTGGGAAAGGGGGCGTTCCATGCTGATCGTTTTCAATCGACTCACCTCGAGGGGCCTTCTTTCAAGAACGGGCGTTTCGAAACCAAGGTGTGGCTGCGCCTGAAAATCTCTCATTCGTTAAGCGAAGAGAGTCTCGCGCTACCCAAGAATGAAGCGGCCTGGCGTCCCGGCGACCTCATCAATGGAGTCAACCGAGCCCGCCGAGCCCGCCGAGCTTGTCGACGACAAGCCAACGCTTCCATGGCGCCTAGCTCGAGATGTAATGCGGACTGCCGAATCATAGCCAGGCGATACGCCGGTCATTAGCGCTTGCAGCTCGAAGCCACGCAGCAAGCGTCGGTCATGGCTATCGATTAACGGCGACAAGCGGCCTTCATTTCTCCGGAACTCGCTGCGAGGTGACGCAAGGATTGTCGCCTCGTTCTCTCGCTCCTGGCGCTCAATCACCAAGCATCAACGGCGCAGGCCACGAGGATGCTTGCGACGAAAGGCGGCCTGTCGGCCACCTGGGCAGGGAGGCACGGGGCAAACACCGGGGATCGCTCCTTGGTGGTCACCGGTTCAGGTGTCGGCTGCGTCGGCCTCTCCAAGCCACGGGGCGGGTCCATTGATTACTCGAACATCCTCCTGCTCCTCCTCGTTTAGCTCGCGCATGGAGCCGTCCGCGATCACCACGGTGCCCGCGACGCGGTCGTACCAGGTACGCCGCTGGCCGTCCCGCACGCTCAGCCAGAAGCCGAGGCCGAGAAGCTGAAGAGAAATCCGGCTGACCACGAGGCGGGCTAGCAGACGGCCGAGGGTGGCCGGCTCGCCGGTGCGCACGGACACGACCCGGGAGGACAGGAGCCAGAGTCCCGCCGTAGTGCCGAAGCGCCAGAAGGTCAGGTTGTAGGCGGCCAGCATTGGCAGCCAGGCGACCAGCGCCCATGTCAGTGCGAGGCCGCCCGGATCCTCCTCGAAGACCTTGGGATCCAGCAGCAAAAAGCCGAGCAGCGTCGCGAGTAGCGCGACGACGACCTCGTCGAGGAGCGATGCTGCGAAGCGGAAGCTCAGCGGTGTGTATTCGACGACGGCAGAGCGGTCCATGAGAGCTCGACATCGGGGTACAGATCGATTCTAGTCCGAATATTTCATCGGTTGCGGGATTTCTCGGTGCTTCTGGCGAGCGCGGCTCGTTCTATCGGCAAGAATTACTAGGATTAGCTTGAGCGAGATGCGCCGCCGGGGGCACATTCCCGCACTCTCAATCGGTGTCGCCGCGTAGCAGCGGCGCCAGCACGGCCGAATCGGCGTCAGTCGGACCGTTGGGCGCGAGCCCGAGCAGGCCCAGGATGAACGGATTCACGTGGACGTTCTCGAAGGCGGGAATAAGGCCCTGCGCCTGCACATGGGGACCGCTGGCCAGGAACAGGCCGTGCATCTGGGGATCCGTCGGCCAGTAGCCGTGGGTGCCGCGGGAGCGGTAGGGCTTGTCCTGGGTGGCAGCGATGACCAGGCGCCCCGGATGGGCCAGCACCATGCAGTCCGGAAGGCGGTCCGGGTTGTCGCCACCAAAGGCCGCGACGAGGCCGGCGCCCCGGAGCACGCGCGCCGGGGGTTCGGCGGCGGCCAGGCGATCGCAGCCGGGGCCGGCCGCTTGGGGCTGGAGGAACCAGTAGGCGACATAGGCGCCGGTCGTGTAGGCGTGGTGCTCGGCTTCGAGCGCTGGCAGCCGGAAGATATCCGCCGGTTCCGAGAAACGCATGCCGTGGTCGGAGACGATCACGTAGTTCACGCGATCGGCGAGGCCCAGGTCCTCAACGCCCGTGACCAGGCGCTCGAGCCAGCCATCGACCACCCTGACGGCTTCGCCGGTCTCGGCCGCGTCGGGACCGTAGCGATGGCCGACATCGTCCACCAGGGAGAAATAAAGCGTGACGAGCCGCGGGCGCTCGCTGGCGTTCCGGCCGAGCCAGCCGAGCACGGTGTCGACCCGCTCGGGGCCGAGGACCGACTTGTCATAGAGACGCCACTCGTCCGGGCGGACGCCGCCGATGTCCGCCTCTGTGCCGACCCAGTAGAACGCAGCGGTCCCGAGCCCCGCCCGCTTTGCGGTCACCCAGACGGGCTCGCCGCCGTACCAGGTGCCGTCGCAGACGGCGTCACGGTCGCGCATGGTGTAGCTCTCGCCGCGTCGGCGGTCGTAGAAGTCGTTGGACACGACGCCGTGGTGAACCGGGCGCAGGCCGGTGACGATGGCGAGGTGGTTCGGAAAGGTCTTGCTCGGGAAGGTCGGGATCAGACCCGCGCTGAGCGCGCCGCGCTCGGCGAGGCGCGTCAGGGTCGGCGCGCCATGGCGGTCGATGTAGTCGTGGCGGAAGCCGTCGATCGAGATCAGGAGGACGATCGGCCGGTCGTCTGCCTCTGCCACGGGCTTGCCGGCGCAGGACACAGAGGCGATCGCCATGGCGATGACGCCGATGGCTGCCGCCGCCCTGCGTCGTAGCACCACCGCCATCTGCGCTGCCTGCCTACTGCATCGCCAGACCGAATTCCTCTTCGAATTTCGCGGCGAACTCGTCGAGCGTGATCTCGTGGTTCTGCGGGCCCTTCTGGGCAACCTTCAGCGCTCCCAGGAGCGAGGCGATCCGGCCCGTCGTACGCCAGTCGAGCTCGCGCCCGATGCCATAGAGCAGGCCCGCGCGGTAGGCATCACCGCAGCCGGTGGGATCGGCGACGGCCTCCGCCTTGGCGGCGGGAATTTCGATCACCTCGTTGAGCGTGTGGACCGTGGAGCCCTCGCCGCCGCGCGTGACGATGAAGGCGTCGGTGCGCCGCGCGATGTCGTGGTGGGCGTAGCCCGTGCGCTCGCGCACCAGCTCGGATTCGTAATCGTTCACGACCACGTAGTTGGCCAGCTCGATGAATCGCTTGAGGTCCTTGCCGTCGAAGAGCGGCATGGCCTGGCCCGGATCGAAGATGAACGGCGTGCCGCGCTCGGCGAACTGTTCCGCGTGCTGCAGCATGGCGTCGCGGCCGTCGGGCGCGACGATGGCGATGTCTACGGCCTCCGCGTCCTTCACCTGGATCTCGTGCGAGCGCATCATCGCGCCGGGATGGAAGGCCGTGATCTGGTTGTCGTCGAGGTCGGTGGTGATGAAGGCCTGCGCCGTGTAGCAGTCCTCGAGCTCGCGGACGTAGCGGCGCGAGATGCCGAGGCGATCGAGGCGCTGGCGATAGGGCTCGAAGTCCCGGCCCACGGCGGCGACGATCAGCGGCTCCTCGCCGAGCAGCTTGAAGTTGTAGCCGATGTTGCCGGCGCAGCCGCCGAAGTCGCGGTTGAAGTGGGGCACGAGGAACGAGACGTTCAGCATGTGCACCTTGTCCGGCAGGATGTGGTTCTTGAAGTGGTCCTCGAACACCATGATGGAGTCGTAGGCCAGGGAACCGCAGATCAGCGCCTTGGTCGTCATCGTCTTTCCTCGAGTTTCTCTTTCATCAGGTCCCGGACCCGGTCCGGGTTGGCGCGACCGCGCGTGGCGGCCATGACCTGGCCGACGAAGTAATTGAAGACCTTCTCCTGACCGGAGAGGTACTGGTCGATCTGTTTCTGGCTCCGGCCGAGCACTTCCTCGATGACGCCGTCGAGGGCGCCGTCGTCGGTAATCTGCTTGAGCCCGCGGGCCTCGATGATCGCATCCGCGTCGCCCTCGCCTTCGAGCATGGCTTCGAAGACCTGCTTGGCGATCTTGCCCGAGATGGTGCCATCGGCGATCCGGCTCAGGAGCGCCGCGAGCTGCACCGGAGACACGGGCGACTGAGCGATATGCACGTCGCGCTTCTTGAGGGCCCCAACCACCTCGACCAGCACCCAGTTCGCGCAGGTCTGGGCATCGACGCCCGCGTTCGGCGCCGCGGCGTCGAAGTAATCCGATAGCTCGTGTTCGTTGCTGAGGATGAGTGCGTCGGCCAGGGCGATGCCCGCGTCCAGATAGCGGCGCTTGCGGTCGTCGGGCAGCTCCGGAAGATCATCCCTCACCCGGTTGACGAGCACGGCCGGAACGC
>JBCCZC010000051.1:0-20433 GCA_039188505.1 Pseudomonadota bacterium | reverse complement strand
GGCTGCTTCGGGACAAGCCCTCGGCTGTCTGAGTGCCCGGACTCCGGGCGCGAGTTCCGAGGGCGCCGAAGCAGACGACACCGCGCAGGGACTAGGCGGTCACGGAAAGCGCTGGGGTTGTCAGGGGGCGAGCGCGCTTGTGCGCCCCCTGACTCGCCGCGCGGGGGCGAAACCCCGCAATCAACAATCACCGCCCCGGCAGGGGCGCAATACAACAAAAGCCAAAGCGAGGCGGCGCGACAAGACGCGCCAAATCACCGCCCGGCATTGGCCTCGATCTCCGTCCTCATCTCCTGGACGAGCGACGTGATCTCCGTGGCGAGCGCCTGCTGGCTGGCCATGGTGAGTTCCAGGGTCTGACGGGTGGCCTCCGGCATCTTCCGCAGCATCGATTGCCCGATGTCCGTCGCGTAGAAGGCGGCGATGCCCTCGATCTCCTCGAGCGTGAACACCTCGGCATAGACGGCCGCGACGTTGCCACGCATTTCGGCGACCTGAGCGTCCGAAAGCGTGAGTGCGACCATGCGCTCCGTGTAGTGGTTGGCGATGGCCATGACCTTTGGGCTGATTTCCACGTCCATGGTGCGCAGCACGGCATCGCGCTGCTGCTCCATCAGGGGGACCATCGCATCTCTGATGCCCTCGAGCTGCTGCTCGAACTGCATCGCATCGAGCAGGGACATCGCGGCGCTGATGCGCGGGTCGTCCTCGGCACGGGTGGTGGTAACGCCTGCGAGAGCGAGCAGGCAGGCAAGCAGTATCGTTCGCACGGCACAATCCCTGTGAGCTGAGCCCGGAGTCTAACCCAGCGGCCTGTCGGGCTTTCGGGGATCCAGGCGAACGGTTGCATCGTGCGACAGCTGCCCGCTCGTCAACTGGCCTGGGCACCGCGCCCACGTCGGTCCGGTCCGCAATGGCGGCTAGCGTCCAGGGTCGTTACCGAGGCGGTCGCGGATTTCCTCCAGCAGTTCGACCTGACGACGGGCGAGTGTCATCAGTTCCTGCTGGTTCTCCCGCTGTTCAGCCTGCAGCTTGCCTGCCGCTTCGATGTTTTCGCGGGCCTTGCGATTGATGTCCTCGGAATCGCTCATCAGGCCCTTCGCCTTGAACATCTGTCGGCCGACGAAGAAGAGGGCGACGAGGCAGATGCCCGGCAGCACCAGCAGGCCGCTGATGTTGACGAGGGCCTCCCACCAGACGTTGCCGTGGGAGGCCTGGAACAGCGCGTTGAACGCCTGCTGATCGATCCAGCGCTGCTCTTCGGTGTGGAAATAGAAGTGCTGGCGGGCGCTCTTCCAGGTGTAGTAGACGACCGATTCGGCAAGCGCGTCGTCGACCTCCAGCCGGAAGTCCACGATGCCCTGGTGTGATACGGCCGGGCCGTAGTCGCCCAGGGCGTAGTCGCTGATGCTGGCAGCAACGACGGTGACCGGACCCTCGTAGCCGAGATTCGGTTCGCTGAGCGTGTAGCTGCCATCCGCAGCGATCGTCAGCGTGGCTTCGGGGCCGAAGGACTGCTCCCAGGCCTCGAGGAGGCTCGCCCGATCGGGCTCAGCCGCAAACAGCATTGCAAGGAGCAGCCACATCCTCGGGTCCTCAGGCGACCAGGGATCCAGAATAGCCTGCATTGCGTCGTCTCGCTGCTAGAATGCGCAGCCGATCAGCGAACGGACCGCCACGATGACCGATGCCCCCACGCCCAGGGATCCAGCGCCGAGCCGCCCGGAGTTTTCCGGCGTCTGCTCGATCTGCGGGTGGACCGGCGTCTTCGACGACTGCCACCGCTCACCCCGAGAGAGCTATCGCTGCGGTCGTTGCCAGGCGTCCTTCCGCTACCGGCACCAGGCCGATGCCCTGCTGCACCAGTATTCGCGTCGGGGCAGCGCCTCGCTGGCGGAGCTGGTGAAGGAACCCGGTTTCGCGGACCTGCATGTCTACGAGGCAGGCCTGATCGGTCCGTTCCGGCGCTATTTCCAGGCGCTGCCGCACTACGTCCAGAGTTATTTCTGGGACGACATTCCGCGCGGCGGCGACAAGGACGGTGTGCGTTCGGAAGATCTCGAGGACATGACGTTCGAGGACGAGACCTTCGACCTGATGATCACCTCCGACATCCTCGAGCACGTGCGGCATCCCCTGCGTGCGTTCGCCGAGTCGTTCCGCATCCTCAAGCGCGGCGGCAAGCATATCTTCTCGATTCCGGTCCCCTGGCCGTGGCTCGAGGAAACCCGGAAACGGGTCGATGTCTCGGGCCCCGAGGACGTTTTCCTGCTGGAGCCCCGGTACCACGGTTCGCCGGTGGATCCCCAGGGCAGCCTCGTGTACAACGATTTCGGGGTCGACCTCGTCGGACAGCTCGAGGACATCGGCTTCGAGGTCCGCGTGCCGCGCAGCCACGGCCCCAACCTGACCTTCATCACCATTCGTCCCTGAGCAACCGCATGGAAGCAACGAATACAGATCCCGGCGCCGTGCTCGCGTGCGTCGACCATATGGACTCCGAGGGCTTCCTTGCCCGGCTCCACCCGCAGGTCGTCTTCCGCTTCGGCAACGCTCCCGCAGTCATCGGGCACGACGCGCTCCGGCCGGTACTCGACGGCTTCTTCGGGGCGCTCGGCGGCATCGCCCACGCGCTCGACGCCCACTGGCGCATCGGCGACGACCTGTTCTGCCACGGGCAGGTGACCTATACGCGGACCGACGGCAGCACCCTCGCGGTGCCCTTCGCCAACGTATTCCGTTTCGAGGGCGATCTCATCGCCGACTACCTGATCTTCGTCGACAACCACGAACTCTTCGCGACCGACTGAGGCACGCCATGCGCTACCGCTCGTCCAAGACCTTTCGCGGATTCCCGTGCGCTCATCGGAAGTGGCGCCACGAGGGTCATTGCGCCTGGGTGCACGGCTACAGCCGGGAGTTCATCGTCTGGTTCGAAGCCGAGGAGCGGGACGAGAATGGCTTCGTCATGGATTTCGGGGCCCTCGACGAGGTCCGCGACTGGCTGAACGACAAGTTCGACCATACGCTCCTGATCGATGCCGATGATCCGCTGCTGCCCGAGTTCCGGGCGCTCGAGGCCAAGGGCGCCGCGAAGCTGACGGTCTTCGAGGACGTCGGGATGGAGGGGACCGCGAAGTACGTCTACGACTACCTGAATCCGTGGGTGCAGAAGTTCACCGATGGTCGGGTGCACGTGGCCTCGATCGAGTGCCGCGAGAACGAGAAGAACAGCGGGATCCTGCTCGTCGATTGACGCCGTCCCACGCGGGGTCAGGTCAAGGGACCCGCGCCGCCGCCGTGATCGAATGGTCACGAATCCGAACGGCTTGGCGACAGCGCAGTGAAAGAACCCATCCTCATCGGCCAGGTCATGACGGCGTTTCCCGTGTCGATCGAATCCTCTGCGTCGCTCGACGAGGCCACGCAGCTCATGAGCAACAACCGGGTGCGTCATCTGCCGGTCACCCGTGGCGGCGACCTCGTCAGCATCATCAGCGAGCGGGACATCAGCCTTGCCGTGGTCGTCAACCGCGGACTGCAGCCCGGTCAGACCATGACCGTTGACGAGGTGTCTGCGATCGGGCTCTACCAGGTCGATGTCGGCATGCCGCTGCGCAAGGTCGTGGCGCGCATGGCCCGGGACCGGATCGGCTCGGTAGTCGTGACCCGCCACGGCAGGCTGGCCGGCATCTTCACCGCCGTCGACGCGTGCCGCTGCCTGGCCGATCAGCTCGACGAAGAAGCCGGAATCGCACCGGAACGGCGGACCCGCTGAGCCCGAAGGCCTGAAGGTTTCTGGATCGGCCGCGCCTCGGCCGCGAGACCTGAGCGGGGTCCCCTTGACCACGTACCATTGTCTCCCCAGGCGCTCGCCGGCATGATTCGCGCGTCCGTCGAGGGACCCGAGGCCGACCCAGGCGCTGGCTCTCGCCGGCGCCAGATGAACGCGGGAGCTGTGGAGCGATGACTGACGGCGTTTTCCACCATTTCGAACGGGCCATCGTCCGGGAGCCCTCCGTGAACCTCGGCGACGGGCTCACCACTACCGATCTGGAACCACCGGATTTCGCGCGCGCGCTGCGTCAACATGCCGCCTATGTCGAGGCGCTCCGCTCGGCCGGACTCGACGTGATCACCCTGCCCACGGCGGGCCATCCGGACGGCCATTTCGTCGAGGATACCGCCCTGGTCTTCCCCGAAGTGGCGGTCATCACGCGCCCTGGCATGGCCGTTCGGCGGCCCGAGTGCGAGGCCATCGCCGCGGCGCTCACGCCCCTGCGGGAGGTGCGAACGATCGACGCACCGGGCCGGCTGGACGGCGGCGACGTGCTCATCGTCGGCCGCCGCTGCTTCGTGGGCCTCTCGGCGCGCACGGATACGGCAGGGGTCGCTCAGCTCGAGGAGGTGATCGCGGCGTTCGGCTACTCGGTCGTGGCGGTCGACGTGGGGGCGGGCCTGCATCTGAAATCCAGCGTGAACCTCGTCGATGAGACCACGCTGCTGGCGACGCCGGCGCTGGCCGAACTCGCCTGCTTGGCCGGGCTCGAGGTCCTCGTCGTGCCGCCGGACGAGGCCTACGCGGCCAACGTGGTGCGCGTCAACGAGAGCCTACTCGTTCCCGCGGGCTTCGCCAGGACCCGGGAGCTTCTGTCCGCGACCGACGCCCGGATCGTTCCTCTCGATGTTTCCGAGTTCCACTGCATGGACGGTGGGCTGACCTGCCTGTCGCTGCGTTTCTGAGGGCGTTCGTCCGTCACTTCACCAAATCTTCGATCGGGCTGCGGCATCGTACGCTGGGATTGAGCGCACGCTCAGGGTCACGTCAGGGAACCGCACATGGCCGATGCAGCCGTCAGACAGGGAGGGATCGATGTCGTCAGCGAACGTGCTGGCGCCAAACTGCCCCTGTGGCGCACCCTGTTCCAGGATTCGCGCTTTGTCTGGGTTGCCACCATCTACGGTGTCGGCGTCAGCTTGCTGACGCTGGCCTTGCCGATCTCCGTCCAGGTCCTGATCGGCGCGGTGGCGAACACCGCGGTGATTCGTTCACTGCTCATTCTCTCAGCTGTGTTGCTGATCCTGCTCCTGATCTCCGGTCTCATGGTCGCCATGCAGACCTATGTGCTGGAGGTCTTCCAGCGGCGCTTTTACGGCCGCATGACGCGGGAGATCGCGCTGCGCACGATCTACGCCGACACGTCCGAATTCGAGCGGATGAATCGCGAGCAGCTGATCAATTATTACTTCGAGATTGACATCATCCAGAAGAGCCTGCCGTCGCTGCTGTCGCAGGGCGTCGCGCTGCTGCTGCAGACGCTTGTGGGTTACATCGTCGTCTCTTTCTATCATCCGGTCTTCCTGTTTTTCAGCGTTGCCCACGCGATGATGGTCTATCTCATTTGGCGCAGCGCCGATCGCGGCGCGGTGAAATCCGTCATCGGCCTGTCCAAGGCGAAGCACGAGATGGCCAACTGGCTCGAGTCGATCGCGCGGAACCACCGCCTGTTCAAGTCGCAGCAGGGCATCGGCTATGCGGTCGATCGCACGGATCGCTACGCTGCGGACTACATCGAGAAGCACAAGAAGCATTTCTCCTACACTTTCTCGCAGCACCTCGGCTTCCTTGGGCTCTACGCGCTCGGGAGCGCCATTGTGCTGGGGGTTGCCGGCTGGCTGGTGATTCGCGGTCAGCTGAGCCTCGGCCAGCTCGTCGCCGCGGAGCTGATCCTCGGCGCGATCTTCATCGGCCTGTCGCGGTTCAGCTACTACCTGGAGCTCTACTACGGAATCTGCGCTTCCGTCGACAAGCTCTCCCGCTACTTCGACCTCACGCTCGAGACGCCGCGAGGTGATCGGCGCATCGACGACTGGGAGCCGCACGTCGTCTTCGACCACACCAGCACCGCCTTCCGCGGACGTAACTACCGCATCGATGCCGAGTTTCCGCCTGGGAGCCGGACCCTCATCGCGCCCGAGAGCTCGGGCCTGATCATGGTCTTCCGGGACCTCATCGCCGGTCTGCGCCAGACCACCAGCGGGCGCGTGATGCTCGGCGGACACGACGTCCAGGACTTCGACGCGCACCAGTTCCGGAATCACGTGGCCGTGGTTTCCGATTCCCAGATCTTCGACTGCACGATCGCGGAGTACCTGCAGATCGGCGATCCGTCGATGACCCGCGCGCAGATGCGCGAGCTCACCAAGGTCGTGGGCCTCAAGCCGGTAATCGACGAGCTACCGGACGGCCTCGACACGTTGCTCAACGACGCAGGCCTGCCGCTGTCCACAAGCGAGATCATCCGTCTGAAGATCGCCCTGGCGCTGGCGTTCAGGCCTCGCGTACTGGTGTTTACCCAGTCGTGCGATGTGCTGCGTCCGGGACGCCGGCGGGCCATCCTCGAGTACGTCGGCAACATGCCGAACACGACCTTCATCAACCTGTCGAACCGGCGCGACGTCGAGGAATTCGACCGCTACATGCTGCTTGGCAACGGCACCACCCAGGTCGTCGACACGCTCGACGAGATGGTGGCGCACGAACGCCGCCAGACCCTTGCCCAGCGGTCGCTGGAGGTCGCCGAGTCATGACGCTGACCGTCACCAGAGGCAATCGCACATGCCCGGGGCCGATCGAATCGTTTGCCGATCCGAAGTACATCGGCGGCTTCGAGACCACCGAGCGGATCCGCGTGCCCCGGCCGGTGTGGGCGTTCGCGTTCCTGATGATCGTCGGCGTCGGCGGCAGCCTCGCGTTCCTGTTCCTGACGCCCTGGGTGCAGACGGCAAGCGGTGAGGGGCAGGTCACGACGCTGGATCCTGCGGAACGTACCCAGAATCTGACGACGGTCACGAGCGGGCGTATAAATCAGTGGTTCGTGCGCGACGGCATGCACGTCAATGCGGGCGAGCCGATCGTGGAGATCATCGACGTCGATCCGCAGTTCATCGAAAAGCTCACGGCCGAGCGTAGCGCGGTGGCGAGCCGTCTCGCTGCGGCCGAGGCGGCCACCTTGACTGCCCGCATCGATCTCGATCGCCAGCGGCGCCTGCTCGACCAGGGGCTCACATCTCGGACCGGCCTGGAAAACGCCCAGATCAAGTATCAGGAGCTGCTGGCGAAGGAGTCGGAAGCCCGGGCGCTGCTCAACCAGACTGAGATCAATCTGTCGCGGCAGTCGACGCAGATCGTCCGGGCGCCACGGAACGGTACCGTTGTCCAGATCCTCTCCGGGGACACCGCGACGCTCGTCTCGGCCGGCCAGTCGATCGCGAGCTTTGTTCCGGACACGAGCGACGTGGTGGTCGAGCTCTACGTCTCCGGCCTCGACGCGGCCCTGATCGAGCCGGGGCGTGATGTGATGCTCCAGTTCGAGGGCTGGCCGGCGGTTCAGACGGGCGGCTGGCCTGCGGTCGCGGTCGGCATGTTCTACGGGTCGGTGTATGCGATCGACCCGGTGGTTTCCGGTAACGGCAGGTTTCGGGTGCTGATTACCCACGACGAGCGGGAACAGCCCTGGCCGTCGCGTCGATACCTGCGGTTCGGCACCAAGGTGCGCGGCTGGGTGCTGCTCGAGGAGGTCAGCGTGGGCTATGAGCTCTGGCGCCGTCTCAACGGATTTCCGCCCGATCAGACCGGTGATAGTCCCTTTGCCCCGGTCGCCAACGGCGGATGATGGGTCGGCTGCTTCCGGCGATCGCGGGCCTGGGGTTCGCGCTCGCTGTCGCGGCGCAGCCCGAGGAATCGCTGTCTCTCGGCACGGTGCTGGACCGGTCGGCCCGGCACGCGCCCAAGATCCTCGAAGCGCGCCAGGCCGTTCGCGCAAGCGAGGCGCGGCGCCTCGGCGCCGAGGGCAACTTCGATCGCACGTTCGACGCTTCCGGCTTTGCGCGCACCTCAGGTTTCTACAGCGGGAAGTACATCGGTACGCGGCTGTCGCAGCCGCTGCAGAACAACGGTGGCGAGATCTACGGCGGCTACCGGATCAGCAACAACGACGACTTCCCCATCTATGAGGACGAGTACATCACGCTCAGCGGCGGCGAGGCCGAGGTCGGCGCGAAGCTCGCCCTGCTGCGGGACCGCGAGTTCGACCGGCGGCGTTATTCGCTGCTGGAGGCCGACCTCGCGATCGAGATGGCGGAGCTGGACCTGCTGCTCCAGAGCATCGGCATTCAGCACGGCGCCGTCCGGGCGTACTGGCGCTGGGTCGCGGCAGGCCTCCGCCTGACCATCTACCAGGATCTGCTGAAGATCGCGGAAGATCGCGTCACCGCGCTGAGTCTCCGGTTGAACGAGGGTGACGTCGCCCAGATCGACATCGTCGAGAACGCCCAGCGAATCCTCTTCCGGCGCTCGCTCGCGATCAACGCGCGCCGTGATCTCGATAACGCCGCGATCACCCTCAGCCTTTACAACCGCGATGAGGTCGGCGAACCCGCGATCCCGGACCCGCTGCTGCTCCCGGAGACGCTACCGATCACCACGGACGACATGGGACGGGATATCGATCGCGAGATCGCCCTGGCGCTGGAGCGTCAGGCTGAACTCGCGCTCATCGACCGCAAGCTCGAGCTGGCGACGAGCAAGCGTCGTCTGGGCGAGAACGAGCTGTTGCCGGAGGTCGATCTGGGCGTCAAGGTTGCCCGGGACTTTGGCAGCGGTAGCCCAACCCGCGATCAGACGGACCTGATCTTCGGGCTCGAGGTCTCCGTCCCCCTGGAGCGCCGCAAGGCGAAGAGCGAGATCGCGCTCGCTGACATCGAGACCGAGCGACTTAGCCTGCAGCGCCGTGACCTTGAGGACCGCATCCGGGCCGAAGTGACCCAGCTTGCCAATATCATCGACGCGTCACGCGTCAATTCCACATTCGCCGACCTCGAGGTCGACCAGGCGCAGCGTCTCGAGTCGGCGGAGTGGATCCGCTTCGAGGAGGGGGCGAGCAACTTCTTTCTCCTCAATCTGCGGGAGGAAAGCACGGCTGACGCGCGGCTTCGGGCCGTTGGTGCGGCACTCGCCTACCAGCTCGCAGTGGCCGACTATCTCGCAATCACAGCGGATGCCGAGGCGCTCGGCGTCATCGTGCCCTAGGCCGTCGCCCCGATCCGACGCGCTACGCGGCGCCGAGGAGGCCGATGGCGACGCCCGCGGCGATTCCCAGCAGAAGCAGCAGGAAAACGCCTAGGGTCATCAGTCGGAAGAGCTGCTTGAGCGCCTGGAGAGCGACCATGAGGTGATCGATGTCGTGGCCGGCGCTCGTGGCGATGGCTCGGAAGCTGCCGGCGACCCGATTGGTGAAGTAGCCGACGACGGCGTAGATGGCCCCGCCCAGGAGGCCTGACCAGGCCAGCTCGGGCGTGGCGCCGAGGAGCTGGAGCACGCCGCCGAGAACCTGCAGGACGCCAACGATCATGGCCAGGCGACCCAGGATCCCCATCCAGTAGGCCGTCTTGATGAACTCGCGGTCGTGCTCCGGCAGAAACTCGAACTGGGACTGTTCCATAGCGCCTCCCCGTCGCGCTTCGATCCCCGGCGCCAATGCTACACTGGCCCGCGGGGAACGGGAGGTCTCGAGATGATCCGAAGCTGTGGCGCGGTCCTGTTGCTCGCGCTTGCCTTTGCTGCGTCCGGCTGGGAGCAGAACGGCTCAAATCGCTTCAGCGGCGCGGCGCGTGTCGTTGTGTTCGGCGACGTACACGGCGCGTTCGAGGAGATGCAGCGCATTCTCCGCAAGGTTGCGGTCATCGACGCGTCGGACCGGTGGATCGCCGGCGACACCCACCTGGTCAGCATCGGTGACCTGTTGGGCCGTGGAGACGAATCCCGGGCAGCCATGGATCTGCTCATGCGACTGCAGCGAGAGGCCGAGGCTGCCGGCGGTCGCGTGCACGTCGTGCTCGGCAACCACGAGGTCATGAATCTGACCGGCGACCTCGCCTACGTCACGAAGGGCGAGTTCGCCAGCTATATCGATGTCGCTCCGGATCCCGCTGACAGCGAGCACCCCCCGGGGTTCGCCGGGCATCGCCAGGCGCTCTCGGCCGAGGGCCCCTACGGCCGCTGGCTGCTGGGGCTTCCCTTCGCCGTGGTCATCAACGACGTCCTCTACCTCCACGCAGGCGTCGGCAAGGTCATCGCGGGTTTGTCGCTCGAGCAGCTCAACGAGCGCGCCCATGCGGAACTGCGCCAGCTGATGGCGGCCCGGGAGACGCTCCGCGCGGGGGGCGCGATCACCCGCGGCAACGACAATGGCGACGTCTACGAGATTGCAACCCGGCTTTCGGAGGATGCGGCGACGCCGGAGGAGCTACGGACGGCCGCCGGTGCGTTTCTCAAAGCCATCGACGGGCTGCCCTTCGATCCCCGTGGCCCCGCCTGGAATCGGCGGAATGCGACCTGTCACCCGTTTTACAACCAGGCGGTCGTCGCGCAGGCCCTGGGCGATCTTGGGGCGGAACGGCTCGTCATCGGGCATACGCCGACGTCAGGTCGGACCATTCAGTCGCGCTTCGACGGCCAGGTCGTGCTCATCGATACGGGCATGAACGTCGCCCACTACAAGGGGCGCCCGTCAGCGCTCGAGTTCGTGGGCGACGTCGAGCGGGTCCACTACACCGACCTTGACCTCACGACGGTTCAGCCGCAGACCCAGCGCACCTGGAATCGCCCCTACGGCATGAGTGACGCGGAGATCGAGCGCTTCCTTGCGGAGGCCGAGGTCGTGCAGATCGAGGATTTGCCAATCGGGGTCACGAAGCCTCAGCGCCTGACGCTCCGCCAGGGCGATCGGGAGATGCGGGCGGTCTTCAAGACCTACGACAGCAACCCGGACGTCGCCCCGGGGCGCTGGTCCCGCAAGCTCGAGGATTCGGATCGTTACCTCTACGACCTCGCCGCCTACCGGCTCGATCGGCTGCTGGGCTTCGAAATGGTGCCGCCGGCGGTCATCCGCGAGGTCAACGGCCGCAGCGGACTGGCGCAGTACTGGCTCGAGGGCGCGATCAACGACAAGGACCGCCGGGACCAGTCGATTCCCTATCGCGGCGTCTGCGGCCAGGCCGATCAGTACAACCTCATGAACGTCTTCGATGCCCTGATCTACAACGTCGATCGAAACCTCTCGAACGTCCTCTACACGCGCTCCGACTGGCGTGTCTGGCTCATCGACCACACCCGCGCCTTTCGCGCATCGGCTCGGATCCCGCGCTACCTGCGCGAGTCACCGTGGGCGTTCACCCCCGAGATCGTCGCCATGCTGGAGCGCATCAACCTGGAGTTGCTCGCGCCCCTCGAGGACATCATCAGCGACCGACAGCTCCGCGGCATCGAACGCCGCGCGAAAGCGTTACTGAAGCTCGCCGAGGGCTAGCCGTCAGTCGGGCTGACGGTATCGTGGCGAGCCGTCGCGTGCCAGCGCAGAAGCTTCGGCAAGCCCCCCCTAGGCCGTGAGATAAAGGATCACGACCGCGTAGCCGGCGAAAGTCAGGGACCAGGCGGAAAACCAGGCCGGTTTCAGCGCGATCAGCAGCATCAGGACGCTGCCGATGATCGGGAACACGACCGACGGCAGTACCGGGTTTCCCAGCATGTTGATGTTGACGTGGGGCCCGATGCAGAAGTAGCCCAGCATCGACAGCGCGGAGAGGCGGCCCAGGGTCCGGCTGTGCGTCCCGAAATCCAGCTCGTCGGCGGTCGACGTGTCGTAGTCCTCGAGCGGCAGGGCCAGGTCTGCCGCGCCGTAGATGAAGATCGATCCGATGACGAGGACGAAGAAGTCGACGATCGTCCAGTCCTGAACCATGCGCAGCTCCCAGCCCACCCACCAGAGCTGCAGGATGAAGAGCATGACGACGGCGCCCCAGAGGGCGGTTGCCCAATGAAAGGTCACCCGCCGGTGGGCCCGAACCAGGCCGGCCGCGGCGTGCAGCAGCCGCGTCAGTGCCAGGCCGAGGATCACTGAGATCGCGATGAAGACGTATTCGTGCTGAGTCATGGAGCCCTGACGCCAGGTGGTGTCGGCCGGGCCACGCCGCGGGTCGGGCAATGGTCTCCGGTCGTTTCTCCCGCCGAAGTGTGCCGATTGCCGATGAAACTCACGGCAATACGGTGTTACCGCCGGCACCGATCCGGTAGGTCGGGTCGTCGCCCCAGGACAGCCGGAATCGGGCCTCGGTGGCGTGCCCCTCGAGGTCCGTGGCGCTTACCCGCAGCACCAGCGACCCCGACTCGGCCGCCGGAGGCCGCACGGTGAGCGTCAGATAATGGCGATCGAAGCGAATCCAAGCTGGCAGCCTCTCGCCGTCCTGACCGGTCAGCTCGAAGTCGAGCGTGTCGCCGGGATCGGGATCGAAGAAGCAGTCCTCGGGGATCGCGAACATGAACAGCTTGCCGGCCGGTGCATAGACGTCGGGCAGGGGCGCGACGACGCTCGGTGCCTCATTGGCCATGTGTTCCCGCAGCAGGACCCGGTAGCGCCGCCGCAGGGCCACCGCGAACACGCTCGCGATGAGCGTCAGGAAGAAGATCACGCGCACGATCGTCGTTGTGTCGACCGCCAGCAGTCCGACGCCGACAAAGACGATGAGACCCTGGATGCAGTCGCCGAAGCGGACGAACACCGTGTCGACGATCGTCTTGCCGATGTACTTCTCCTCCCGGGTCATCGGCAGGAACAGGGCCTGGTTGGTGGTGTTCTGGATCGAATGGTAGATCGCCTCCTGCCCGATCATGCCGACGCGCAGCAGGGCGAAAGCGGGGACGAGGAACAGGATGCCGAACTGCAGCACCAGAAACACGGGCAGGACGAGAATGGCGCCGCGCACGCCGACGAGGCGAAACAGGCGCGCGGCGACGAAGAGCTGCAGGAGGAGGCCGATCAGGGAGATCCAGGCGTTGTAGTCACCGTAGAAGCGGAGGATGTATTCGGCCGCCGACAGGCCGGTCGCGGGGTCCGCAGCGGCGAGGTTCGCCGCGTCCCGGACGAAGGCGCGGAGGGCGTATTTGCCGAGGCTCCCGACGAGGTTGTAGGTCGCCAGGAGGCCACCGAGCAGCAGCAGGTAGCGCGAGCGAACCACCACGTCGAAGCCGCTGAAGAGCTGCCGGAAGCCGTCGAAGCCGGGCCCGTCGTCATGATCTTCCGTATTGCCTGACCCCTCGGGTACGAGATTCTCGGCGCGCACAGACAGGACCAGGGGCGCCGCCAGCAGGACGGCGGCGAAGAGCATGAGCTGCCAGGGCGGTACCAGCAGCGACAGGTTGGCAGCGGTCTGGGCGCCCGTCCAGGCACCGATCGACGATCCGACCATGATCACCACGAACAATCGCTGACCGCTACGCGTGTTGAAGAGGTCGGCGGCAAAGGCCCAGAACTGGGAGACGACCATGACGCCGAAGATGCTGAGCCAGATGTAGAAGCCGATCCCCACGGACAGGCCGCCCGCGGCCAGACCGGCGAAGACGAGCAGGTTGGAGATGAAGAAGCCGATGACCCAGCGCAGGATGCGCGATTTGACCTCGCTGGCCGCCAGATTCCGATAGAGCTGGCGGTAGAGCGGAATCGCGAAGATCAGGGACAGCGCGACCGCCGCGTCGAGGTAGGCCCCGAGCTCGGCCGTGTTCTCGCTCAGCAGCAGCGCCTCACGGACCGGCTTGAGCAGGTAGAAGCAGAAAGTCAGGAGGAAGGCCGACCCGAACAGATTCCGAACGGTCGCCCCCTCGCCGGGACGCACCGACGTGAAGATGCTGAGGAACCGTTCGAAGAGGGTCAGCCGATGCAGGCTCGAGCGAAAGATCATTCGGCCGTGGCCGGCGGCGGATCGAAGGAGGGCACTTCGGCCGGCGCGTAGTGGACGAGGAAACGCCCGGAAACCTTCAGCCCCTCGAAGTCCGTCGCCGTCAGCTCGACCTCGAGGCCGCCGGATTCGGTTCGGGGCGGCTTGACCGTGAAGGTCTGGTTGTAGCGATCGAACCGCACCCAGGTCGGCAGCGCGTCGCCGCTGGTCTGGACGGCAGAGTACTCGAGCACGTCGCCCGGGTCCGGGTCGAAGAAGCACTCGTCGGGCACGCTGAACATCAGCAGGTGACCCGAGGGCACGTGCACGCTCGGCAGCGGCGCGATGATCTCCGGCGGCAGGTTGACGAGCTTCTCCTTGATGACGGTCCGGTGGCTCCGTCGGAGCGCGAGGGCGATGAGCAGCAGGCCGATCGCGAGGACCAGGTTGACGACGACGAAGCCGCCCATGGACCAGCCGAGCAGGTTCAGCCCGGCGAAGACCAGACCGGCCTGGGCCAGATCACCGAAGCGCACGAAGAACGTATCGATGGTCGTCTTGCCCACGTACTTCTCTTCGCGTGTCAGCGGCAGGTAGAGCGCCTGCGTCGTGGTGTTCTGCATCGAATAGTTGATTGCGTTCTCGCTCACCATCAGCCAGCGCACCAGGAAGAAGGTGGGCAGGACGAGGAGGATCGCGTAGTGCGCGAGCATGAAGATCGGCAGCACCAGCACCGCCCCGCGTACACCGAGGTGACGGAAGACCCGGGACACGATAAAGAGCTGGATCAACATCGACAGGAGGCTGATCCACGCGTAGTAGCTCGCCATGACCTGGCCGATCAGGCGGGCCTCGGCGATGCCGGAGCGGGTGGCTTCCGCCGTCGCCCAGCCCTTGACGTAGTCGGCGACGATGAACTCGCCGGTCGTGTTGATCATGTTGAGCAGGAACATCAAACCCGCAAGCAGGAGGAGGTAGCGCGAGCGGAACACGACCTCGAAGCCACCGATGACGCTCGCGAAGCCGATCGGGGCCGACTCCGGCTCTTCCTCGGGATCATTGGCCGCCGAGCCGTCGGGGACGCCGCGCTCGGCCAGGACCGACAGTCCCATCGGGGCGAGCAGCAGCGCCGCCGCCAGGATCATGATCGAGAACGGGCCGACGTAGTCGAAGGCCATCCCGGCCGAACTCGCGCCGGCCCAGGCGCCGATGGACAGGCCCACCATGATCACCGGGAACAGGCGCTGGCCGCTCCGCGTGTTGTAGAGATCGGCGGCGAAGGCCCAGAACTGGGCGATGACCATCACGTTGAAGATGCTCAACCAAACGAAATACGGAATGCCGACATCGAAGCCGCCGAGACCCAGACCCCAGAACATCAGCAGGTTGGTCATGAAGAAGGCGATGATCCAGCGCAGCACGCGGGACTTTCGCTCGGGGTCGGTGAGGCCGCGGAAGAGCTGGTTGTAGAGGGGGATGACGAAGACGAGCGTGACGGCCACAATGCCGACAACATAGGCACGGAGTTCCGCGCTGCCCTCACTGAGGATCAGCGCCTCGCGCACCGGTTTCAGAAGGTAGTAGGCGAACATCAGCAGGAAGCCGCTGACGAACAGATGGCAAACGCTCCGACCTTCTCCCGGGCGCACGGACGTGAAGAGCGACAGCAGCCGCTCGAAGGGAGAAAGACGTGCAAGCGTCGGATTGAAAGGCATTCAACCCCCACAACCACCCGGTCGGATCATAGGAAATCGCCGGGCTGGCGTATAGGCATCGGACCACCGCGCGGACGCCCGGCTTTGACGCGATCTCGCCGTTCCTGACACCATGGCGCCACGTGCTTCGGAGCCGGACTGGATACGCGACGGGCAGCGTTCGAGGCAGCCTGCGCCGGATCGGCTTCAGTTCTGGCTAGCGGTGCTGCGGCAAGCGCGAGCGGCGCGCTCGATTTGCGGCTGCTAGGGGACCGCAGGCTGCTCGCCGGTGCGGGGCTTGCGGACGAGGAGCCAGGTTCTCGCGGCGCGTTCGTGCTCGAAGAGCTGGTATTCGGACTGCGAGTCCTTTTCCATGAGGGCGCGCATGATCATGGCGAGCGAGCGCGTGCAGGCATCTGCCGCGATGAGGGCGACCTTCCGCGGGCGCTCGATGGGCGGGACGGCGTTTCGCAGCCGCTTGGCCAGTTCGCGCATCTCGCTGGTGTTGAGGGTGATCGTCGACTTGCTGAGATCCCAGATGAAGGCCTCGCTGCCGATGAACGCCGAATTGGCCGTGATGCGCAGCAGATCGCCCATCGCCGTGTCGAAATCGACCGCACGCCCGAAGCGGACGATGCCGATCCGATGGTCGAGCTCGATTGCTGTCATCCCGGCTTCCAATGGTTTCGGTCCTTCTAACTTTCGCCCGTGGCGGCCCTCGGCGACCGCCGCTGCATCGTTTCGTGACACTGTTTGCCAATTGACGGGAGGACCGCGATGACGCCACCGGACTGGCTCACCCAGGACGTGCTCTGGGGCCTCGCCGTCGGCTCGGCCGTGATGTTCGTGGGGTCCTTGCTGACCGTTCCCTGGCTGGTGGCCCGCATTCCCGCGGATTACTTCGTGCTGACGGAGCGTCACCGGATCGCAGCGCTGGCGCATCGACCGCTGCTGCGTGGCGTGCTTCGCATCCTTGCCAACGCGCTGGGCATTATCCTGATCCTCGCCGGAATCGCCATGCTCGTCCTTCCGGGCCAGGGGATTCTCACCATCATCATGGGTCTCGTACTGACCGATTTCCCGGGCAAGTACCGCTTCGAGCGCTGGCTCGTGTCCTTCGAGGCGGTCCATCGCCCGATCAACGCGCTGCGCCACCGCGCCGGCCGGCAACCGCTGCTGCTCCCTGACGACTGAGTACCGTCCCGCCGAGGATTCGATCGATCAACGCCCGAGAGCGCCCTGGGCGATCGAACTTCGGTTCTCCGGCCGCCGTCCCGAATCGTTGCTGTCCTCCGGGCCATGTCATCGACAGCTTGACGCACCGTGAGCTAGCGTGACGCCACGCCAGCGAGACGAGATACCCCGATGAGCCAGCCAGTCGAGTCGCTGCCCCCTGCGGGCGGCCAGACCCATGACGACGATCCCATCGAGACCCGCGAGTGGACCGACGCGCTCGAGTCCGTGCTCGCCGCCGGAGGACCGGAGCGTGCTGCGTTCCTGATCAAGGCGCTGGAGGAGCGTGCGCGCGACCTGGGTATCCGTCCACGGCCGCAGCCGTTCTCGGCGTACCGCAACACCATCCCGCTCGAGCAGCAGGGCGCCTATCCCGGTGATCTCGCCCTCGAGGAGCGCATCACGTCGATTGTCCGCTGGAACGCGCTGGCCATGGTCGTGCGCGCCAACCAGGCCTACGGGGAGTTGGGCGGTCACATCGCCAGCTACGCCTCCGCAGCGGAGATCTTCGAGCTCGGATTCAATCACTTCTTCCGCGGCCCCGAGCACGCATCCGGTGGGGACCTGGTGTACTTCCAGCCGCATTCCGCGCCCGGGGTGTACGCCCGGGCCTTTCTCGAGGGGCGGATCGACGCCGCAACCCTGGGCCGCTTCCGCCAGGAGGTGGAGGGCGGCGGGCTGTGCTCCTATCCGCATCCCTGGCTCATGCCGGATTTCTGGCAGTTCCCCACCGGTTCCATGGGCATCGGACCGATCAACGCCATCTACCAGGCCCGGTTCCTTCGCTACCTCGAGCATCGCGGCCTCATCGCCGCCGCCGACCGCCACGTCTGGGGCGTGTTCGGTGACGGCGAGATGGACGAACCGGAGTCGATGGCGGCGCTGACGCTCGCGGCGCGCGAGCGGCTGGACAACCTGACCTTCGTGGTCAACTGCAACCTCCAGCGGCTCGACGGTCCGGTCCGCGGCAACGGTCAGATCATCCAGGAGCTCGAAGCGCTCTTCACGGGTGCCGGCTGGAACGTCATCAAGGTGCTCTGGGGCAGCGACTGGGACGCGCTCTTCGCCCGGGACGGATCGCACGCGCTGCTGCGCAAGTTCGCGGCCACCGTCGACGGCAAGTACCAGACCCTCGGCGCGAAGGACGGGGCCTACAACCTCGACCATTTCTTCCGGCAGGACCCGGAACTCGGTGCGCTGGTCGCCCACATGAGTGACGACGAGATCGATGCGCTCAAGCGCGGCGGGCACGACTTCCGCAAGCTGCATGCGGCCTTCGAGGCGGCGCGAGGGCACGCGAACCGGCCGACGGTGATCCTCGCCAAGACCAAGAAGGGCTACGGCATGGGTGGCGCGGGCGAGTCGCGCATGACGTCGCACCAGGCCAAGAAGCTCGACGTGGAGGCGCTCCTGGCCTTCCGCGACCGGTTCCGCCTGCCGCTCAGCGACGCCCAGGTCGAGGCGCTGGCGTTCTTCCGGCCGGACGAGGACAGTCCCGAGCTGCGCTACCTTCGCGAGCGCCGACGTACCCTCGGCGGCAGCCTGCCCCAGCGTCGCACTCGCTCCGACACCATCACGACGCCGGCAGCGAAGACCTTCGGGCCCTTTGCGCTGGCGCCGGATGGGAAATCGCAGTCGACCACGATGGCCTTCGTCAGGATGCTCGGGCAGCTCCTCAAGGACGACGACCTCGGCGACCGCATCGTGCCGATCGTCGCCGACGAGGCCCGGACCTTCGGCATGGCCAACCTGTTTCGCCAGGTCGGCGTCTACTCGCCGGTCGGACAGCTCTACGAACCGGAGGACTCCGGCAGCCTGCTGTACTACCGCGAAGCGCAGGACGGGCAGCTGCTCGAGGAGGGGATTACCGAGGCCGGTGCGCTGTCGTCGTGGGTTGCCGCGGCAACGGCTTACAGCGTGCATGACCAGCCGATGCTGCCGTTCTATATCTACTATTCGATGTTCGGCTTCCAGCGGGTCGGGGATCTGATCTGGGCTGCCGCAGACCAGCGGGCCCGGGGCTTTCTGCTCGGCGCTACGGCCGGCCGCACGACCCTCGGAGGCGAGGGCCTGCAGCACCAGGACGGCGCGAGCCATGTCATCGCCGCGACCGTGCCCAACTGCCGCGCGTGGGACCCGGCCTACGCCGGCGAGCTCGCGGTGATCCTGGAGCGCGGCATGGAAGAGATGCTCACCGAGCAACGCGACGTCTTCTACTACGTCACGCTGATGAACGAGAACTACCCGCAGCCGGATCTGCCGCCCGACGTGCGCGAGGACCTCCTGCGCGGCATGTACCGGCTCGAGGGCGAGTCCGGCCAGGTGCGCCTGCTGGGCTCCGGCGCCATCCTCGAGGAGGTGCGCGCCGCCGCGGGCCTGCTGCGCGAGGACTGGCGGATCGAAGCCGAGGTCTTCAGCGTGACGAGCTTCAGCGAGCTGGCCCGGGACGCCGAGGCGATCGCGCGCACGAATCGCCTGCAGCCCGAGGCCGAGCGCCAACGCAGCTTCGTCGCCGAGCGTCTCGCGGGTGCCGCGCCGATCGTGGCCGCGACCGACTACGTGCGCGCCTGGCCGGGGCTCATTGCCCCGCACGTCGACGCACCGTTCGTCGCGCTCGGCACCGACGGGTTCGGGCGCAGCGATACGCGAGCCAGGCTTCGGTCCTTCTTCGAAGTCGACCGGCACCACATCGTCATCGCCGCGCTCGAAAGTCTGGTCGATGCGGGAACCATCGAGCGCCGCCAGTTGACCGAGGCGCTCGATCGCTACGGCCTGGCCGGCACGGACGAGCCGCCGTGGCAGCGCTGATCGTTGGCGAAGTTGGGCCCACCGGCAGACGTCGACGGGGCCGATCGCGCCGATGAAGTTCGAGGACGTCGACAGGGCATGGGGAGTGATCGCAACGGTACTGTTGGTCGCCGCCGCGGTGTTGATGAAAGCCTATCCCTTCCTGGACGACGATTCCTCGAGGGTAACGCCCGCGGACGCACTGATGATTGGGCGAACGGGCGAAGCCATCGGTCGTGGAGAACTCACCTTCGTCAGCGCTGCCGCGGGGGATTCGATGGGGCCGCTCAGCCTTCTGGAAGAAACAGCTTGTCTCGAGGAGCACTACGGTTTTCGCCGGCTCGATCAGGCCGAGGTCGATTCGTTCAACGCGGCGGTCCCACCGGCCTCCCGCGTCACGCCTGAACGGTACGCGCAGCTGTTCAACCTCGGCGTCCATACGCATTTGAAGCTGCGCACCCCGGACTGTCGCCGCTGAAACAGGGCTCGCGGCAGCGTGGCCCGGCTCAGAGATCGGGCTGGAGTTCCGGAGGCAGCGCCTGCAGCTTGTCTCGCCACGGCTGCGCCTTGACCGACTCGCCCTGCGATTCATACAGCGAGACCACCGCCGCCTGGGCTTCGATCGTGTACGGGTGTTCTGCCCCCAGGCCGGACTCCAGGATTTCGGCCGCCCGCAGCAGATCGGATTCGGCAGCATCGGGCTGCTCCAAGGCGACGCGCGCCTGGCCTCGACCCAGCAGGGCGGTGCCGACCTCCGGATGGTCCGGCTTGAGGGCGGCAGCGTAGATCTGGAGCGTGGCGTCGAGACGATCGACTGCCCGCTGGTGCTCTCCGGACCTTGCGTACATGCCGGCTTCCTGGACGAAGAACGCGCCGAGCCGCGCGTTGTCCTCGCCCAGCTCCGCGCGCATCACCGGTAGCGCCTCGTCGAACAGGGCTGAAGCTTCGT
>JBCCZC010000050.1:0-21175 GCA_039188505.1 Pseudomonadota bacterium | reverse complement strand
TGCGGCAGCCCGGTTTCACTGCCCTGCCCCATCTCGGTCGAGGGAAACAGGATCTCGACCGTGTTGTCGGGATTCACCTGCACCCAGCCGGCAAAGGCGCTGTCGTCGGCTTCGCTGGCGTAGGCATTGAGGCGGAAACCGCCCGTCGCGAGCAGCACCGCGGACGCCGAGCCAGCCTTGAGGAACAGACGCCTCGAGATACCGTCCGAGGCCATCACGAGGACATCTCCTCGGAGGCCCGCCGCACCGCCTTGACGATGCGGTTGTAGGTGCTGCAGCGGCACAGGTTCGAGCTCATCCAGCTGCGGATCTCGCCCTCGGTCGGGGTGGGATTCATGTCCAGGAGCGCAGCGGCGCGCATGATCTGGCCGGACTGGCAGTAGCCGCACTGAGGCACCTGTTGCGCAACCCAGGCCTTTTGCAGCGGATGGTCGTCGTTCTCGCTCAGGCCTTCGATCGTCTTGATGTCCAGCCCCCGCACGGTCGCCAGCGTCAGCTGGCAGGAGAACATCGATGCGCCGTTCATGTGGACCATGCACGCGCCGCACTGGGCGGCCCCGCAGCCGTATTTCGTGCCGGTCAATCCCAGTTCTTCCCGGAGGAATACGAGCAGCAGCGTCTCGGGGTCGGCATCGGTCTCAACCGGACTGCCATTCAGTGTGAAGCTGATCATGAGGTGCTGTTCTCCGTCCTGGTGAACAAGGCTCTCTCGGGTCCGCTACCGCCCGGTTCGCCCGGATGGCTGCCGCGAAGCGACGGCCGGCAACGGACCAGTCATCGCCCAATCATCCATCACTCGCATCAACCCTACGAACGAAAATAACTAAGGCGATGTTCAGGAATGCTCAAGCCAGGGCGGCGGGCGGTCGTTGAGCCAATCCTCGAACAGCCCAGGTTGATCCAAGAGACGTCCACGATCCTCGATGGATTTCCTCAGCAATCCGCGATCCGATGCCTGACTCGATGTGATCGCGGAAGTCATAATCATCGCTCGGAGATTCGACAGAGCCAGAGGGGTGCTGAGATGAATGATGAAGGACGAAGCATCGACAGGTACGTCGTCAGAACGGCCGCGCAAACGGATGAAGAACAGGTCGCGATCTCTCATCCACTTGCCGAGAACACGCGCATGCAACTGCTCCCGCTGTCCGAACGTGTCGGATTATCAAGGTTGGGCCTGAGCATTGCCTCGCTGGCACCCGGGAACCAGAGCTTCCTGCCGCATGCGCATACCGCGCAGGAGGAGTTCGTCTTCGTGCTTTCCGGCACCGGTGTCTTGGTCATCGACGGCGAGGAGACGGCGGTGAGCACCGGGGATTTCGTGGGATTCCCGACCGACGGCTCAGCGCATCAGCTCAGAAATGACGGCACATCCGATCTTGTTTATCTCATGGGTGGTGAGCGTACCGCCACGGATGTGGTGCACTTTCCCACGCTGAACAAGAAGGGGTTCTGGACCAACGGCGCAATGCACTATGTGGATGTAGGCGACCTCCAGATCATGGAACCCGTCGACTTCGTCTGCCCCAAGGACAGCGCATGATCCTGCTGGGCTCGATTGACCACCAACAACGGCGGCGAGCACACGCCCGCCTCCGAACGTCCAATTGCCCTATTGGTTCTCTTCTCTCCGGCACCGGGGCCATCCAGGTCGGATGCTGTAGGGCGACCCTTCGGCGGGGATAAGGGAAGAGCAGCTTAGAAACCCGCAATCGCCCGCCTGGTCGAGCTTCTAGTCTGACTTCTGAACCCGCACCGCGCGTGCTAGGGTCAAGAGGTGGACAAGGAGAGTGATCGATATGGATCGTCAATCATGGAATGCTGTTCTCGCGTTCTCAGCGGCCGCGTTGCTCCTGACTTGCGGTCTGGGGACCGCCAAGGAGGCGCCACGCGATGGGACGGTCCTCCCGATCCCCGAGGCGCCTTTCAAGGGTGTGATCCGCAGGTCCTACGAGGATTCCGAACAGGACTTCCCCCAGCCGGTCAAGGCGCCAGATGCGGCGCCCAATGTTGTCATCATCCTGCTCGACGACCTCGGATTCGGTCAGGCCGGCACTTTCGGCGGGCCTGTTCCCACGCCGAATATGGATGAGCTCGCGAATGCGGGCGTCAAGTTCAACCAATTCCACACCACCGCGATCTGTTCGCCGACGCGGGCGGCGCTTCTGACTGGTCGCAACCACCACCAGAATGGCTTCGGGACGATCACAGAGCTGTCTACCGGTTTTTCGGGCTACAACAGCATTTGGCCGCGCTCGACCGCGTCGATCGCCGAGATCCTGAAGCTCCACGGCTACTCGACCTCGGCCTTTGGCAAATGGCACAACACACCCGACTGGGAAACGTCGCCGATCGGGCCATTCGAGCGTTGGCCGACCGGACTTGGTTTCGAGTACTGGTACGGATTCCAAGGCGGTGAAACGAGTCAGTTTGAGCCTCAGCTATTTCGCAACACCACGCCGGTTGAGCGCCGAAAAGGCCGGAGGACGGCTATCACCTGACAACGGATCTCGTTGACGATGCGATCTCCTGGATCGACCGCCAGAACTCGATTTCGCCAGACAAGCCATTCCTGCTGTACTTCGCGCCCGGGGCGGTTCATGCACCGCTGCATGTCAGCGAGGACTGGATCGAGAAGTTCTCGGGCCAGTTCGATCAGGGATGGGACGTTGTCCGTGAGGAGACGATTCAGCGGCAGAAGCGCCTGGGTATCGTTCCCGAGAACACCGTTCTGACACCGAGGCCGGATTCGATCGAGGCATGGAGTTCGCTGAGCGCCGATGCCAAGCGGCTTTATGCAAGGCATCAGGAGGTATTCGCCGGATTCCTGGCGCAGACCGATCATGAGATCGGGCGGCTGATCGACAAGGTCCGCTCGCTGCCCGATGGCGACAATACGCTGATTGTCTACGTGACCGGAGACAATGGCCCAAGTGCCGAGGGCAGTGTGACCGGCACGCTCAACAACGTGATGACGCAGAACGGCATCCCGGACTCCGTCGAGAACCAGCTGCCGTTGATGCACGAGCTCGGCGGCCCACTGCATGAGAACCACTTTCCGGTGGGTTGGGCGTGGGCTGGTTCCTCACCATTCCAGTGGATGAAGCGCGTGCCCTCGCACCTCGGTGGAACCCGCAACGGCCTGATCGTGAGCTGGCCGGAGAAAATCAAGGCACGGGCCGAGATGCGCACGCAGTTTCACCACGTCATCGACGTCATGCCGACCATCCTTGATGCCATCGGCGTCCCGATACCCAATGAGGTCAATGGCGTTGAGCAGCTTCCGGTGGCCGGCGTCAGCATGACCTACGCCTTTGCAGACGCCGAAGCCCCATCCACGCGCACGACTCAATACTTCGAAACAGGCGGCCACCGCGCGATCTATCACGAGGGTTGGATTGCCGCCTCGTTTCACGGTGAGCCCTGGATTCTGTCAGGGTCGGTCGGCTTCGAGAACGATATCTGGGAACTCTACAATATCGAGGAGGACTTCAGCCAAGCGGTCGATCTCGCGGCCAAGCATCCCGAAAAATTGGCTGAGATGCAGGCTCTATTCGACGAAGAGGCCCAGAAGTTCGGCGTCTATCCGTTGGATGATCGTTTTGCCGAGCGCGTGCTGAATGGCCAGCGACCGTCGGTTACGCGAGGCAGGACCAGCTTCACCTACCTGCCGGGCACTGTACGGGTTCCCGAGGGCAGCGCCCCGCCAGCCTACCAGCGCAACCACTCGATCACGGTCGATTTCGAGGTTCCAGATGGCGGGGCCAGTGGAGTGCTCGTTGCCAACGGGGGACCCGCGGCTGGCTACGCCATCTACCTCGAGGACAGCGTGCCGATTTACGAGTACAACTTCTTCGGCAAGCAACGCTACAAGATCGCTGCGCCAGGGAAGATCGGTCCGGGCGAGCATCGCCTGACGTTAGTGTATGAACAGGGGCCAAAGGGACCGGACAACCCGGCTGCCGGAGGCGCCGCATCCCTTTATCTCAACGGCGACAGCGTCGCTTCGGGCCCGATCCCCAACGTTGTGCCCTTCCGGCACTCGGCTACTGAAACCCTGGATATCGGCATGGACCTTGGTGGGACCGTTTCCAAGGGCTACTACGACCGGGCACCCTTTGCGTTTTCCGGCACCATCAAGCAAGTGGTCTTCGACGTTCCCGAGTAGATCGGAGTCAAGCCCTCCGGGAGGTGTCGCAGCTTAGCGCGGCGGTCGAGAAATCCACTTGCGGCGGATCAGGACGGCCTGCGTCCGCGTCCGCCTACGCCAACCGTTTCCGAATCGGTCGATTCGGAGGCAGAATTCTGCGCTGCGGGCTGCGCCGCAAGGTATGCCGCGGCGTGACGCGATGCCAGAGCCGCTTGGGCTACTCGAACCCCGCGCGGAACAGGAGGTCCACGTCGCGCCGCACGGAGGCGGAGCCTGCGTCGCTATTGCTGCCGGGCGCGCCGACGACGATCAGGTCCGGACCCGCGGCCACTGCGGCGCCAAATTCGCTCTGACCGGGTTCCGGAATGAGCTGGCCGACGACGACGAAGTCCTCGTTGAAGCGATACGCAGCGCCCGTCTGTCCGGCGCCATTGTTTGCGCCCGGCGCGCCGACGATCAGTTCGGCGCCGCTAAAAGCCAAGGCCGCACCGAAAGCGCCGTTATTCAACGCTCCCGGCGGATTCAAGGTCCGCGTTTCGGTCCGCAGGTCGCCGTCGACACTGAACACGTACACAAGCCCCTGGTCGGTGCCGAAGCCGTCGTCGCCAGGGGCACCGACGGCCATGCGATTCCCCTCGATCGCAATCGATGCGCCGAAGGCGTCGCCGCTGCTGGCCCCGTCGCTGCTCGCGGTACCCAGGGGCGCGAGATTGCCGCTGATGATGTCATAGAGCTCGACGCTGCCGGCGAAGGCACTGGCAATCGCGCTCCCTGGAGCGCCCACCGCCAGCCGACCGCCGTCGGCCGCAAGCGCTGTTCCCAGAGCCGCCCCGGCCACGGGTGTCGGCATCTTCGCCTTGTCCGCAAGCGAGCCTTCGAAGTCGAAGAGATACACCGCACCGGATCCCTGGGCTTCACCTTCGGCGTCTCCCGGGGCGCCAACGGCAATCACCGAGCCGTCGATCGACACCGCGGTTCCGAAGCCGTCGTCGACGTTGCCGCCGGACGACGCGAGCGGCTGCTTGATGCGCCAGTCGTCGTTGACGCGTTCATACAGGGCGGCCTGTAGAGAGGCGCCCTTGGCGCCACTCGAACCCGGAGCCCCGATGGCGAGCAACGAACCCCGCAGCGCGACGGCCGCGCCGAACCGGATCGCCGTGAAGCCCGCGGGCACCGGAATCTCCTGTTCGACGACCGGGGTGCCACCGACGACGCGATAGACGATGACCCGACCACCACCGTTGTCCTCGGGGACCCCAACGGCGATGCGATCACCGTCCACGGCCACGGCGGACCCGAAGCGATCTCCGCCGTCGATACCGGCCAGCGGCGGAAACGCGGCGAGGCCTAGCGTAGACGGCGGAATCAGCTCGGTGGTCCCGAGCAGCGTGTCCCGCAGGTAGAGATTGCAGAACACCCCGCCAGCAGGGATGCAGCGCTCTCCTCCGGGTGCGAGGTTGGCTGCGTTCGACTGGAACAGCACGAAGCGACCGTTCTGCGAGAGTCCCGCGAGATCGCTGGCGGCAACTGCAGGCGCGCCATCGCTGGCAACCGACACGAGCGTCGTGCTGTTCGAATCCCGGTCCCGGAGGAACACGTCGTTGACGCCGTTGACATCTCCGCTGACCAGATCACTGGCCGCGGAGCTGAACGCGACGAAGCGTCCGCCGCGCGACACGAGCGGCGTGAACGCGTCTGCGTTGGAGGGATTGCCCGAGGTGTTGCGGGTGATCAGCTCGGTGCTGCCCAGTTGTCGGTCGCGCAGGTAGATGTCCCGGCGACTATCGAGGTCCTCCAAGACTCCACGCCCATCCGTCGCGAATACGACGTACCGCCCGTCATCCGAGAGATCGCCGAAGAACGTGCGCGACGCAACGATTTCATCTCCCGCCGAATCGACCGAGACGAGTTCGGAGGTTGCCCCCGCAACGTCACGAACAAAGATCGACGAACCGACACCGGCTCCGTTCGAGAAACTGAACGACGCAACGATGCCGTCTTCGCTGATGTCGAAGCGCGATGTCGTGTTGCGGCTCTGGATGCCAGCCTCGTCCCTGCTGATCAGAACGGTCGGCCCCGTGCCGATCGTGCGAACGAGGCCGTCCACATTGAAGCTCTGGTTCGTATCGTCCGGCGTCGTCGTCCCAAGCGACCCGAAGGCGACGTGATTGCCGTTCGCCGCCAGCGTGCCGCGAAGGCTCGCCGACAGCAGCTCTCCATCGCTGTTGCGCCCGATGGCGGTCAGGGTGCCGGTTGTGACATCGAGCACACAGCTCTTCTGGGCGCCGAACGAAATTTCGGGCCGAAGGCCGTTGCAGGACTCGAAGAAGACCTTTGCCCCGTCAACGCTCAGGCTCGGCGTCTCGCCGACGGTTGACCCAGCAACGCCGCCGGCCTGCGGTACGTTGATCTGACGAAGGACGCCCGTGGAACGGTTGTAGGTGTAAAGGTTGCCATTGACGACGCGACCATCCGGCGAGGTGACGAAGGCAACGACATTCCCATCACCGGACAAGGTTGCAAAGGTCGGCAACCCGACCGGTGTTGCAATCGCGCTACAGGACAGCGCGAGGCCGAGCGCCAAGACGATCTTCCGCCCCATTTTTCAGATTCCCCCGGTGCCTGCCATGGCCTCGGAGTATACGAGCAACGCAGCTCCGAGGGAGATCGCCTCACGGGGTCGCCGCTGGTCGGTGCCGATGAGGCTACCGGTCTGGATGACGGCAAGGCGCCTCACCTGCCTCAAGGGGACGCCGTTGCATGGGCTGTAACCCGGATTTCTACTTCGCGGCGATCAGAATGTCGCGAACGGTGTCCAGCGTCAGGTCGCGGGATTCCGACAACGCTTTCAGCCCCATCTTCTCCATGTTGCCTACGATCGTATCGATGTCCGCATCTTCGATACCGTAATGCGACACGCTGGTCACGATGCCCAGAGAATTGAAGAAGGCCTCGGTCTTGTCGATGGCGGCGTCGATCTTGTCATCATCGCTACCCTCGGTGATCTCCCACACGCGTTCGGCGAACTGAAGCAATTTGGCGCGTTTCTGTTCCTTTCGCTCGCGGAGCAGTGATGGCAGCACGATCGCCAGGGTCCGGCCGTGGGCAATGCCGAACATGGCGGTCATTTCATGGCCGATCATGTGAGTCGTCCAGTCCTGTGGCACGCCTGAACCAATCAGCCCGTTGAGGGCCATGGTCGCGGACCAGATGAAGTTCTTCCGCGCCTCGATATCGTTGCTATCGGCAAGCGTGACCGGCCCCACTTCGATCAGCGTCTTCAGGAGGCCTTCGGCGAACCGGTCCTGCACCCTGGCGTTGACTGGGTAGGTCAGGTACTGCTCGACCACGTGGATAAAGGCATCCGCAACACCATTGGCAATCTGCTCATCGGGCAGCGTCAGCGTCAGATCCGGGTCCAGGAAGGAGAATTTCGGAAACGTCAGCGGCGACATGAACGAATACTTCTGCGCATTGAAGGTGACAACCCCGAATGGATTGCTCTCCGAGCCCGTAGCAGGCAACGTCACCACGCAGCCCAGGGGCAGGGCTTCACTGACCGGCACCGGCGCGTAGCCGTGAAACAGCAAGGTGTGGTGGTGGCCGTCTGCATTTGCGGCCAAGGCGACGAATTTGGCGCCATCCATAACGGATCCACCGCCGACCGCGAGCAGAAAGTCGACGCCTTCGGAACGCACCCGCTCGACGGCCCTCATCAGGGTGTCGAATTCCGGGTTGGGTTCGATGCCGCCGAACTCGATCACCTCCCGACTGCCGAGGCCCTTGGCAACATTTTCCAGCGTTCCGAATCGCTTAACGCTGCCGCCCCCATAGAGCACCATCACCTTCGCGTTCGCTGGAACGAGACTGTCCAGTTCCGCAAGGCGGTCCTGGCCGAATACGATCTGAGTCGGGTTGTAGAAATTGAAGTTCTTCATGTCGTGATCCTTGCGCTCGAAACCATGGTCCGCAGGAAAGTAGAGGGGGCTTTCGGTCCGGGCTCACCTCAAAGGCAAATCTCCCGGTGAGTGCGTGTTGACGGAGCGGTATCAGCCGTTTGCAACCCAGACGAGTGCCGCGTCGCGTTGTGCCATCGGAAACGTCTTGACGTCCGCATCGAGGAAGTGCGCCCCGATCCGAGGGACCGCGGAAAGCACCCGGTCATCCGTGACGATTGCGACGCGCCGAATCTTCGTGTGGTGTTCGCGGACGAAGCGGGCGTGCGCGCTCAGCGCGGCGAAATCGTCCCAGCCCGGAAAGTGCTCCGCGACGACCATCAGGCCATTGAGATCGCCCGTCTGATCGATAAAGGGGTCGACCTCTTCGCTGAGTCGTAGGAAGTCGGCCGCTTCGAGTTCCCCTCGCGGTTCGAGGGTCAGAATTCGCTCGTCCTTCAGCAGCTCGAAGGTGAGCTCGCCGGTGGGCGGCGGCTCACATATCCATTGCCGGGCCGCCTCGAGCTCATCGTCATCGAAAACCCGGACTTCGCCCGGAAGCATGAAGCCGAAGGCCTTAGCCGTGTTCTCGATCCAGTCGACATCGGTCACGATCGCGACGCGCTCGAACGCCGCAAAGTGCTTCATGCCCACCTTGGCATCTTCCCAGGCAGCGTCGCCGGTGTAGCCCATAAAGTCGTTGCCGACGACGTAGAGCAGTCGTGCCTTCCTGAATCGTGACAGCTTGTCCTCGAGGGCCGGAACGAGTCCGTTCTGGTAGTCCTCGCCCGTGACTTTCCCGGACGCACGCACCCCGAGAACCTGGTCCGGGAGGTCGTTCATCACCTCGATCATGAGCCTTCTTTTCCCGTGGCGTCGCGGGCAGAGCGACGGCGGCATTATGGCATGGCCGCCTGAGGATCGAGAACGCGATCACCGGTCACTGACCGGGATTTCGAGGGCTCGCTCACGCTTGATTTCGGGCGTGCGCGCCATTCGTTCGCCACCGCTCTTCGAAGCAAACTCGCGCCGGTCCAGCTCCGTCGTTACGGCGGGAGCCTGCCTGGTCCGGCCGTCGAATCCACTGAGCCTGTCGCGGTAGACTCGGACGTATGAGCAAGAAGCGAAAGAAACCGTCTCGGAAGCCACAATCCCAGGCAACGCGTCAGCCGTGGTTGCCGCAGCAGCGGCGCTACCTGCTGGCCGGCTTGGCTGGGGCCGGCTGCGCCCTGACCGCCTGGCTGTTGATCACCCGGATGACCGGTACCGCGCTGCCGTACTGCACCGCGGACTCGGCGTGCGACATCGTGCGAAGCTCGCAGTGGTCGACACTGCTTGGTTTGCCGCTGGAGTTCTGGGGTCTGGCGAGCTATCTGGCGATCGGCCTGTCGGCCTGGTTCGGCACCCGGGCTGAGGTCGGCTGGAAGCGGCTCTGGGCGCTGTCCCTGATCGCGCTCTCGGTCAGCCTTTACATGACGTGGATTTCCGCGACCCGGATCGAGGCCTTCTGCCCATATTGCCTGGTGTCACTCGGATTGGTGATCTCGATCTTCGTCTCCGTCGCCCTGAGCCGCCCGAAGCACATGGCTGCGCGCGGATGGGCGGACTGGGCGGCAACGGGGGCGTACGCGATCGCGATCGCCCTCCTGCTGCATCTGTCCTATGTCGGCCTACCCGATCGTCCGCTCGGCGAGAACGAGAGCCCACGGTTGGCGGCGTTGGCCGAGCATCTCGAGGACAGCGGCGCGAGGTTCTACGGTGCCAGCTGGTGCCCCCAGTGCAATCAACAGAAGTCCCTGTTCCGCGGCTCCGCGGATCGGCTGCCCTACATCGAGTGCTCGCCGCAGGGCCGTCAGGGTCCCGCCTCGCCGGCATGCCGGGCCGCCAACGTCGCCAACTACCCGACCTGGATCATCGACGGTCAATACTACGGACGACTGCTCACCACTCGGGAACTGGCGGAATACTCGGCGTTCGAGTGGAGCGAGGCTGACGCGCCGTAACCTGCCCAAGCCGCGCGTCGCCCACCGAATCCCCGATTCATGACCTCCGCCTACGGCTCGAAACCGTCGGAGAAGATGGTTCGCGCGCCCACTTCGATGGCGCCGATATCGCGTTCCCCTTCGATCCGCGGGAAACCGCGCTGGTCCACCTCGACCGGGAAGCCACCGGCCTGATCGATCACCGGGCTACCCGGAAGGGGCCGCATCGACTCCGTTGGGCCGCCGTTGTCCCGAAGCGGGCCGAGCATCGGATCGCCGAAGAGGCTGAAAAATTCGGATTCGGTGCCGCAGTCGGTGTGCTGATAGAGATTGCTGAAGCCGGTTACGCTGGCGCCGCCGTTCTGGCAGGAAACCGGGTTGTCGCTGGCCAGAATGGCGCTGGAGAATCTCGCGGAGGAGCCTGCCGGCAGGATAATCGCCGGCGGGGCATCGCTTCCGATCATCCTGATCGTTGCGTGTGTCAGGACGAGGCGGGACTCCGCGCGGATCGTTCGCCGGGAGAAGACCGTACTGTTCTCGAGGGCGAGCGTCGTGTCACCGGCGTCATTCAGCTGGCCGAAAAGTGACGTACCGAACGGATTCGCCAGCTCGTCGACGATGACCGACTGGTCGAAGATCAAGAGGCTGGTTGCCGATGAACTCGTGCCCTGTTGAAAGGCCACGGCTGCCTCGCCGTCGTTATCGATGAATCGGCTTCGCTCCGCGACCCCGTCGGTGCCGAAGAAGGCAATAGCGCCGCCCGTGGCCGCGCGGTTTCCGAGGAAGGTGCTGTCACTGATCGAAAGCTCGCCGCGGGAAGCAACGGCGCCACCGAAGGTGCTCGATTCGTTCTCGACGAAGGACGATGTCCGGATCGAGGCGCTCCCAGCGCTGATCGCACCGCCCGCGGCGAAGGCGCTCGTCACGCGATTGCCGACGAACTCCGAGTCGCTGATCGTCACCCGGCTTGCGGAGACGGCGCCGCCACCGATCCGGGCGCTGCAGTTCGTGACCCGCACGTCGGACAGCTGGATGATCGTGCCATCGATAGCGCCACCCTCGTTGGCCATACCCTCGGTCAGGGTCAGGCCGTGAACGATCAAGCCCGCGCTAGCGAGATCGACGTTGGCCGCGATGATCGCGTCTGCATTCTGACCGCTGATCGAGAGCTGGTCTCGCCCGGGGCCGCGGATGAACATGCTCGACCTGACGATCAGTCGCCCGTTGAGCCTGATCTCGCCGGGAAGGATCGCGGCGTCGAAGACGATCTGATCCGCGCCCGCTCCGGGCACTCTCACCAGCGAGCAGCCGCTGCGGCTTACGTTGAGATCGAGCGACTCGATCGCCTCTCTCAATGAACAGCCCGGCGGGCTGAAGTTATCGGAGAGTGTAGTGACCTCGACGGACCGGATGGTCGCAACGATCTGTCCTACGGTGGGCGTGCTGGCAGCCAGGAGGCAAGTCCCGACGATGAGCCAATACGCAAACTGGCGGGGTTTCAACCGCACGACATCGGCTTCCAACACTGTCCGACTCCTCCTGACCTGCTCGCGCCATGACATAGGAACCAATGCGGTGCTCGCCGAAAATCGCACAAACAGTCCAGCATCGAGACAGGATCAAGGCCAGCCGGTGGGAAAGGTGTAGGCCCGGGCATCTGCGACGCCGACTGAAAGCGCGATCCCGCTGATTGGGACCGAGGTTTCACCGGGGTTGGCCATGATGTTCGAGCTGCTGGCCGGTACCATGCTGATGTTGACCCTGGCGCAGAGCTCCGTACCCGCGCCACCGAAAAACTGGCCGGAGACCATCCTGGAATCATTGACGCTTGATGGACGCCAGACGATCGTGCTGGCGATCCTGGTGCTGTACTTCGGGAAGCTGATCAATGGCAAGATCAAACTCCTGCGGAACTACAACATCCCCGAGCCGGTCACCGGCGGCCTGCTGGCCTCCGGCGTGTTCGGCATCCTCTATGGCCTGTTCAGTCTGAAGTTCAACTTCGCCCTGGACGTCCGGGACGAGCTGCTGATCGTCTTCTTCACGACCATCGGACTCTCCTCTCGCTTCGCTACGCTGCTCAAGGGCGGCGCTCAGCTCGGGATCCTCCTGGTCATGGCGGTGGTCTACCTCATGATCCAGAACGGAACCGGCGTTGCGGTCGCGTCGCTGGCCGGATTCGACCCACTGGTGGGAATCGTTGGCGGTTCGGTCTCGCTCTCCGGCGGTCACGGGACGGCCATTGCCTGGGCGCCGATCTTCGCCGAGGAACATGGCATCTCGAGAGCCGGCGAGATCGGCATTGCAGCGGCCACCTTCGGCCTGATCCTCGGCGGTGTGCTGGGCGGTCCGCTGGCGCGCTATCTGGTCGAGAAGAACCAGCTCACACCGTCGACCGCGGAGACGGAGCTTGCGGTCGGGATCGAGCACAAGGCCGAGGAAGTGCCGATCGAATACGAGAGCATGCTGCGGGTGATCTTCGCGATCTGCATCGCCGTGGGCCTCGGCATCCACCTGGATCAGGCGCTCAAGCAGGCCGGCATGCAGCTGCCGACCTTTGTCTCCTGCCTGTTCGCCGGCATCCTGGTGACCAACCTCGCACCGCCGCTGGTGCCCTACCTGAATGTTCCGCGACCCGAACAGTCACGCAGCCTCGCGCTCGTTTCAGAAGTCTGCCTTGGCCTTTTCCTGGCCATGTCGCTGATGAGCCTCGAGCTCTGGACCCTCGGGAGCCTGGGCATCGGCCTGCTGCTGATACTCATCGCGCAGGTTGTCGTGGTGCTGATCTGGGCGGGCTTCCTGGTGTTCCGGGCCATGGGCAAGACCTATGACGCGGCCGTCATGGCGGCGGGCTACGTCGGTCTGGCGCTGGGCGCCACGCCGACCGCCATCGCGAACATGACGGCGGTGACGAAACTCTACGGCCCGGCGCCGCGCGCATTCATTATCGTGCCGCTGATCGGAGCGTTCTTCATCGATCTGGCCAACGCCGTCGTCATCCAGCTCTACATCGGCTGGTTCGTCGGCTGATCCCGGGACTTTCGCGAGACGGGGACGGTACAGCCTCGTCGCCGGACACCGCCCGGCCGGCGCTGCCCTGCCGGCTGGCTGTCGAACGTTGCTGATCACCCCGCCACCGCTTCTGTCTTCGCGGACGGGCACGGGCGCCTCCCAGGGTGGATTTCGGCCCGCTCTGACTTGAGGTGCACTCCAGGATTCCCTACGCACACTTCTTTACGCTGGCCGTCGGCTTCCTTGCGTGCTGCTGCCTACGCTTTTCACCCTGGCGAAGCCCTCTCGCGTCGCCAACGGTTGAAAGCACAGCGAAGGAAGCAATGAAACAAGGAAAAGCAAAGCAACTCTATCTGGGCGTGGCCGGCATCGCGCTGGCCCTGGCGGGCTCCGTTCAGGCGCAGACGGCTGGCGCCGATGACGGACTCGCTCCGGCGGGACTGTGGTACGACCCCGGGCGCGACGGGGAGGGTTTCAACGTTGTCGAGTCTGCGGAAGGGACCACCGTCTACTTCTACGGCTACGACGCGGAAGGTGAGGCCCTGTGGCTGATCAGCGAAACGCTGCCCGCGACGCTCCGCGCCGGAGAGGAATTCACCCTGGCCGCCTTTCGCGGGCAAGGCGGCTCCTTCGCCGAGCCGCTCCCGGGGAGCGAACTCGCCCCCTGGGGATCGGTCACGATCCGGATCGACGACTGCTCCAAGGGTCTCTTCGAGCTCGACGGCGAGGACGGCGTCAAGCGATCGCAAGTGGTGAAGCTCGCGGGCGTCGATGGCCACTATTGCAGCCTTCGATCGGCCAGCGGTCGCGGCGCCCAATACTGCGAAATCCTCCTTTTCTATCCCACCGAAAACGGCCGCATCACCGCTGAGGTCTGGGGTACCCAATTGGTGGGGGACTGCCCGGCCGATCTGTGGCAGGCGCTGGACGCCGACGCGATTCAGGCCGAATACGGGGCTCTGCTTGCTCTGCTCAACGGCCCCCGCGAAATCGCGGTGGACGGCGGGCAGTTCTCCTCGACCGGCAGCGAGCGCCGCAGCTACGGCGGCATCGAGATGGCCCAGCAGGCCCAGCTGACTGTCACGCCAACGGATGTGGAGGATCGCTCGGCGTATACGGAAGCCAGCGTCGCCCGGGTGAACGTTTTCGAACAGTGGGCCGGTACGGCGTCGTACGAGTTGGTCTCGGATGAAGGCGTGCGCTACGTGATGTATTCGACCTCCCAGGAAATCGACCCGGACCTCACCATCGCCGATCTGGCGGGGCTCGGCGAACGGCTCGACCTCCCCGAGGGCTGGACCTGGGCGGCGCGGACGCTGGAGGAAGATCTGATTATCGAGACGCAGGGAGAGGCAATCGTCCTCCAGGACGACTTCCGAAACAGCTACCAGCGCATCGATGAGAGCGATCGCTTCGGCCTGGCCGGCCTCTGGTTCGATCCGACGCGGGACGGCGAAGGCTTCAACGTCATCCAGTCAGAGGCGGGTACAACGATCTACTACTACGGCTACGCCGACTCCGGGAGCCCGCTCTGGCTCGTGAGCGACACGATTCCCGGCACGATCGGGACTGGCGATACGCGCGCAATGAACGTCTACGCCCGCGGCCACGGGGCCGAGGGCGGCAGCTTCGACGCGCCGCTATCCGGGGGCGATCTCGAGATTTGGGGCCGCCTGATTGTCCAGGCTGATGGCTGTGGCGAGGTCCGCTTCGAGCTGGACGGTGTGGCGGGTACGAAGCGTAGTGACACGACGAAGCTCGCAGGCATCGACGGCAACGACTGCATCGAGCCCGAGGTGCTGGTGACTGCCGATGGTATCGAGTTTGTGCGCACGCCCGACGACGCGTTCGCGGATCTGCCGGATTGGCCCTATGAGGCCCGCTACGTCGAGATCGACGGGCTGCGGCAGGCCTACGTCGACGAGGGCCCGGCGGACGGGCCGGTCGTCCTGCTCCTGCACGGCCAACCCAGCTGGTCCTATCTCTACCGCAAGATGATTCCCGTCCTCGCCGAGGGCGGCTACCGCGTGATCGCGATGGACCACCTGGGCATGGGGCGGTCCGACAAGCCGATCGACGTCGATGCCTATAGCTATCTGGGTCACTCGGACCGGCTGGAGCGCTTCATCGACGCGCTCGCGCTACGCGACATCAACCTGTTCGTGCAGGATTGGGGCAGCCTGATCGGCCTGCGCGTGGCCGGCCTCAATCCGGACTGGTTCGCCACGATTGCCGTTGGCGATGGGGCACTGCCCAATCTACCCGCCGGCGTCGAGCCGTTTCCGCCGGTCCAGAATCCGGACGAGGCACTGGACGTACCGTCGCTGTTCACCGGGATACCCGACCAGCAGGTCCCGTTCTACGACGGCTGCGAACCGATCAACGCCCCGACCGACAACAGCTACTTCGGCGTCTGGATGGAGTACGCCATGAAGGGCGTCTCCTTCACCCCAAGTGAAGTCGTGGAGGCCAATACGTGGTTCGACCTGCCGGCCGACGAGGAGGCGGCCTACGACGCCCCGTATCCAAGCCGCCTCTACCTTGCGGGTGCCCGGAAATTCCCGTCCCTGATCAACGATGTCCCGGGCACGACCGCCGAAGCCACGGATGGCCTCTACGGCTTCGAGCGCCCGTTTCTCACGATCTGGGCCAGCAACGATCCTGGACAGCTCGGCTCCTGCGACGCCCAGCAGGTCTTCATCGACAACGTGCCCGGCGCCGCGGACCAGCCTCACGTCCGGCTGCCCGAGGCGAGCCATTTCCTGCAGGACGACCAGGGTGTGGAGATCGCCCGGCGGCTGACCGACTTCTATCTCGCCAACGGCATTCCGCCGGCAGGCAAGAGCGGCGGCGCGAATCCTTGAACTCGGCGGACGCCTCGCGGGCAGCCATCGGCTCCCGTGAGGCTTCTGGCCCCGCGACCGTGCAGACGGGGACGCCTTCCCGCTCGATGCGGGGGTGGTCGTTCGCTACGTGGTGGGACTACCTCTTCAAACACAGCTCGAGAGCCACGACTCGAATGGGCATCCGAGCGAGACCCAGCGGCATTGGTGGGGCACCCTTCAGGCTCCGCGCTGTGATGAGACTCTCAAGACTATTGCAGGACGCCACGAGCCCCCAGGGCACACCCGTGCGTTGGCCCGACGACGTTGATGAAGGAGCACGCGACGGCTTCGGCTGTCAGGAGCGAAGGGGCAGCTCGACGGTGACGCGGAGGCCGCCCTCCGATCGATTCTCGGCCTCGATCGTACCGCCGTGAAGCTGCACGGCGCGTCGCGCGATCGCCAGGCCGACACCGCTACCGCCATCCCCCGGTGGCCGGCTTTCGTCGACCTGGAAGAAGGGATCGAACAGCTGGGGCAGCGCCGTGTCGGGCACGCCCGGCCCCTCGTCGTTGACCATGAGCTGAACCGTGCTCTCACGCTCCGACAGCGTGACCATGACGACGGAACCCTCGGGCGTGAAGCGGACCGCGTTGCGCACGATATTCTCGATGGCGCTGTGCAGCAGCCCGGCGTCGGCGTCGAGCGTCAGCCGGTCGGGCCCGGCCAGCTGCACGATGATGTCCCCCTCGCCGAGTTCGATGTGCACGTCATCGATGATCGTCCGGACGAGGTCCGCGAGGTCGGTGAACTGGCGACGAATCTCCTGCTGCGCATCCAGGCGGGCGAAGGACAGGATCCGTTCGATCAGCTCGTTGAGACGCTCCGATTCAGCGTCCATGCGATCGAGGATGAGGGTCTCGTCCGCTGCCGTGAATCGCTGGCGCGCGAGCGACTGCAGGGCCTGGAGGCGCGCGAGCGGCGATCGAAGCTCGTGGGAGACATCGCGCATGAGCCGCTGCTGCGAACCCAGCAGTCGGCCGATGCGTTCGGTCATGGTGTCGAAATCGCGGGCCAGCATGGCGATGTCGTCCTTGCGATCGCCGACCGTATGGGCGACCCGAACGGAGAGGTCGCCCTCGGCGACGCGGTGACCGGCTTCGCGCAGATGTCGCACGGGCAGCACGATGAAGCGCGCCAGAAAAAACGAAACGACAGCGCTGACCAGCAGCATGGTCAGCAGGAGTATCGGTCGCCCACCGGTTCGCCGGACCGTCTCGGTGAGGGGGAAACGCTTGTGGAATCCGATGACCCGGAACCCGGGTGTCTCCGCCGGAGCGAGGATGACCCGTGCATCGATCGGCGTTGCGGACGGGAACCGCTCCAGAGCCGCGCGCACCGGCAGCGGCAAGCGCCGATCCTGGATATCTCCGCCGGTCGATTCATCGATGACATAGATCTCGAGCAGATCCTCGAAGGCGAGCGGATGCCGCGCGGCCAGCTGCCCGCCGGGATCGACCGCGCCTTCGGCCAGGAGAAGACCGAGGTCCCCGGCGATGGCCGCCACGAGTGCCTCGTTGAGTCCGAGCACATCCGTTTCGTCGGACGGCAGCCAACGCGTGACTACGAACGCCAGCATGACCCCGGCGACCAGCGTCAGCCACACCGACAGCAGGATGCGGCGGAAGAAACGGTTCATCCGGTCGACGCGTAGAGATAGCCTCGGCCACGGATCGTCTTGATCCGCTGCAGACCATTGGGCAAGGGCCCGAGCTTCTTGCGGAGCTGCACGATGTGGGCGTCAACGCTGCGGTCGTAGGGCATGATCCGCCGGCCCAGCGCCTGCCGCGCGATGCCGTCCTTGGGGACGACCTCTCCCGCGGCGGCGACCAGACATTCGAGAACGCGGAACTCCGTTGCTGTGAGACTGACGAGCTCATCGCCGCGATACGCCGATTGCGAACCCAGCTCCAAGCGTAGATCGCCGATGCGAAGCTGCTTCGCGTTGGCCGAGCGATCGGCCTGCCCCGAGACTCGCCGCATGATGGCCCGGATCCTCGCGACGATCTCCCGCAGGCTGCAGGGTTTCGGCACGTAGTCGTCAGCGCCGATTTCCAGCCCGAGGATGCGATCGAGATCGTCCCCCCGCGCCGTCAGCATGATGATCGGCGTGTCCGAGACTTCGCGGATGGCCTTCAGGGCGTTGAAGCCGTTCAGCTTCGGCATCATGACGTCGAGGATGATGACGTCGAAGCGATCGCGGGTCGCCGCTGCCACGCCCGCTTCACCGTCATGGCAGGCCACGAAGTCGAAGCCGCCCTCGGCCTCCAGAAATTCGTCGAGCAACCCGGTCAGGTTGGCGTCATCGTCGACCATGAGGACCCTGATGCGCTCGGTCACGACTGTCGCTCCCCTCGATCGTCCTTCGTCGGCTCGCGCCTGCGGTGGTGCGCTAACCATCAGGCGCCACGCCACCGCCGGCACGCCTCGCTTCGCGCTGGAAGCGGCCGCGAATGTAGCTCAGCAGCGGTGCGAACTGAATCACGAACGGATTGTGCCCCAGGAAGCCGGTGGTCACGCCGTAGCGTACACGTTCCCGCTCCGGTTGATAGGTTCCGAAGAGGCGGTCCCAGACGATGAAGACGCCGGCGTAGTTCCGGTCGAGGTACGCGGGGTTGCGACCGTGGTGGACCCGATGGGCTGACGGCGTATTCAGCAGCACACCCTCGAATCGTCCCAGCGGTGGAATGGCCTCCGTATGCAGGAAGAGCTGAAACAGCAGTCCCACCGCGAGCGAGACCGCAACCCATTCGGCAGGAAACCCGATGAGGACCAGCGGCGCGAAGACCAGCGGGCCGACGAACTTCGCAATCCAGCTGAGCCTGATCGCCGTCGAGAAGTTGAACCAGGGGCTGGAGTGATGCGTATGGTGCATCGCCCAAAGGACACGGATCTCGTGCGAGGCCCGGTGGTACCCGTAATACGCGATGTCGACCACCACGAACGTCAGCGCAAACGCCCAGACGGTTTCCGGGAGCGTCCTCAGGGGCTCGATCCAGGTCATGACGAAATACCCCCAGGCGACCGCGGCAGGCCGCAGCAGACCATTGCCAACGGCGATGGCCACGTTGGCGAACGTCTCGCCCGGGTCGTAGACCGGTTGGCGACGACGCAGCGACCAGATCAGCTCGAAGGCGATCAGAATCGCGATTGCGACCAGGACGACGAGGCTTGCCGTTTCCATAAGCGCTTCGGTCAGCGACGCGCCCGGATCTCGGCGCGCATCTGCTCTCGCCGTTCGTCCTGGATCAGCCGGAACTCCGCCATCTGCTCGTCCGAGAGAATCTCGGCGACCTGCCGGTCGGTCCGCTCGCGCACGGGCTTCATGTCCTTCTGGAGCGCACGCATCTGCCGCAAGCCAGGTCTTTCCGTCGCCCCCTGGCCCAGGCCGTGTTTCTGAAGGAGCGCCCGGGTTTCCTCGAAATTGGCCCTGAGAATCGGTTCGAGGTCGGCGCGCTGTTCGTCTGTCAGATTCAGTCGCGCGGCATTCTCTGCCATCCGCGCCTGAAAGGCTTCGGTATTCGCCGTGCCGGTCTGGGCACCGGCGACGATCGGGAGACCGAGCAGAAGCGGCAGGAGCAGCAGTGCAAAACGGTGCATGGGATGTCCGTCCATGGCTTGAATAGGAATACCCAGGATAAGGCGAAAGCTCGAAACGGAACGCCAGCGACTGCGAAGAAGTGTAAGTGCGCTTGGATAAATCGCCCGGGTGGGCGCTCCGAGCCCTTCCTTCCATTTCGTTACGGTCGGCTTCCGTTCACTCGCATTCCCGCCCCCAGGCTAACCCCGGCGACGAGGATCTTCCTCTCGCGAGCCGGCCAGACGCCGGGACATGAATGAATGAGCGGGAGTTAGCGATGATTTCGAACACACGCAAGACCGCGGGCATCCTCGCCCTGTGGATGGCGCTGGGAGCCGGAGCGCCGGCAGCGTTGGCCGGTGGCAACCTGCTTTCGGCGGGATGGGGCCTTGATAACGCCTTGCCGGCCTTTCCCGGCTGCTCGGAGTCGGTCGGTCGGGACGGTATGCCCGTCGTGATGGATCGGGAGGTCGAGCACGACAGCCTCGACGCGTCCGATTTCGAGGTTGAACTGGCCTCCGGCGCGCGGCAGTCACCGGTCTGCGCCACCCTGCTTCCCGCGCTTGAAGAGAACGAGAATCGGACGGTGCTGCTGATCGGCGACCTCGGGAGCCAGGACGACCCGCCACGCTGGGCGCGCGTCGTCGGCGAGCTACGTGGCGAAGACTCGGCCGTTCTTGGCGGCGCCGTCGCGGTGCCGGACTACGACGGCGGGCCCAGCCTCATCGTGGCCGAGCCGGCGGTACTCAACGAAACCGAGTGCCCGGCCGGCACCGCTTCGGCGTTGCGGCTGATCTTCAGCGGCGGCGTCGTCTCGATCGACGGTGATGAGCTCGACCAGACCGACCTCGAGCGCTTCTCTGTCGAAACCCTCGACGGCGTGGTGACGCCGATCGACTTCAGTGACCTGTTTGACCAGGACAACAACGTCGAGCTCTGCCTCGAGACCAGCGCGCTCGCCGTTCGGGTTTCCGTCGACGCGAATTCAGTAGTCGATCCGAATGGCGACGCCAACGAGGCCACCGCGACATCGGTCGACAGGTCCGATGAGGCCCTCGAGCTGACGGGCATCTGGTTCGATCCGGCGGCGCCGGGAGATGGCTTCACGGTCACCCAGGGCGGTTCCGGGACGGTGGTGTACTTCTTCGGCTATGACGCTTCCGGCCAGCGGCTCTGGCTCGTAACCGACGTGATCCAGAGCGAAATCTTCGCGCAGACGACGCTATCGGTCCCGGCGTATCTGGGGGAGACCGGAATCTTTGCAATGCCGGGTGACGCGGTCGCGCCCTGGGGTTCGCTGACGATCAGGCCGCGGAACTGCGACAGCGTGCGCTTCGAGCTCGAGGGCCTCGACGGCAGCAAGACCTTCGAGGGCATTCGCCTGGCCGATGGTGGGCGTCCGTGTTGACCTTCCCATCGACGAATGGGCGGTGCCGGCGCACATGCTCGGATGCCCGTCCTGCCCGTTGTCAGGACTGTCGGGACCGATCTCATCTCGGTGCGGGGTCCGATGCGACTTCGCCCGTTGTCGTCGTCAGCCGTTTCCGCCCCCGAGGCCCTTGCGCGACCGTCCGAAGTCGCTGAATCCTTCCTGCTCGAGACCGATCAACGGCTTCGCCTGGCCCGGGCCGCGG
>JBCCZC010000049.1:0-21428 GCA_039188505.1 Pseudomonadota bacterium | reverse complement strand
GGGGTGGGTTCCGGGTGCGTCCGTTGATTTCATGACACCCTCGGTGTCAATTTTTCGACTTTATTTTAAAATAACACGACTCTTTTTGAGTCGTAAAGGTGCATCAAGTCATGATTGGAGGGCCTAGCGAACGTCGAGTACCGCGAGCAGGTCGCGCTGGAGGGCATTCGCGTCGAGATCGGCGGTGAGCGGCTCGGTCTCTGCGGCGTCGACGTCTCGCCACCAGCGGCGATCGCGCAGTTGCTGCCAGAGCTCCAGGAGGTGGGCGCCGGATCGCACGGGCGGGAGCGACTCGACATCCGGGACCTCTGCTGCGTCGGATGCTCGGTCGGAATACGCAACCACCCCGGAGAGATCGGCCGCTGGAAGACTCCCGGCCGCATCGACGGCGAGCGTCCGGATGCAATCCATGCGGGCCGGCAGCCCGGGTCCGGCGTCGGCGGCCTTGATGTTCGCTGGCAAGTCATGGTCGAGGAGCACTTCGGTCCAGCGCGTCAGCAGGCCGCTTTCCCAACGGATGACCTTGGTCGGTACGGTCACCTTCGCAAGCTGCTCGGCGCGCTCGTTGGCGAAGGCGGCGCGATAGGCGACGGCGTAATCCGGGCCCGCTCGGAGCAGGTCCAGGAATCCCGCGTGCACCATGGCGAGGGGCGGCGGCACGCGGTTGATGCGGTCGGCCTCGCGGCCCGAGTACCAGGGGAAGACCTGGGACGTCTCGCGCATCATGGTCCAGCCGCGCAGCAGATGGGTACCGTCGAGGACCGGGGTCAGATCAGGGAAGTAGCCCTTCAGGAGGCGCTCCCGGTCCGCATCGCTGAAGTGCGCCGCGTTTTCGAGGATCAGGCCGGCGACGCGATCGGGCGCGAGCCGCGCAAGCTCGATGCCGAGCTGGGCGCCCGTCGCGCTGCCGTAGACCGCAACGCGATCGAGGCCGATACCGTCGAGGAAGGCCAGCACCGTGGGGACATAGTCGGCGAGCAGCTCCGGGGGGCTGGTCAGGGGTGAGGACTGGCCGTAACCGGGTGTATCCAGCGCGATCATCGTGACGTGTGGTGACAGCACGGGCACGAAGCCCGCGAAGATCGCCGAAGACAGCGGCGACGGGTGGAGCATCAGCAGCGGTGGCCCGCTGCCCCAGGCTCGAGCGTGTACGATGCCGCCGTCGACGGCCACGGCAAACCGGGCTGGCCTATCGCTCATCATTCGATTTCCTTGATCTTTCATTGAGGTCCGTTACCTGACGCTGCTACGCCTTTGCACCGGGAGACGCTCATTGTCCGCAGCAGAGTGGGTCAACGCATTATCGTGGATCGATCGGGTCGCCGGCGCCGTCTGGATCGCATTGACCCTGCTTATGCTTTGTGCCGCGCGATGGCTCAGGGACGACGGCGGTCGCTTCTGGAATTCCTCGTCGAAACCGATCCTCGCCCTGATCATCGTGGTCTGGCTATACCCGCTCTATTCGCTCGGTTTCTCGTCACTCTGGCTCGGCCTGCTCGGCAATCTGGTCGTGTTCGCTACGGCCGCCTGGGCCCTGCGCTCGGCGGGAACCCGTTCGCGGCGGGCAGCTCTCGCGCTGGCGCCAACGCCCCTGTGGCTGACAGCGGCCAGCGGCTACATCGGCCTTCAGCTGATTGCGACCTAGCAGGCACAGCTAGCGCGCCTTTTGAGCTATTCATATATCATTAGGTCATTCAAGCGCCACCGGACTACATCATGACCGCCATCGCCCAGAGCGCCACGCCTGCCCTTGTCGAAGCCCTTGCCGCCGCTCTCGGAAGCGAATCCGTCTCCACGGACCCGGCTCGGCTCGATTTTCTGGCCCACGACGTTTACGGGGAGGGCGCGCCGCTGGCAGCGGCCGTGCGCCCGACGAACGTGGACGCACTCTGCGAAGCGGTGCGCGTTTGCAGCGAGCACAGCGCGGTCATGATCCCTCGCGGCGGCGGGCTCTCCTACACGAATGCCTACCTCGCGCCGGAGGCCGGTGCCGTGCTCTTCGACCTCGGCGCGCTCGACCGTATCGTGGAGGTCAACGAGACCGATCGCTACGTCACCGTCGAGGCGGGCGTCACCTGGGACGCGCTTTACCGCGAGCTCGAACCGCGCGGCCTTCGCACGCCCTACTGGGGTCCGCTGTCGGGGCTCTACTCGACGATCGGCGGCGCGGCCAGCCAGGGCAGCATCTTCCTCGGATCGTCGCGCTACGGCACCGCCGGCGACGCGATCCAGAACCTCGAGGTCGTCGTCGCGGACGGCTCATTGATCCGCACCGGCAGCTCGGCGCACGCCAACAGTTCGCCGTTCATGCGCTACTACGGCCCCGACCTCACCGGTCTCTTCTGCAACGATGCCGGCGCACTGGGCATCAAGGCGCGCATCACCCTGCGCCTGATCCCGGCCCACGCGCACCGTGACGCGGTATCGACGGTCTTCGATCGCTGGGAGGACCTGCTCGACGCCATGGCGCGGGTGGGTGCTTCGGGAATCGCCTCGGAAGCCTTCGCCTTCGACCCCGAGCTCCAGGCCCAACGCATGAAACGGGCAAGCGTCGCCGAGGACGTGAAGACCCTCGCCAACGTGGTCGGCAAGAGCGGCGGCCTGCTCAAGGGCATGAAGGAGGGCGCAAAGATCGTCGCGGCGGGGCGCAACTTCCTCGGTGAGAAGACCTACAGCTTCCACGTCTGCGTCGAGGCCGACTCGAAGGAGGAGCTGAAAGCCAACATGAAACGCGCCCGCGCGCTCATCGGCGACGCCGGTCGCGAGGTCGAGAACAGCATCCCGACCGTGCTGCGCGCCCAGCCGTTCACCCCGCCCACCGTGATCCTCGGCCCTGAAGGCGAGCGCTGGGTACCGGTGCACGGCATCGTTCCACACAGCCGGGGCGCCGAGACCTTCGCCGCCCTCGAAGCGCTCTACGCCTCGCACCGATCGGCGACCGAGCGGCTGGATATCGATGTCGGCTACCTGATGACCACGATCGCCGGCGGCGCTTTGCTGATCGAGCCGGTCTTCTACTGGCCGGACGCCCGCACCGTCTACCACGACGAAGTCCTCGAGGACGCCGTGCTCTCGCGGCTCAAGCGCTTCGAGGAAAACCCCGAAGCAGCGGCGCTGGTCGCCGAGCTTCGCAAGGCGACGGTGGAAGTCTTCCGGAGCCACGGCGGAACGCACTTCCAGATCGGCAGGACCTACCCCTACGGCCGGGACCTCGAGCCCGCAACGCTCGCGCTCCTGCGCGGCATCAAGGCGCAGCTCGACCCGCAGGGACTGATGAACCCCGGCGCGCTGAGCATCGACGCTTGAGCACGCTCCTCGTCGTCAAGTTCCTGCACCTGCTGGGGCTGGTCTACTGGCTCGGTGGCGACCTCGGCACCTACTACGCCAGCCGCTTCGTCGGGAAATCCGAGCTATCTCCGGACGCACGTGCCACCGCGTTCAAGATCATGATGGGCTGCGACCAGGCGCCGCGGCTCGCGATGCCGCTGATGTTTGGGACGGGCCTGCACCTCGCTGCCGCCATGGGCCTCGTTCCTGGCGGTGCTGCGACGATGCTCATCGGCTGGCTGCTCACCGGGGGCTGGCTCGGCATGGTCCTGGCCCTGTGGCTCGGTGAACATGCCGCCTGGTCGCAGCCGCTCGCGAAGATCGACTTCGCGTTCCGCCTGCTGCTCCTGGCCGCGATCCTCGGCGGTAGCACCGCACTGCTCGCGGGCGCCGTCCCGACGGCGCCCTACTGGCTGTCGTGGAAGTTGCTGGTGTTCGGCGGAATGGTGGGCATGGGGCTGATGATCCGCCGCAAGCTGAAGCCCTTCGTGCCGGCCTGGATTGCCCTGCAGTCAGGCCGGGGTACGCCGGAGGCAGACGCAACGATCGCCGGCAGCATCCGGTCCTGCAAGCCCTACGTTCATGCCATCTGGCTGGGACTGCTCGTCAACGCCGCGCTGGGCGTGCACCTGATCTGAGCCCCCCGGGGCCGTTCATCCCGGGCTCCGAACCAGGCGCTGGAGCAGCGGTCGGACCGGCAGGAATGCGCGGTAGGCCAGCTCGAGGAGCGGCGTCACGCCCGGGATCGCCGCGACCTTCGCGAGCCAACGCCAGCCCGGAAGCCGCTCCCAGAGCGCGACGAACGCCCTGGCGCCCGAGACGATTTCCCCGGATTCCTTCTGCACGTGGAAGCGCGCGAGCACGGTCTCGCGATCGAGCCCGCCGGGGAGCGGCGTGTCATCGCGGCTGATGTCGCTGTACTCAACGGGACAAGCGGCCTCGAGACCCTGGTAGAGAGCGATCTCGCGGCTGCAGAGCGGACAGGCACCGTCGTACAACACCTTGACCTGACCTTCAGTGTGGGTTTCATCGGACATGGCTTCATTTTCCGGTTGACGGATCAAGGACAGGTGGATGCGCCGGGGTCACACTGGTCTATAGTCTTCACGACCTGAGAGTAGAGAAGTCGCCATGACCGAGAGTCACATGCGCGGCCCCGTCGAGCCGCCGTTGCTGGATCGCACCATCGGAGAGGCTTTTGACCTCGCGGTCGAGCGCTGGGGAGACGAGGACGCCCTCGTGGTGCCTCACCAGGCGGTGCGCTGGACCTGGGCGGAGCTCGGAAAACGTGTCGATGCCGTCGCGCGCGGCCTCGTCCGGCTTGGCTTCGAGCCCGGAGACCGCCTGGGGATCTGGGCAACGAACGTCTGGCAGTGGACGGTGACCCAATTTGCGACCTCGAAGGCCGGCATCATTCTGGTCAACATCAATCCCGCCTACCGGATCGGAGAGCTCGAGTACGTGCTCAACAAGGTGGGCTGCAAGGGCCTGGTAACGGGCGTCGAGTTCAAGACCTCAAACTACATTGCCATGCTCGAGGGCCTGCTACCCGAGCTTGCCGAGTGTGAGCCGGGGCAGCTGCAGGCAGCAGCGGTACCGTGCCTCCGGACTGTGATCCGCCTCGGTACGGCGCGTTCTCCAGGCATGATGAATTTCGGTGACGTGCTGGACCTGGGAGAAGCCAATGCGAGTGCCCCGCTGCCCCCGCGCCCGCTCGACTGCCGCGATGCGATCAATATCCAATTCACCTCTGGCACGACGGGCGCGCCGAAGGGCGCAACGCTGTCGCATCACAATATCCTGAACAACGCCCGATACATCGCGCACATCCTCCGCTACACGCCGCAGGATCGCGTGCTGGTTCCGGTGCCGCTCTACCACTGCTTCGGCATGGTAGGCGGCGCGCTCTGCGCCGTGAGCACGGGCGCAACCCTCGTCTACCCGGCCGAGTCCTTTGATCCCGAGAGTTCTCTCCGGGCGATCGCGGCCGAACGGATCACTTCTCTCTACGGCGTGCCAACGATGTTCCTTGCGATGCTCGAGCACCCGGACTTCGCGACGACCCGGGTCGATTCGCTCCGAACGGGCGTCATGGCCGGGGCGCCCTGCCCGGTCGAGCTCATGAAGCGCGCCGTTGGCGACTTCCATCTTCCCGAGATCACCATCGCCTACGGCATGACCGAGACGAGCCCGGTCTCGTTCCAGAGCCAGACCGATGACCCGATCGACAAGCGGGTGGGCACGGTCGGACGCATCCATCCCCACGCCGAAGCAAAGATCGTCGACAGCTCCGGAGGGACCGTCCCGATCGGCGAACAGGGCGAGATCATGACCCGCGGCTATCTGGTCATGGCGGGCTACTGGGCGGATGACGCACGGACCGCGGAGGCCATCGAGGATGGCTGGATGCACACCGGCGACCTGGGAACCGTCGATGAGGACGGCTGGCTGCGGATCACCGGACGGGTCAAGGACATGGTCATCCGCGGCGGCGAGAACATCTATCCCCGCGAGATCGAGGAGTACCTCTACACGCACCCGGCGATCGCCGAGGCGCAGGTGTTCGGCGTCCCCGATGATCGCTTCGGAGAGGAGGTGGCCGCCTGGATCCAGCTGCGCGAGGGCGAGTCCCTCGACGCCGATAGGGTCCGCGAGTACTGCCGTGAACACATCGCCCACTACAAGATCCCGCGCTACATCGAATTCGTGGATGCTTTCCCGATGACGGTGACCGGAAAGATCCAGAAGTTCGAGATGCGACGCATGGTTGCCGAGCGGCTCGGTCTGGCCGAGCAGGAGACCGCCTGAGGCTCCGTTCGGGAAACACGAGCGACCGGCGATCGGGAAACGTAGTGTTTCCAGCGAATTAGCGGTATCATCGCGTCCGCGATCGAAAGGATCGATGCGGTTGCTTGCGCGGGATTCCCGCCTGGTTCTTCCCCTCGAGTTCAGAAAGTCGCTCCAGGCAGGTCAATCGGCCTGTTGTTTAATGTTGCAATGTGAGTATCAAGATGTCTGCTAAAGAAACTGGAACCGTCAAGTGGTTCAACGCCGAGAAAGGCTACGGGTTCATCAGCCGCGAGAACGGCAGTGATGTGTTTGTTCACTACCGCTCCATCGTCGGCCAGGGCTTCCGTACCCTGGAAGAGAACCAGCGTGTCGAGTTCGTGGTTGTCGAGGGACAAAAGGGCCCGCAGGCTGATCAGGTCGTCGCGATCTGATCATCTGCCGGAAACCCGGTAAGGCCGCGTAGATCGGCCACACCTCAGCTCTACTGAAGGCCGCTGCCGCGAGACAGCGGCCTTTTTCGTGCCGGATGATCGGTCAGTCGATGGTTGCGCGACCGTCCTGCTTGAAGACCTCACCCCCCTTCATGACGAAGTCGACGCGGCTCAGCACGTTGATATGGCGCAGGACATCGCCCTCGACGGCGATGATGTCCGCGTACTTGCCGGCCGAAACGGTTCCCCACCGGTCCGAGACGCCCATCATCACCGACGGCCAGTAGGTTGCCGCCCGGATCGCCTGCATCGACGGAACGTCCATCACGTTTACCCAGACGTCGAACTCGTTCCACGTGGCCTGGCAATGAAATTTCATCGGGATGCCGCTGTCGGTGCCGATCAGCATGACCACGCCCGCTTCGCGGAGCTGGGCGAACTTCCGCGTTAGCGTCGGCTGCCGGAGCGGCGTCAGCTGGCTGTAGCCGAGCTGGCCGGGCCGCTGGATCGACTGGCGGATGTCCTCGATGGTCTCGGGCCGCAGCCCGCGGTGCCAGCAGTCGCCGTCGAGCTTCTCCGGATTGTCCACGGTCAGGATGTAGTTCCACAGCCCCTCGACCGTCGGCGTCCAGAAAAGAGGACCACCGGCGACGCGTCCGGTGGCTGTCCGGGCGCGCAGCCGCTCGATCACGTCGGGCGGAAATTCCGGCGCGGTCGTCAGTCCCGTGTGCTCGAAGTTGTCCACGCCGATCTCGAGGCCACGGATGATCTCCTGCGGCCGGTGCGAGTGGGCGACGACCTTCAGGCCGCGCTCGTGCGCCTCATCGACGATCGCCCGCGCTTCGGCCAGCGTCATCCGGTCCTGGTCGATGAGCTTGATGATGTCTACGCCCGCCTCGGCCAGCTCGCGGACCTTGGCCCGGGCATCGCGCTCGCCCTTCACCGCCCAGCGGTAGTGCGCCTGCCACGCCGCGACGTCGTGCTGGAGGAACGGTCCGGAGACGAAGAGCCGCGGCCCCGGGATCTCGCCGGTCTCGATCCGGCGCTTCACGTCGATACTGACGTCGAGCGGGGCCCCGAGATCGCGGGCCGTTGTGATGCCGGCAAGCAGCAGCTGCACGGCCGACGCCGGCATGATCTCCGAGCCGTAGCGATCGGCGTAGGCGGACTGCCAGTGCACGTAATCCGCATGTCCGGTCAGCATGAGATGCGCGTGGTTCTCCCAGAGACCCGGCAGCACGTCCATCCCCTCGGTCGAGATCACCTCGTAACCGTCGGGCACGGGCAGCGAACCGACCGTGCCAACCGCCTCGATGGTCTCGCCGTTCACGAGGATCACGCTGTCGGCCAGCGGGCGCCCGCCGAAGCCGTCGATCAGTCTCCCGCCGACCAGGGCCTTGCGTTCGGCGACGGCGGTCAGCGAGAGCGTGAGGAGCAGGAACAGCGCGATGGTTCGGCGCATGGCGGGTCCTTGCGGTCTGGATCGAAGGATCGTGCAGCGACGGGGTCGCGTGGTCAAGAAACCCCGGAACACGCGCTCAAGCGTTGCTATGCTGGGAAAACAGCGGGATATCGATGCACCGCCGGAATTTCATCGCCGCAGCGCTTGCGGCTACCTTCGCGCCGAACCTGTTGGCTCGCGAGCCCATCGTTGGCGGCCGGTGCCAGGGCTGCGAGCAGGCCTTCGCCGGCATGCCCGAAGCCCTTTCCGAGCGAGCGCGCATTGGCGCTGCAGACGAGAACGGCGAGCCGATGACCGTCACCGGGGCCGTGCGGGACGCGGCTGGACAACCGGCTCCGGGCATCATCGTCTACGCCTACCAGACCGACTCCGGCGGCATCTATCCCAAGGCGGCAACGGCGCGCGGAGGCCTGCGCGCCTGGGTACGAACCGACATGGCGGGCCGCTATCGCTTCGACACGATCCGCCCCGGCGCCTACCCCGGGCGCCAGGTCCCGCAGCATATCCACATGCACGTCATCGAACCCGGCCTGGCGACGTATTACCTCGCCAGCATCGAGTTCGAGGACGACCCGCTACTGATGGACCACCACCGTCGCCGCCACACGTCGGGCCGCGGTGGCTCGGGTCTGGCGATGCCGCGCCGCGATGATGACGGCCGCTGGCACGTCGAGCGTGACATCACCCTACGCCTGAACCTCGACTGAAACTGTCGGGCCAAATTTCTCCCGGCCCTAAGGCGCCCCGACAATCGTCAGCCCGATGGGCCTCGAGCAGCGTTGCGCCCTGCTCATTCGCACGGTCCAGCGATGCCACGAGGTCGACGTCGGCCAGTCACGCGGCGCTATCGACCTGCGCGCAGGTCATCGAATTGGTCTCCTCCGCCGGCCGCCAACTACGACGCCAGCTGGGCCATTCCGCAGGCGGATCTGACCGCATGCCGCAATGAGCTTACGCGAGGTCTCGAGGGCCCGTCGGGCGTGGTCGCCCTTTACCCTGAGCGGTGATTCTCAGGGAGCCAGAGGGACGCGACGCCTTGACGCCGGGAGCCGCCCGGCTATATTCGCGAAATGAGTCGCACTTGCATCAGCCGACTGACCTGCCTTGCCCTGCTGGTCGTGCAACTGACCGGAACCCATCTGCACGTCGCTTCCGGCATGCACGAGCATGGCCACGGCGAGGCCCATCACCTGCATGTCGTCCAGGCCGCCTTCGGTGCTCACGCCCACGACGACTGCCAGCACGCCGATGTGACGGTCAACGACTCCGTTTCACCGCACTCGCTGCTGGTGTCGCTCCTCGACGCTGCCGTCGAGCCCGCTTCTGCTCAGTGGTTCCTGAGGGACGCCGTCGGGCCCTGCGGCGCCTGCCTGCCTGAGGACAGACCCCCGAAGACCGGTCCACCCGTGGCCGGAAAGCTCCGCCTCCGCGGCCCCCCCGCCATCGCCTGAATCCCGCCGGTCGTTCTTCTTCGGACTCGAAATCCGAAGCCAAACCGCTAGCAACCGGGCGTTCGCGCGCCGGGGAGGCAGAGCCATGGGGTCGAAACCCGCAATGGCGTTCATGGGCATCGCGCTGATCTGCACGCAGGTCGTGCGCGCCGATATCGTAGCCGCCACATCGATCACTCTCGATGAGGCGATCGAACGGACCGTCAGGGACAACCCCGCCCTCGTGGCGTCGGGCTTTCAGCTCGTGGCGCAGCAGGGGCGGATCGTGCAGGCCGAGCTTCGGCCGAACCTGGCGCTGGACCTCGAGGTCGAGAATCTGCTTGGGACCGGCGACTTCTCGGCGCTCGATCGGAGCGAGACCACGCTCAGCCTGGCCTGGGTCCTCGAACGGGGAAAACGCGAGGGACGCTCAGCTGTCGCTCAAGCCGAACTGACGGTGCTCGAGACCGAACAGCTCCTGGCGAGAATCGACGCCGCGGCAGGTACCGCACGGCTGTACCTCGACGCGCTCGAGCTGCAGGCGCTCCTCACGCTTGCGGAGGAGTCGGTGGCGCGGCTCGAGCAGCTCACCGAGGCGATTTCCCGTCGTGTGGAGGCAGGGCGGTCGCCGCGAGCCGATCTCGCGAGATCCGAAGTAGCCCTCGCCGAGCAGCGGCTTGCCCTGGACGATCTCGAGCATTCCCTGACCGTGGCGCTGCATCGCCTCGCGGCGCAGTGGGGCGAGACTGCTCCCGCGCTTCGAGAGGTCCAGGGCGACCCCGCGTCGCTGCCGAAGCTCGAATCCTTTGCGGTGCTGAGTGAGCGCGTCGAGGCAAGCCCCCGCATTGCCCGGCTGCTGACCGAACGCCGGGTCGGGGAAGCGCGGCTGAGGCTCGCCGAAGTGCGGGCCCGGCCGAACTGGCGGGCGCGGGCGGGCCTGCGTCACCTGGAAGGGCCGGATGAGCAGGCCTTCGTCGTAGGCGTCACGGTCCCCTTCGGCCGCAATCGCAACCAGGGGCGCATAGCGGAGGCACGCACGGCGCTTGCGGCAACCGACGCCACGGGCGCAGCAAGCCGAATTCAGCTGGAGACGGAGCTGTTTGCGCTCCACCAGGAACTCGAGCACGAGGTCCACATCGCGGAGACCTTTCGCGAGGAAATCCTGCCGCGGGTCGAAAGCGCCCTGGCGGAAACCGAAACGGCCTACCTGACCGGGCGGTACAGCTTCCTCGATCTCAAGAGTGCGCAGGACGAGTCGACGGCGGCGCGGAGCGCTGCCGTTGTCGCAGCGGTCAACGCCAATCGTGCCCGCATCGAAATCGAGCACCTCATCGGCCTGCCGATCGGAAGCGAAGGGGCGAACAACCCATGAAGCACACGACACGAAAGCGTCTCTTCCTCGCGGCGATCCTGACGCTGCTCGGGCTCACTGCGTGCCACCACGACGAACATGCGGACGCGCATGACGACCACCACGGCGACCACGGCACCCACGGCGACCATGACGACCACGCGGACGAAGTGCCCGAGGGGCCCAACGGCGGCCGCCTGCTGGCGGAGGACGATTTCGCGCTGGAGCTCGCGATCATCGAAGGTGGCATCGAACCCGAGTACCGGGCCTGGCTGACGGAGAGCGGGCGCCCGGTGGATCCCGCTGCGGCGACGGTGACGGTCCGGCTCGACCGCCTCGGCGGCATCGTCGACGAGATCGCCTTCGTCGCGCAGGGCGATTTCCTGCGTGGCCAGTCCGTGGTCGCGGAGCCCCACTCCTTCGACGTGACGGTCGACGCGCGTTTCCGCGGACGCGCCTATCGTTGGCAGTTCGAGAGCCACGAGGGCCGCAGCGTGATCCCCGATGCCGTGGCGGCGGAGGCCGGCGTCGTGACCGCTCGCACCGGTCCGGCGCGGATCCGCGAGTTCCTGACAGTCTACGGACGCACCGTCCCCGATCCCCAGAAGGTCAGCCACGTGAGCGCGCGCTTCGAGGGCGTGATCACCGCGGTCGACGTCGGCGTGGGCGACACGGTTCGCGAGGGGCAGCGGCTGGCGACCGTCGAGGCCAATGACAGCCTCGCGACCTATCCGCTGACGGCGCCGATGAGCGGGATCATTACCGAGCAGCACGCGATCCGAGGCGAGTTCACGGGCTCCAGGGAGCTCTTCACGATCGTGGACCCCTCGAGCCTGTGGGCCGAACTCGCGGTTTTTCCCTCGGATCGCCCACGGCTCGTTCTCGGCGCGCCCGTCGTGCTGCGCAGCGCGGTCGGGGACCTGGCGGCGCGGGGCACTGTGGCGGTGATCCATCCCCTGGCCGGGAGCAACCAGGCGTTCACGGCGCTGGTACAGCTCGACGACGGAGAGGATCAGCTCGTGGCGGGCATGTACGTCACCGGCGAGATCGAGGTGGACGAAGTGGACGTCCCCCTCGCCGTCCGGCGCTCGGGTCTCCAGTCCTTCCGGGACTTCACGGTGGTCTTCGCGAAGTTCGACGAGACCTACGAGGTCCGCATGCTGACCCTCGGTCGCCAGGATGACACCTGGGTCGAGGTCCTGGGAGGCATCGATCCGGGCGTCGAGTACGTCACCGGGAACAGCTACCTGATCAAGGCGGACGTCGAGAAAGCCGGCGCCTCTCACGATCATTGAGCGCACGCTGATGCTGGCTAGAATCCTGAGCTTCGCCCTCGCCCGCCGCGGCGTCGTGCTGGCCCTCGTGGTCGCGGTCTCCGCGCTGGGCGTCTGGAACTTCAACCGGCTGCCGATCGACGCGGTTCCGGACATCTCCAACGTCCAGGTGACGGTCAATACCTACAGTCCCGGCTACACCCCGCTCGAGGTGGAACAGCGCGTGACGTACCCGCTCGAGAACGCGATGGCGGGGCTGCCGGAACTGCGTTTCACGCGCTCCCTGTCGCGCTATGGGCTGTCGCAGATCACAGTCGTCTTCGAGGACGGCACCGACATCTATTTCGCGCGCCAGCTCGTCGCCGAACGGATGAATGCGGCCAGGTCCAGGCTGCCTGCGGGGCTCGAGCCCGTGCTGGGCCCGATCGCGACGGGCCTCGGCGAGATCTTCATGTTCACGGTCGATTCGGAGCCGGGGGCGACCAACGGAGACGGCACGCCGGTCACCCCCATGGATCTCCGCACGGTTCACGATTGGATCATCCGCCCGCAGCTGGTGCGCGTACCCGGCGTCGTCGAGGTCAACCCGGTCGGGGGCTTCCGGAAGGAAATCCTGATCGCGCCGGATCCGGTCCTGCTCCAGGCCTACGGGATCACCTTCGACGATCTGGCGCGGGCGCTCGGCCGGAACAACGTCAATCGGGGCGCCGGTTTCATCCAGCGCAACGGCGCGCAATGGCTGATGCGCGTCCCCGGCCAGGCGGAGAGCCTCGAGGATCTCGCGGCCATCGTGATTCGCGAGAACGACGGCGTGCCGGTGACCATCGGTGACGTGGCCGATGTCGGCGCGGGTGCAGAACTGAGATCGGGGGCGGCGACGCAGAACGGCCGGGAGGTCGTCATGAGCACGGTGTTCATGCTGATCGGCGAGAACAGCCGCGAGGTGTCCCGCGCCGTTGCCGAGAAGCTGCGGGACATCCAGAAGACGCTTCCCCCCGGGATCACGGCCACCGCCGTGTACGATCGCACCGCACTCGTGGAGAAGACGCTCGTTACGGTTCGCACCAATCTCCTCGAGGGTGCGCTGCTGGTGATCGCGGTGCTGTTCCTGTTCCTCGGCAACGTCCGCGCCGCTCTGCTGACCGCGCTCGTCATCCCCATCGCCATGCTCATGACGATCACCGGCATGGTCCAGTCGCGGGTCAGCGCCAATCTGATGAGCCTCGGCGCGCTGGACTTCGGACTGATCGTGGACGGTGCCGTCATCATCGTCGAGAACTGCATGCGGCGGCTGGCCGAGCAGCCGCGCTCGGCATCCCTGCCGATCGAGGATCGGCTCAGGATCGTCTACGACGCCACGCACGAGGTCATCCGGCCCGCACTCTTCGGCGTGTTCGTCATCACCGCGGTCTATCTGCCGATCCTGACGCTAACGGGGATCGAGGGAAAGATGTATCACCCGATGGCGATCACCGTGATCATCGCGCTGCTCAGCGCGATGATCCTCTCGATCACCGCGGTACCGGCGGCGGTCGCAATCACCTTCAGGAAGCCCGTCGTCGAGCGGCGCAACGCGATCGTATCCGCGGCCCAGTGGCTTTACCGTCCGCTGCTCGCTCTGGCGCTTCGCTTTCGGTTCCTGACCGTGGCGCTGGCCGCTGGCCTCGTGGTCGTCAGCGGGCTTGCAGCCGATCGGCTCGGTCTCGAATTCGTCCCGAATCTCGACGAGGGCGATATCGCGATGCACGCGCTTCGCATCCCCGGCACCTCGCTCGAGCAGTCCATTGCCCAGCAGGGCCTACTCGAGGAGCGGATCCGGGCCTTGCCGGAGGTCGAACGGGTGTTCGCGAAGATCGGGACCGGCGAGGTTGCCACCGACGCGATGCCGCCCAGCGTCGCCGACAATTTCATCATGCTGAAACCCCGGAGCGAGTGGCCCGATCCCCGGAAACCGAAGAACGCCGTAGTCGCCGATCTGGCGGCGATCGTCGAGGCCGTTCCCGGCAATCGCTACGAGTTCCTGCAGCCGATCCAGATGCGCTTCAACGAGCTGATCGCCGGCGTTCGGGCCGAGCTCGCGGTCAAGGTCTTTGGTGACGACCTCGATACGCTCGTCGAGCTGGGGCACGAGATCGAGGACGCCGTGCTCGGCGTAGCCGGCGCTGCCGACGTCGCGACGGAGCAGGTGACCGGGCTCCCGATTCTGACGGTCACGCCGAAGCGGGCCGTCATCGCGCGCTACGCCCTCGCCATCAAGGACATCCAGGACGTCATGGCCACGGCCGTCGGGGGGCGAGCAATCGGTCTCTACTACGAGGGCGATCGCCGCTTTGACATCGTCATCCGGTTGCCGGAACACCTGCGCGAGAATCCGGACTACCTGGCAGGCCTCCGGGTGCCGCTCGAAGGGGGTTCCCACGTGCCGCTCGGGGAGCTGGCAACGATCGAGGTGATCCTGGGCCCGAACCAGGTGAACCGGGAGAACGGCAAGCGGCGAGTCGTCGTGACGGCGAACGTCCGGGGCCGCGATCTCGGCTCATTCGTCAGGGATGTCCGCAACGCCGTCGAGCGGCGGGTCGACGTTCCGCCGGGCTATTGGGTCGAGTACGGCGGCACCTATCAGAATCTGCAGTCGGCCGCGCAGCGCCTTGGAATCGTCGTGCCGGCAACGCTCCTACTCATCCTCATGCTGCTGGTCCTGGCGCTCGGCAGCTGGCGCGACGCCGCGATCATCTTCAGCGGCGTGCCGCTGGCGTTGACCGGCGGGATCGCTGCCCTGCTGCTTCGGGACATTCCCTTTTCAATCTCGGCGGCGGTCGGCTTCATCGCGCTGTCGGGCATCGCCGTGCTGAATGGTCTCGTGATGGTCACCTTCATCCGGGATCTCGTTGCCACGGGCCGAGACCTCGAGACCAGCATCCGCGAGGGCGCGATGACGCGCCTGAGGCCGGTGCTGATGACCGCCAGCGTCGCCGCCCTCGGCTTCGTGCCGATGGCGCTGAACACCGGCATCGGCTCCGAGGTCCAGCGCCCGCTGGCAACAGTGGTGATCGGCGGCATCCTCTCGTCCACTGCGCTGACGCTGCTCGTTCTCCCGGCGCTTTACCGCATTGTCCACGACCAGGTCGAGCGCCCGGGTATCGACTCGGCCCGAAAGAGCGCATCTGGCTAGCGGTCTGTCGGACTCATGGATCGGTCACCAACTGGCGCCTCGCCCGGTAGCAGGAGGTGATGCTGGGGCGCCCCCAAAGCGGCCCGGTGCTGAAGTCGCGCAACGACCGGTAAACCTGAAAAATGGCGACGAATCGCTCGCCCGCGTCCGCGGGACCCGTTTCGCGCCGGGTCTGTGCCGATCAGCGCGTCGTCGCGCTTTTCGAGGAGCGGGCATCGCCTGCTGATACGGGGCCAGGCGTCGGCGCAGCAGATTTGGCCAGGTGCGAGAGGTTGCTCGCCGAACCTCGCTCTGGGTCCACGATCAGCGCGAGTGTAATTTTATAACATTTCGTATATGCTCGCCCCTCTGATTGAGAATGATTCTTATTTGTCAATTTTTTGTGAGCATAGTCGAGCAAACCGTTCTGAGTCAGAGCCCCTAACGATGACGTCGTTTGAATTTCACGATTTCTCGAACCGTGGAAGGCGTGAATCACGGATCGGCTGCTTCCATCGTTGGACCTGTGGACGACCGATCCACCCCGAAACCTGGAGATCTCTCAAGATGAAACTATCCACCATCCGCAACCTCAAGCGGCAGGCCGGCCTGACGCTGATCGAGCTGGTCGTCGTACTGACCATCCTCGTCGCCGTTGGCGGCATCCTCGTGCCGGTGATCGGCAATGCGCTGACGCGTTCGCACGTCGCGACCTGCGCCAGCAACTTCTCCGAAGTGTCGAAGATGCTGATCTCGGCCAACGCGACGCTCGGCCAGTTCGGTGACAACTGGACGACCGGTGTGTTCGGCGCTGGCGCCGGCGCCGGCGAGCCCGTGAACAATTCGGCCGCCAACACGGCGGGTGGCGGCGGTGGCGCCGGCACGCTGACCGTGGGCAACCTGACCGCTGATCAGGTCCTCGGCCTGAACGATCTGGGTATCGTGAACGTCTGCTCGCACGGCGATCCCGCGTCCGTCGCTGAATACGACGTGACCTTCAACTCCGGCGTCGTCAGCACCTGCGCGGCCCTCGACGAGACGACCGACGTGATCGTTCTGTCCGCAGCAGAAGCTGCTGACATCTACCTGCAGCCCCCGGGCCCCAACGAGCAGTACGTCTGGCTCGGCATCGATGAGCCCTGGACGCTGCTCGGTACGCTCACGCCGGAGCCGCCGGCCCACTTCGGCGACACCGAAGGCGCGCTGCCGAACCAGTCCTACTCGCGCTTCGGCGGTGTCTTCCTGGTCAGCGACGGTGGCCCCGGCCCCGAAGACGGCTCGGCCGAGTTCAAGCGGGTCAGCTACAACCTCGACGGTGAGCTGTTCGAGACCGCTGACAACCACATCGGCATCCAGTGGAACGAGGTCCAGGGCACGGGCATCTAAGATGCTCCGGGCGGTATCGCGCGTGCCCAGCATGACGGTGTGAACCACCGTCTGGCCCGCGCGAATCGCCTGGCCTGACCTCTGACGGGCGCGGATCCCTGGGGACCCGCGCCCGTTCATCATTTATCGACCCTATCCTGAGCGGACCCGAGGCGCCTTGAATCAGACCGACTTCCAGAGCTCGTCGCAGTGCCGCCCGGCGCACCCGGCCCGGTCGCTCGGCCCGACGCGGTGCCGCGGCCTCACGCTGCTGGAACTCGTCGTGGTGCTCTCGGTGCTCGTCGCCCTCGGCTCGATCCTGGTCAGCCTCGTCGCGAACAACGTCACCATCGACCTCGACGGCGAAGGTGGACAGGACGGCAAGACCGCCCAGCAGATCGTGACCGAAACGACGATGAATCGAGTCGCCGAGGCCATCTCGGGAAGCGGTGGTTACGAGGAGCTGATGCGGTTTGCGCGCGACGCCGACGACACCCGGTTCGTCGGCTACGCGACCGGCCTGCCCTGGCCGAGTCCCGGCGAGGTGGCCGCGGGCCGCGAGGATCACCCACAGCTTCGCTACCTGTTCTCCGCGCCCATTGATCTACTGGACTACGCGCCACCGGCGCTGGAACTCTACGACCCCGTCTCCAGGGTCGGCTGGCGCGGCCCCTGGCTCGACGTGACCACGGCAACCGCCTACGAAATCGATGGTGCCTTCAGCTCGCGCTACGGCGAGGGCGACGGTCGCGGGGGCAGCCCCAACGACGACCTGGCACCACAGGACGGCTGGGGCCGCGCCATCGTGATCCAATGGCCTGACCCGGACAACGATGGACCCGACCCCGACGGCGACGGTCTGGTCGACGACCCGGAAGAACGCGCCAGCGTGCGCCTGGTTTCCGCAGGACCGAATCGCCTGCTGGAAACGCCGCCTGACGTGTTGACGCCGACGCTGGCGGAACGAAATGATGACCTGGTGCTGTTCCTCTATCGTGAGGATCCGAACCTGTGATGCGCTTCCGCCAGGATGGTCTGACGTTGCTCGAGCTGATCGTCGTGCTGACGATTCTCGCGACGCTCGGAACCGTGATGCTGACCCAATCGACGAGCCTGACCAACGAGGCCCGCTATCAGCAGACGGTACGGACGCTCGAAGCGCTTGACGCCGCGGTCGTCGGGGATCCGGGGCTCCGTGGCCCGGACGGGCAACGGCTCGTCACCGGCTTCGTGGCCGATATGGGGCGCCTGCCGGTCGCTCTCGACGAGCTCTGGGAGATCGGCGAGCTGCAGCCCTTCGCGATCGACAAGACCCCGGCGGGTGATGCGGACCTTGACCTCGTGCAGCCGGCGCTCGCAGTCGGTGGCGGCTGGCGAGGACCGTACCTGCGGCTGCCGCTGGGCGCCGACAACCTCACGGACGGCTGGGGGCGGCCCTACGAGGCGCTGGACGGTAACGGGGACGCCGTGGGCGATCTCCGCATGGTCCGGAGCCTGGGTCCCGACGGGCTCGTTGGCGGCACCGGCTTCCAGCGCGACCTTCTGACGGTTTTCGAAGCGACCCCGGCGGCCGCGGAAAATCCTGACCTGGCGGGCCTCGTCAGCGTCGTGCCGTCTCGGTTCGCCGGGGGCGTGGTGCTCAGCGGGGTGGTGGCCGACGACGGCGCGGGCGGCATCGAGGACCCCGGTGACGCGCTCGTCGACGAGCCGGAGCTGGGCGAATTCGTGGTCGTTCGCATCTACGGACCGAACCCGGTGACCGGCGGTGTCCAGACGGTAGCCGAGTTCGTCCACGATCTGAACGATGCCCCGGACGGCGACGGGAGCGAGGTGGCCCTGACGCCGCTACCCGGTCTCGACGGCGGGGATCTGACCATTGGACCGCGTGTCATTCGCGCCTATCAGGTCGTGGCGATCCCGGAAACACCGGAGGAGAATCTGAACCCCACGTCCCTCGATGCGCCGAATCCGGCAACCCGGATCAGCGATCCGATCTACTTCGTCAACATCCCTGGCGGCCTGCCGCCGCTCCCCGAGCTCGTCCTGGAGGCGCCCTGACCGTGTCGAAGCGACCGGACATGACCGTCGTGATTCGCAGCAACGGCCTTCTGCTGCGCTCGGATGTGGGCGGCGACGGCTCGGTCTCGAGCTGGCGCGGCGCCTGGCCCGAGCTGGCCGCTGCGGTGACCCATGCCCTCACCGAGGGCGGCCCGGCGGGAAAGCGCGTCTGGGTGCTGGACAGCAGCGTGTGGCTCGGCGTGGTCGAGCTACCGGGTGGTGCCGTTGCGGGTCTGTCGGATCAGGAACTGGTGGAACCGGCCGCCTTCGAGGCCGAGTCGCTCGGCGGCCTGGAGCCCGCGTCCGCCGTCACGGCGGTTCAGCGCCGACGCATGGCGGACCTCGAGGACGATTTCCTCGTCGTGCAGGTGCCTAAGGAGGAGGTGACGGCCGTCGGCAAGGCGGTCCGTCGCGCGAAAGGCCGTCTCGCCGGGATCGGTCATCCGGCCGGCCTCCCCGACGCCCTCGTGGCCGATGAGTTGCCCACCGTGCCCCGGGACGGGGGTTGGCGCCGCGTGGAATTCTGGCAGGAACAGGTGGTGCTGGTGGAAGCCGCGACCGGCTCGGCATCCCTGATCCCACTCGACGCCGCGCCGGAGGCCGACTGGCGTCGCGCGCTTGCCCCGCACCTCAGGCGCGGAGAGCCGGTGGCGCAGGAACAGACCCTGGTCGATGCCGAGGCGCAGGTCCGCGGGGGGCGCCAGTGGCAGGAGCAGTCGACCCTCGGCGAGGGAACGGCACGCTGGCTCTCTGCCGCCGAGGGGGCTGACGCCCTCGAACCCGAGCTTCCGACATGGGATCTGGCGGCCGACGCGGCGGCCGAGTCCTTCGCCGTCGCCTGGGCGCGGTGTCTCGCGCCGGTGGAATCCCCAAAGACCGGTGTCATTCCGACGGTGCGCCCGCCCAGCGCGCCGACGGACCGCTGGCCCGCAGCGGCCGCCGGCGCCGTGGCCTTCCTGCTGGCCGTCGCGGTCGTCTGGCTGCAGCGCAGCATGGACCAGGAGGAGCTGAACGTCCTCCAGGCTCAGCTCGATTTCGCGACAGCGGAGCAACGCGTAGTCACCGAGCGCCGCCAGCAGGTCAGGGACACGAACAGCGCCGTGCGCCTCGCCGAGCGCAGTATCCTGTCCCTCGAGCAGGAACTCGTCGTGCTCAATCGCGGTGGATCCGCAGGCGCGGATCGCCGCGCGGCACTCGCCGCCATGATGGCCGCGCTGGGTCGCTTCGTAACGGAGGATCTCGTGATCCAGTCGATCGACTACAAGCGACCGCGCCACGCCGTCGCCGGCGTCGCACTTGCTCCGGAGGCGGCCTCTCGTCTGGCCGGCGATCTCAGCGAGGAACTGCGCGAATACTGGCGCGTGAGTCCTGCGCGCATCGAGCCGCAGGCGGGCGCCGGACGCATGGTGTGGCGATTCTCGATCACGCTTGAGCCGGGTCAACTCACGCAGGTGCAGCAATGAGCACGAAACGACCGATCTCGCGACGTGAGCTCTGGCTCGTGTCGTTTCTCCCTGCGGCGCTGGTCTTGATCGTCTCGCTGGGTCTGCCCAAGGGCGACGTCAAGAACATCCCCGACATGGAGCGACGGCTGGCTCAGCTCTCGACCGAATCGGCCGTCCAGCGCCGCGCGCGCGACCTGCGAACGCTGACCGCGGAGCTCACCGAGAGTCAGGCCCAGCTGGATGCGCTCTCGGTACGCGAGACCGCACTCCAGGCGAGGGTCGACGCGATCCGGTCGCCGGGGGCCGGGCCGGGTGCCGACATGGCGAAGGGCCTCGACGCTCTGACGAAGCAGTTGGCCGGGCACGGTGTCCAGGTGCTCGGCATGGTCCAGACGGGGGGCAGCCGCACCTCGCTCGCCACCAATCCGGCGGCAACGCGGGACATCCGAGTGCCGAATCGACCGGCGAGCCGATCGTCCAGACGGCGCGCTGCCCGCGTCAGAAGCGCAAGCAGTGCGGCTCTGGGTGCCAGCAACGTGCCGCGCTGGCAGGTCAACGTCGCGGCGACCTGGCCCGCGATGGGCGCGATTCTCGCTGATCCCGAAACGTTTCCTCCCGGCCTGGCCCTCTCGGCGATGACCATGCAGCCGCCGCGACCCTCACTGTCGCTGCGAGTTTGGCAGTTGACCGTTTCGGACGCGGGGGTGTCCCAATGAGCGACAAACGGCCCACCGAGGCACCTGCGACCCTGACTCGTCTCCTCGAGCGTTGCGTTGCGCTCGACGCGAGCGACATCCACCTGGCCGAAGGTCTGGCACCGTATCTGCGCGCCCAGGGCCCGCTCGAGGTCGTACCCGACGAGGCGGCGATCGACGGTGGCGAGATGGCAGCAATCGTCGACCATCTGCATGCGGGCTTCAGCAGCAGCGATGCCGGGAGCGTCGATGGGGCATTTACCGCCGCCGACGGGACGCGCTATCGCTACAACGCCTATCGGCGCAGCGGCGGCCTGGCGCTGGCGCTCAGGCGGCTCGAGGATCGGTTCCGCGATCTCGCCGATCTGGGCCTACCCGATTCACTCTACAAGCTCTGCAATCTGCCCTATGGGCTCGTCCTGGTCAGTGTACCTACTGGGAGAGGCAAGACGACGACGTTGGCGACCCTCATCGACCGGATCAACAACGCCCACGCCTGCCACGTGATCACGATCGAGGACCCGATCGAGTTCATTCACACGAATATCGAGTCCATCATATCCCAGCGCGAGGTTCCCACCCACTGCGCAACTTTCCCTAGCGCCCTGGACGCCGCCTTACGCGAAGATCCAGACGTCATTGTCGTGGG
>JBCCZC010000048.1:0-21483 GCA_039188505.1 Pseudomonadota bacterium | reverse complement strand
GAGGAAGAAGGTGGCGATCACCGAAAGCGGGATGCTCGCGGAGATCACCGCGGTGGCCCAGGCATCGCGCAGGAACAGGTAGATCACGAGGATCGCCAGAAGACCACCGATCAGCGCGGCCTGGGTCACTTCGTTGATCGCCTGCTCGATGAAGACCGACTGGTCGTCGATGGTCAGGAGCTTCATGCCCTCGGGCAGCCGCTCGCGCAAGCGCCCGAGGGCGTCCTTCACGTCGGTTGCGACCTTGACCGTATTCGCGTCGCCTTCCTTATAGATCGCGATCTCGACCGCCTCGCGCTCGTTCGTGCGGATGATCGCCTCGCGCTCCTTGTAGCCCTGGCGGACGGTGGCCACGTCACGCAGGTAGATCGAGCGGCCGTCGCGGACCGCAAGGATCAGATCGCTGAATTCCTCGATCGACTGGAACTGGTTGATGGTCCGGACGAGGTATCGCTCCGTGCCTTCATCGAGGCGTCCGCCGGAGACATTGACGTTCTCCTCGCGAAGGCGTGCCGCGACGTCGCGGACCGACATGCCGAACTGGGCGAGCCGATCCTGGTCGATCTGGATCTGCACCTCGTCCTCGAGACCGCCGCTGATCTTGACCGCGGCAACGCCCTCGATCGGCTCCAGGCGCTTCTTCAGCTCTTCGTCGGCGAAGCGGCGCACGGCCTTGAGGGTGGCCTCGTCGAAGACGGCCCCGGAGGACTCGTCGTAGAAGGCGAGCCGCAGGATCGGATCCGTGGACGGGTTGAAGCGGAGCAGCACGGGTCGCTCCGCCTGGATCGGCAGCTGCAGCACCTCGAGCTTCTCGCGGACGTCGAGGCCCGCCATGTCCATGTCGGTGCCCCACTCGAACTCGAGCAGGACGTCGGACTGGCCGGTGCGGGACACGGACTTGAGCGCCTTGACGCCCTTGACGACCCCGAGCTGCTCCTCGACCGGCTGGGTGAGGAGCTTCTCGATCTCGATCGGTGCGGCGCCCGTGAACTCGGTTCGGACCGTCAGCGACGGATAGGACAGTTCGGGCAGCAGGTTGACCTTGAGTTCGGACAGCGAGATGACTCCGAACACCACGACGAGCACGCTCGCCATGGCCACGGTCACACGGCGCCGCGTGCAGGTGCGGATCAGGCTCATGGCGCTCTCCCTTAGAGCGTGGTGGCGGTCGCGTCGCCCGCCGCCAGGCTGACGGCTTCGCTGTTGATGACCTCGATGAGGGTGCCGTCACCGATGCTGCCCTTGCCGCTGGTGACGACATATTCGCCGTCCTCGAGCCCCTGCAGGACCTCGACGCGACCGGCCGTCGTGTAGCCGGTGACCAGGTCGACCTTGCGCGCCTTGTCACCGTCGGCCACGTAGACGTAGGCACCGCGGTCTTCGATGATGAGCGCTTCGCGCGGCACGGTCAGCGCATCGGCATGGACGTCGTGGACGATGCGCACGCGTCCGAAGATGCCGGGCTTGAGGCGCGGGTCGGGGTCGTCGACCTCGACGGTCACCTTGAAGGTGCCGGTGCGGGGATCAACGACCGGGCTGATGCGCTCGAGCCGCCCCATGAAGTAGTCGTCGCCGACGGCGTCGAAGTTCAGGCGCGCTTCCTGGCCGAGGGCCAACGTGCTCAGCTCGCGCTCGGGGACATACATCACGGCGAGCAGCGGGTCGAAATCATCCACGCGGAACAGGGGTGAAAACAGCTCGACGAGGTTGCCGACCTTGACGAGGCGCTCGGAGATCACCCCGCCGATCGGCGAACGCACCTCGGTATAGCTCAGCTCGAGCTCGGCCAGTTCCACCGAGGCCCGCTGTTGCTCCAGGTCGAACTTGACCTTGTCAAAGGCATCCCGGCTGATCAGCTTCTTCTCGCTGAGCTCATCGAGCCGTTCGAATTCGCTCTCCAGCTTGCCCAGCACGGCCTTGGCCTGTTTCAGCTGGATCTCGAGGCGGTCCCGATCGATGCGGGCCACGACCTGGCCGGCCTCGACGCGGTCACCCTCGTCGACGAGAAGCTCGAGGATGACGCCGCCGGCCTTTGCGACCACGTCCGCTTCCTGCTCGGCCTCGAGCGTCGACGTCCCTTCGTAGGCGGCGAAGACGGTCGACCGCTCGATGGCGGCGACCTCGACCGGGACGGCAACCGCCGCCTCTTCGTCTTCCTCGCTTACGGCCTCCTGGCCGTTGGCCCCGCCGCAGCCGGCGAGGACCGCCGAAAGCATGACGAGTACGAGAATCATCAGAACGTTGGCGCGGCGCATTTCGAGGAGACGTGTCATTGTTTTCGGCCGGACAGTATGGGTGTTGTAGTCAACTATAACACTAGGACTCTGGAACCACCCTAGACCGAAAGTCATGGGAGGTCCCTCCGGGTGTGATGCAGCAAGATCCGGGCCACTCGCCGAATCGGCGGTTATCCAAGAGTTCAGGCATCACCATATGGCGAAAAGCGCCAGTGTCCGGTGAAGACCACCAGTGCCGACGGCAGCTTGGCAACTCTCGTGAATGAGACTATCGTGGGTGAGACGTCTGCATTCCGGGACGCTCAGGGGAATACCGGACTGCTCGCGCGATCTTTCACAATCCTTTGGGGGGACACATCGATGCCTTATTCCACCATCCATTCACTGGATGAGTTCATGAATGGCCTGAAGCGGCGTAACCCGGGCGAGCCCGAGTTTCACCAGGCCGTCTATGAGGTCGTCCAGCACATCCTGCCGTTCATCAAGGACAAGCCCGAGTATCGGGACGCTCAGATCATGGAGCGCCTGACGGAGCCGGACCGGATCATCTCCTTCCGGGTTGGCTGGCAGGACGACGAGGGCCAGGTCCGCGTCAACCGCGGTTACCGCGTGCAGCACAATAACGCCATCGGTCCCTACAAGGGCGGCATCCGCTTCCACCCGAGCGTCACCCAGGGCACGCTGAAGTTCCTCGCCTTCGAGCAGACCTTCAAGAACAGCCTCACCGGCCTGCCCATGGGCGGCGGCAAGGGCGGCTCCGACTTCAATCCCAAGGGCAAGTCGGACTCCGAGGTGATGCGCTTCTGTCAGTCATTCATGACCGAGCTGCATCGGCACATCGGTCCTTATACCGATGTCCCGGCAGGCGACATCGGCGTGGGCGCTCGCGAGATCAGCTACATGTTCGGCCAGTACCTCCGGCTCGAGAACGAGTTCGTCGGCGTCCTGACCGGCAAGGGACTGGCCTTCGGCGGCAGCCTGATCCGCACCGAGGCGACCGGTTACGGCGCGGTCTACTTCATGGAGGACATGCTCAAGCACCGCGGCATGGACTTCGAAGGCAAGGTCTGCGCGGTTTCAGGCTCCGGCAACGTCGCCCAGTTCACCTGCGAGAAGATCACACAGCTCGGCGGCAAGGTCGTCACGATGTCCGACTCCGGCGGCACGATCTACGACAAGGACGGCATCACCGCCGAGAAGCTCGAGTGGCTGAAGGCGCTGAAGAACGAGCGCCGCGGGCGGATCAAGGAATATGCCGACGAGTTCGGCTGCGAGTACCTCGAGGGCAAGCGTCCCTGGGGCGTCGACTGCGACCTCGCCTTCCCCTGCGCCACGCAGAACGAGCTCGAGGAAGACGACGCGCGAACGCTGGCGGCGAACAACTGCATGGGTGTTGCCGAGGGCGCCAACATGCCGTCCACGCCGGCGGCCGTCGACATCTTCCTCGAGAACAAGATGATGTACGGCCCGGCCAAGGCGGCCAACGCGGGCGGCGTCGCGGTCTCCGGCCTGGAGATGACCCAGAACAGCATGCGCCTGTCCTGGACCCGCGACGAGCTGAACGATCGCCTGCGGGGCATCATGATGAACATCCACGACCAGTGCGTGCGCTACGGGGACGAGGGTGACTTCGTCAACTATCTGAAGGGCTCGAACATCGCGGGCTTCATCAAGGTCGCCGACGCGATGCTGGCCTACGGCGTCGTCTGAGCTGACCCGCTTCACCGACCACGGGCCCTCCGGGGCCCGTTTTCGTTTCCCGGCAGGATGGCGCCATTCCTGCGACATCACGCCCCGTGCACCTGCGAGCCCCGGGATATCTGTCACAATCCGCTGATGCTCCACAGCCATCGCACGGAACCGATCCGATGCACAGCCCCCCTGCTCTGTATCCTGGCCTTCCTCGGCTGGGCGGCACCGTCGGCGGCGATCACCGGCTTCTCGTTGCTCACGCCAGAGCGCCTGTGGGATCTCGCGGAGATCAACGATCCCCAGGTGAGCCCGGACGGGCGCTACGTGGTGTTTACCGTCACGAGCTTTCCGCGCGGCGGCGACACGCCCGCGATCGACCTGTGGCTGGTGGAGGCCGACGGCAAGGGCGAGCCCCGCCAGCTCACGCGTAATCCCGGCCCTGACGTCGATCCGGTCTGGTCTCCGGACGGCCGCAGCATTGCCTATGCGTCCAGTCGCCCGGGCACGCCGTCGACCGACATCTTTCTGCTCAACCTCCGCGGCGGCGAGCCCGTGCCGCTCACCCGCTTCCCGACCGACGCGCGCAAGCCTCGCTTTCGCGGGGACGGCAGTAGCATCGTCTTCGAGGCATCGACGTTCCCCGATCTCAACGACGACCACGAGGCGCTCGGGGTACGCCTCGCGGCCGTGGAGCGCTTGGCGCGGACGGGCATGGGGACCGAGTCGCGCGTCACCCGACGCAACGGCCAGCTGGCCGACGCGCGCCTTGTCCAGCACCTTTTCGAGGTTTCGCTCGACGGCGCCTCGGTCCGGGATCTCACACCGGATTTCGCAGACAGCGTGCCGATAGCGGAATTCGAATGGGATCTTTCGGCGAACGGCGAGCTTCTCGCCTACACGGGGATCGCGGCCGAGCCGCCCTATCTGACGATCGATCGGGATCTCTACCTGACCGTCATCGACGAGGGCCGTCGCTTGAATCTGACCGGCGCGCGGGAAGGGTCGGCGTTCCGGCCTCGCTTCGACCGTGAGGGGGGGCTCCTCTTCGGGGAGCACACGCGAACGAATGCGCTGGCCGAGCATACGCGGCTCGTTCGCCTGGAACTCAACCGCCAGAGCTTCACCATCCTCAACGAGGTGGACCGGTTGTCACCGGAGGAATGGGTCGTCGCCCCCGAAAGCCGGCAGCTCTACTTCGTCGCCGAGGAAAACGGGGGCCGGCACGTCTTCCGAACAAGCCTCCAGGGCGGCAAGGCCCGCAGGGTCATCAACGGCGGGCATGTATCGGCCCTCAGGATCGGCCGGGACGAGAACCTCTATTACCTCCGCAGTACCCTCACCCGCCCGCCATTCGTTGAGCGGACGGACGCCAACGGCAACCACGGACGCATGCTCGCGGACCTCAACCAGACGATTCTGGAGGACACGCGGATCGGTGCGGTCGACCGCGTCGAATTCGCCGGACACGCTCGTACGACGGTCGACGCGCACCTGATCCTGCCCCCGGGCTTCTCTTCAGAGCGGCGCTGGCCCGTGCTCGTCCTGCTTCACGGTGGCCCCCATCTGGCCTGGCTGGACCAGTTCTACCGTCGCTGGAGTCTCATGGCCTTCGCCGCCCCGGGATATGTCGTTCTCGCCCTGAATCCTCATGGATCGACCGGCTACGGCCAGGCCTTCGCTGACTCGATCCAGGGCGATCCCCTGGGGGCCGCGGCAACGGACGTGCTTGCCGGTGTCGAACACCTCGAGACCTATCCATGGGTTGATCCGGACCGGATCGCCGTGGTCGGTGGCTCCTATGGCGGCTACCTTGCCAACTGGCTCCTGACACGGACGGACCGGTTCGCGGCGGCGGTGGTCCATGCGGGCATCTTCGATCTCATGATCCAGGCGGGTTCCGACTATCCCTGGGGACGCGAGCGTACCTATGGGGCAAGTCCATGGATTGACCCAGATCGGTATCGCGCGCTGTCTCCGAGCACCTTTGCCGCGCGAATCGGTACGCCGACACTGCTGCTCCACGGTGAGCGGGATCATCGGGTTCCTGTCGCCCACAGCCTCATTCAGCACAACATGATGACCGCTCGGGGTGTTCCCTCCCGGCTCGTCCTGTTCCCGAACGATGGGCACCAGATCGATCGTCGCACGGCGGCGCAGCGGTGGTGGTCGGAGGTCTTCGCGTGGTTGGAACGCCACGCGCCGCCGGGGCCAGCGGCGGCTGCGCGGCCCGCATCCTGAGCGCGCCTGAGGCATCCTTTTCGGCCCCTGATCGTTTCACTTGTGAACCGCCCTTCTAGCGGCACGCTCGATTCGCTACAATGCTGCATATCGTGGGGGCGATGCACTGGGGACAAGCCACCGCTCCCGACTCTCGTTGCGGCTCGGCTCGTCCGAGGGGGGGGAAATGTCGGAAGTCTTCAAGATCGCGGTGGTGGGTTCCGGACCCGCTGGCCTGAGTGCTGCGGCGCGCGCCGCCGAGAACGGCACCTCACACGTTTTGCTCGAGACCGAAGAGCACCTCTCCCACACGATCTATCAGTACCAGAAAGGCAAGCATGTCATGGCCGAGCCGGACATCCTGCCGCTGCGGAGTCCTCTCGAATTCGAAGCCGGGCCGCGGGAAGCGGTGCTGGGCGCCTGGGACCAGGGTATTGAGAAGACCAAGGCGAACGTCTACTACCGCAACGAGGTCACCGGCATCCAGAAGGACGGTGACCTGTTCACCATAACGACGAAGGCCGGAGCCGAGATCAAGGCCGAGAGTGTCGTTCTGGGCATCGGCCTCCAAGGCAACATCCGCAAGCTCGGGGTCGAAGGCGAGGATCTGCCGTTCGTCCAGTACCAGCTTGACGACCCCGACGAGTACGAGGGCGAAACGATCGTCGTCGTCGGCGCGGGAGACGCCGCCATCGAGAATGCGGTGTCGCTGTCGGGCCACAACACCGTGTCCATCGTGAACAGGCGGGACGAATTCGCTCGGGCGAAGGACGGTAACAACCAGGCGATCCTGAAGGCCATCGAGGACGGTCGGATCCAGTGCTTCTACAGCACCAACGTCGGGTCCGTGACGGAGACCCCGGACGGCCCGAAGCCCGGCAAGCTGATCTTGAACACCAAGGACGGCACCGCGGAAATCGACGTCGACCGCATCATCGGCCGGCTCGGCGCCATTCCCCCGCGGCGCTTCGTCGAATCCTGCGGCATCGAGTTCCCGAACAACGATCCCGCATCCGTTCCGGCGATCTCACCGAAATACGAGTCCAACGTTCCGGGCCTCTACATCATCGGCGCGCTCGGCGGCTACCCGCTGATCAAGCAGGCGATGAACCAGGGCTATGAGGTCGTGGAGTTCATCCTCGGCAACGACGTGGAGCCAGCCGACGAACCCCTGCTCCGCGAGAAGTTCAAGAACATGCCGGGCTTCTCGACCGTGAACGCCGCGCTCGAGAAGATCCAGAAAAACGTGCCGCTGCTCGCACCCATCACCGCGCTGCAGCTGCGGGAGTTCATGCTCGACAGCGACATCCTGACCCCGTCGCCCGGCGACGTGGTCTTTGCCAAGAACGACTACACCAACACCTTCTTCTCGATCGTCGAGGGCGAGGTCGAGATCGTGGTCGATGAGGCCAGCGGCAAGAAGATCAAGCTGGGCGCCGGCGAGTTCTTCGGCGAGATGAGCCTCATTTCCGGCCGTCGCCGGTCCGCGACGACGCTCGCAGGCAGGGACTGCGTACTCATCGAGACGCCGCGACGGTCGATGAACAAGCTCATCAACTCCGTCGACGCCGTCAAGCGCGTAATCGACGAGGCCTTCATCATGCGGGCCATCCAGTCGCGCTTCGCCCCGGACACCCCGGCAGAGAAGCTCCAGGACGTCGTGGCCACCGCAACGCTGGAGTCGTTCAAGGCCGGCGATGTGTTGTTCGAGGAAGGCGAACCCGGCGACTGCCTGCACGTTGTCCGGGTGGGATCGCTGACCATTTCCCGGAGCATCGGTGGCCGGGACGTCGTCCTGTCCTACGTGCCCGCGGGCAATTACGTGGGCGAGATGGCGCTGCTGGGAGACAACCAGCGCTCGGCGACGGCCAAGGCCGCGATCGCGACGGAGACGATCCGCCTTGACGGCGATGCCTTCAAGGAGTTGCTCATCCGGGAGCCTGAACTGCGCCTGCGACTCCAGTCCGAATACCGGCAACGCGCCGCGGCCAATCTGCAGATGCAGTCCGCGCCTGAGGGCGGCGACGTGATCTCGTTCCTTGTTTCCCAGGGCGTCGGCGAGGCCACGGACATCCTGCTGATCGATGAAGCGCTCTGCGTGCGCTGCGACAACTGCGAGAAGGCGTGTGCCGAGACCCACGGCGGCACCTCCCGGCTGCACCGGGAGGCGGGTCCGACCTACGCGACCATCCACGTGCCGACTTCCTGCCGGCATTGCGAGCACCCGCACTGCATGAAGGATTGCCCGCCGGACGCCATCCGGCGCGCACCCGACGGCGAGGTGTTCATCGCCGACAATTGCATCGGGTGCGGCAACTGCGAGCGGAACTGCCCCTATGGCGTGATTCACATGTCGGCGAAGAAGCCGAAGAAGCCGGGCATCCTGCAGTGGCTCCTGTTCGGCCGTGGCGCCGGACCGGGAGAAGATCTTGCGGCCAAAGGTTCTGGGGAAAAGAAGGCCGTGAAGTGCGACATGTGCAAGGGGCTTCCTGGGGGAGCCGCTTGCGTGAGGTCCTGTCCGACGGGGGCAGCGATCCGGATCAGTCCTGAGGATTTGCCGGCATACGCAAAATCGAAATCCTGACAGGGGCCGACGTACGGGGGAAAACTCGGCATGCAAGACTCGTTTCTAAATCACGCGCGATTCCGCTACCTCTGGTGGGCCATGATCCTCATGATCGGGTCCCTGGTCGCCTACATCTGGCACGACCCCTTTGTCGGCCCGAACGGTGGCACCTGGCTCGGCTACACGCTGGGCACTATTGGTGCGGTGCTGATCGTCTGGCTGACGCTCTTCGGTTATCGCAAGCGGACCTACAACAATCGACTCGGTTCACTGCGCGGCTGGCTGTCGGGGCACGTCTACCTCGGGGCCTCCTTGATCCTCATCGCGACGCTGCACACGGGCTTTCAGTTCGGCTGGAACATCCATACGGCCGCCTACGTCCTGATGATGATCGTCATCTTCTCAGGCTTCTTCGGCATCTACGCCTACTCGCGCTACCCGACTCTGATGACCCGGAACCGGGCCAATACCGACCGCGCGACGATGCTCGCGGAGATTGCGGAGCTCGACGATGAAAGCCTTCGCGTCGCCGACAAGCTGGGGCCCAAGGTCCACGCGATGGTCGTCCGCTCGATCGAAAACACGAAGCTCGGCGGCGGTGTCTGGGCCCAGCTGACAGCGGCTGACGCCACGGAGTCCGCACTGGAGCAGACGCGCGACATGATCGAGGAGGTGCAGGCCTCCGACAAGAAGCAGCAGACCCAGGACATGCCCACGATGTTCGCGATGGTCGATTTCCTCGCCGGCTCCGGCGGTGAAGACGCCGAACGTCTGCGACGGCTTCTCGACCTGCTGAGCCGGAAGAAGGCGCTGGCCTCGAAGATCGCCCGGGACATCCACTATCAGGCGATGATGGACATCTGGCTCTTCCTGCATGTGCCCATGACGTTCGCGCTGCTCGGAGCTCTGAGCGCGCACATCGTCTCGGTCTTCTACTACTGGTGAGGGGAGTACGGGTATGCGCTGGTTGATCAGAACCGTCATGACCTCCCGCAAGGGCGTGACGACCCGCTCGGACGACAGCTACTCGGGCTCGAACCTCACGATCGGCCGCAGCGCGGCCAACGCCGTCTTTCTTTCGGACCTCAAAGCCGCACTCGAGCATGCGCGTGTCGTGCCGCTGAAGGCGAACCGGTACCGGGTCGAATCACTCATCTCCTCCGGCGTTCGGGTCGACGGTAAGCTCCAGTCCGCGGCGGGCGCTGGCGTCGGCTCCAAGCTCCTCATCGGCGCGACTCAGATCGAGTTCATCAAGGCGCCGGACGGCTACGATGCTGCCGTCGAGATCAGCGAGATCGAGCAGGACGAGGCCGACGAGGCTGCCGGCGCGAAGGTTGCCACGAGCCTCGCGGAAACCTGGCTCGGAAAACGGGGCCCCGCCTGGCTGTTCTTTGTCGCGTTTCTCGCCATCGGACTGATCATCCCGATCGTTGGCGACCAGGTCCCGGCCGTGAACGATACCCTGCGTAGCACGCCCGGCTTGCCCAGCGATGGTGTCTGGGAATCCGGCACGCTGCAGGCCGCTCATCACTTCTTCGGCGAGAACTGCGAGCTCTGCCACGCGAAGCCTTTCCAGAGCGTTCGCGACGAGCAGTGCATCGCCTGTCATACGGCGACGCCGGCCCACGCGGACGACAGCTTCTTCGACCTGCCCGCGCTTACGAACACCCCCTGCGCGAAGTGCCACAAGGACCACAACGGCCTCGACGGTCTGATCGTCGACCGACAGGCGCTCTGCACGGATTGTCACGCGAACCTGGACACGACCACCCAGGGCAAGACGCTTCTGGCCAATGCCTCCGACTTCACACACGATCATCCGCAGTTCAAGGTTGAACTGGCCGGCTGGGACGCCGATGGCAACTACGCGCCCCGCCGCGAGCTCCTGGGGTCGCCGACGCTGTCCGAGGACTCGAACCTGAAGTTCCCGCACGATGTCCATCTCGCGGCCGACGGGATCGCCGCGCCGAGCGGTGAGCGTGTCCTGGCGTGCGCCGATTGCCACGCACCGGAACCCGGTGGCGCGCTGATGGAGCCGGTCGCCTTCGACACCATGTGTCACGAATGCCACACGCTGGGCTTCGATCCCGCGGCCCCCGATCGCCAGGTGCCGCACGGCAACGCCGCCGAAGTCGTCTACATGCTCGAAGGCTATTACGCCGACAAGGCGCTTCGGGGCACCGTCGCGGACGCATCGGCTCCGCAGGTCGTACGCAAGCGCCGTCGTCCGGGCGAGGCCATCACGCGGCAGGAGCGGCTGGAGATCACGCAATGGTCCAACGAGGCCGCCATGCGCACGGCCAAGGGTCTCTTCGAGGGCCAGGCCTGCGGCGTTTGCCACGACGTCTCGCGGGTCGGTGAAGGCGACAGCCTGACCTGGAATGTCGCGAAGGTCCGCATCCAGGGCGTCTGGCATACCGATGCGCGTTTCACGCACCAGAGCCACGTCACCATGAATTGCGAGAGCTGTCACGCCGCAGGCGTGTCGGACAGCAGCAACGATGTCCTGCTGCCCGGTATCGATACGGCCACGTGGAAGGGCGAGACGGTCGTCGGCTGCCGTGATTGCCACGGCGGTGAGGATGTGCCCAACAAGGTGGCATCGCCGTGCATCGACTGTCACCAGTACCACGGCCATACGGAACTCACACTGGCCGGTTCGTGACCGGCCAGTACCAGGCACTCGTCAAGCGGGGGAGCGCATGACCAGGAAACAGATCGCATGGGCCATCGCGACAGCGGGAATGCTGTCGCTCGCGGGCTGTGGCGGCGGCAGCCGCTCGGAACCACCGGGTACGGCCGAACCACCGCCCCAGACCAACGCCGGTCAGGGCTGCACCGGCTCCTGCGCGACCGCGGAATCGAAGCTCAGCGAGTCTCAGGTGCGACGGATCATCGCCCAGGCCGCAGCGGAAGCCTCGGCACAGGGTGCTCCAGCGATCATCTCTGTCGTCGATCGGGTCGGCAACGTGCTGGCCGTCTATGCGATGGATGGCGCACCCACGGCACTCTCGATACCAGGCCGTGGCGCAAATGAGGGTCTCAACGGTCTGATCCTGGACGATGGCGTCGGCGGCCCGCCTGCGGTCGCGTCGATGACCAAGGCGATTACCGGCGCGTTCCTGAGTTCGGAAGGCAACGCCTTCACGACGCGGACCGCCGGTCAGATCGTCCAGGAGAACTTCAACCCCGGCGAGATTGGCCAGCCTAGTGGACCGCTCTTCGGGGTGCAGTTCAGTCAGCTGCCCTGCTCCGATTTCATGAATCGCTCCAGCGGCGCCGCCGTCCAGGTCGGTCCGCAGCGCTCTCCCCTCGGCCTCGCGGCCGATCCGGGTGGTTTGCCACTCTATATCGATGGTGTCCCGGTCGGCGGCATCGGTGTCGAGACGGATGGCGTCTACTCCCTCGATGAGGACCTGACGAATCTCGACCGCTCCATCGATGAACTCGTGGCCGTAGCCGGCACCTTCGGCTTCTCCGCGCCGAACGATCGTCGGGCCAATCGCATCACGGTCGAGGGCAAGACCTTCCGCTACGCCGACGTCGATGCCACCGACCTCGCGACAGACCCGGCCAATGCGCCAGGCTTCGAAACGCTGAGCGGCTTCCTGGTCCCGATCGCCACCTACTTCGATGGGACGATCCGGGGCGGCACCGCTTTCGGTCAGCCGGAATCCGGCGTCCGCCCGGACGAGCTCGACTATCCGGGCCTGGATGCCTTCGTCATCGTCGACGAGAACAACAACAATCGGTTTCGACCGATGGACGGCACGGACGGGGACAACGCGCTGACGGAAAACGAGGTGCGTGTACTGATCCAGGAGGCCCTGAAGATCGCCAACCGGGCCCGCGCCCAGATCCGACGCCCGGCGAGCTCCCAGGCGCGGGTCAGCATTTCCATCGTTGATACGAACGGCGTCATCGTCGGCCTTGCACGAACCCGGGACGCGCCGATCTTCGGTCTCGACGTGTCCCTCCAGAAAGCGCGGACCGCATCTTTCTACTCCGGCGATTACGCCGGCGACGACCTCCGGTCAGCGGCCGATGTCGACTACCTCTTCGACGACCCCGACGGGGGGGCGATGGCCATCGGCGACTATGTCATCGCCACCAAGGTCTTCCTCGATTCGGCCACGGCACTCGACGATGGGGCCTTCGCTTTCGCGGACCGTTCCGGCGGCAACCTGTCCCGTCCCTTCTACCCGGACGGCGCTCCGGGTACCGAACACGGACCGTTCAGCAAGCCCTTTGCCGACTGGAGCCCGTTCAACGTCGGGCTGCAGCTCGACCTGGTGTACAACAGCGTGATCGGCCACGTGGTCTTCCTGCTCGGGCTTGCCGAAAACGACGTTCCGCAGAATTGCACCGGCCTCGGCCGCCTCGCCAACGGCATCCAGATCTTTCCGGGCAGCGTGCCGATCTATCGCGGCTCGACCCTCATCGGCGGCATCGGCGTCTCCGGCGACGGCATCGACCAGGACGACATGATCTCCTTCCTGGGCCTGCATAACGCCGGCGAGATCCTCGGCACGATCAACAACGCGCCGCCCGCCATGCGCGCCGACCAGCTCACGCCCAAGGGCGTTCGCCTGCGCTACGTCCAGTGCCCGCAGGCGCCGTTCCTGAACTCGGACGAACAGAATGTCTGTGAGGGCAAGTAGATGAACGAACGGAACACCCGCCGCGCGGCTCGGACGCTGCTCATAGCCGGCATCACGGCCGCCCTCGCCTGGCAACCGGTCCAGGCCAACTCGACGCTCTCCCTGGGGACCGCCCTCACCCGCTTCGTCGCGGGTGCCGAGGACGATATCCGCCGCTCGGTCCAGCGCCGCCGGCCCGGTCGGCCGCCGCGGGAGGACACGAGCCGCGAAATCGAGGTCGATGAGTCACGGGTCCGGCCCGTGCGCATGCAGCAGGACGATCCGAATCTCTTCGTGCCGATCCCGGATCGCTGGCGCATCATGGAAACCCTCGGCCTCACCGAGAACTGGTGGGACCCGTACAACGTCAACACGTACAAGGCCGACAAGCCGATCTACGACGACTGGTTCCTGAACATCCTCGCGATCTCGGATACGGTCATCGAACCGCGGAGTATCCCGACGCCCGTCGGCATCCAGTCGAGCAATGACCCGGGGGCGCTCGACGTCTTCGGCAGCAACGACCAGACGATCTTTGCGCAGTCATTCATCGTCGGCGCGGTCTACTACAAGGGCAACACGGTCTTCAAGCCACCCGAGTGGGAGTACCGTCTGACGCTAGCCTTCAACTACAACCGCGTCGAGGTCGACGAGCTCCGTTTCCTGAATATCGACCCGCGCTTCGACGAGACCACCCGGGAAGACAACCATGTCGGCGTCCAGGAGCTCTTCGTCGACTACCACATCCGCGATGTCACCGATCGCTACGACTTCGACTCGATCCGTCTCGGGATCCAGCCGTTCAACACGGATTTCCGGGGCTTCCTCTTCCAGGACAACCAGTTCGGTCTGCGCCTGTTCGGCAACCGCGACAATAACAAGTTCCAGTACAACCTGGCGTGGTTCCGGCTGGTCGAGAAGGACACGAACAGTGGCCTCAACGATCTGGGTGAAGGCTTGCGCGACAACGACGTCTTCATCGCCAACGCCTTCGCCCAGGACTGGCCGGTCCTGGGCTTCTTCACCCAGGCAACGATCGTGCACAACCGCAATCGCGAGGACGAGTTCTTCTTCGACGAGAACGGGTTCCTCGCCCGCCCGGCGTCGCTCGGCACGGAGCGGCCGCGGACCTACGACGTCACCTACTTCGGCCTCAGCGGCGACGGTCACTTCGGGCGCCTGAACCTGACCGCCTCGGCCTACTACGCCATCGGCGACAACGAACCCGGCGTGTTCATCGACGACGACACCGACATCAAGGCGGGCTTTGCCGCCGCGGAAGCGTCCATGGACTTCGACTGGACCCGGATCCGGCTCTCCGCCGTCTACGCAACCGGCGACGACGACGCCTTCGACGACGAGTCCAACGGATTCGACGCGATCTTCGAGAACCCGATCATCGCGGGTGCGGACACCAACTACTGGTTCCGGCAGACCGTTCCGCTCATCGGCGGCGGTGGCGTCATCCTTTCCGGGCGGAATGCCATGCTGCCGTCGATGCGGTCCTCGCGGGAGCTCGGCCAGTCCAACTTCGACAATCCGGGCTTCCTGCTCTTCGGCATCGGCGCGGATTTCGACCTGACGCCGCAGTCGCGGGTCTCGGTCAATCTGAACCAGATGTGGTTCGACGAGACCGAGATCCTCGAGGTGGCGCGCAATCAGGGCCCGATCGACGACGAGATCGGTCTGGACGCCTCGATCTCCTGGATCTGGCGACCGCTCATGAGTCAGAACATCATCGTGCGGCTCTCCGCCGCCGGGCTGCTACCTGGGGACGGTTTCAAGCAGCTCTTCGGCGATGACGACCAGTATTCAGTGCTCGCGAACATCATCTTCGCGTACTGATCGGGGGACAAGAGATGAGGATGCTCAAGACCACAATCATGACCGGACTGCTGCTGGCGGCGACGGGGGTGTGGGCGGCGGACAAGGAAAAAAAAGTCAAGATCGACTATCCCGTCTATCCCCCGGCTCCGATCAGCCAGACCTGGCAAGAGGCGGACGCCAAGAGCGACGGCTGCGCCTCCTGCCATACGGCCACGGACCGCAAGACCATGCATGCCTCGGAGGCGGTCGTGCTCGGGTGCACCGACTGCCACGGCGGCGACGCCACGGTCTTCTGGGAGGGCGCGCCGGAGGCACCGATCCGCGTCGAGCAAGAGCACGCCGGTGACCACGACATGTCGCCGATCGCAGAGTCGGTGCACGGCAAGCTCCGCTACGAAGAGAAAATCCCGGTTTACAGCGACCACTACCAGGGCTACATCGACAAGGCCCACGTCAAGCCGACGCTGCCCGAGAGCTGGAACTATCCCTCCAGCACGAACCCACGAGGGAGCTTCGCGCTGCTGAACGAGGAGTCGCCGGAATTCATCCGCTTCACGAACCCCTCGGACTATCGCATCGCGCGCGAGGCCTGTGGCGCCTGCCACCTCCCCGTGATCCGCGCCGCCGAACGGAGCATCATGGCGACCGGCGCCATGCTCTGGGGTGGTGCGGCTTACAACAACGGGATTCTGCCCTATAAGAATTATCTGCTCGGTGAGTCGTACACCCGCGACGGCGAGCCCGCGATGATCAAGAACCCGGTTCCCGTGACGGAGGAGATGAAGGCCCGTGGCGTGATCGACGCGCTCTATCCGATGCCTCGATGGCAGACGATTCCTCCGGCAGACGTCTTTCGGGTCTTCGAGCGAGGGGGGCGGAACATCGTCAACCTGTTCCCGGAGACCGGCTTGCCGAATCCGATCGGCCAGGTCCCGGGTGGGATCCAGAAGCTCGAGGAACCCGGCCGTCCGGACTTCCGCCAGTCGAACCGGGGGCCGGCCACCGGCAACCGCGTTGCGATCCCCGTCCTGAATATTCACAAAACGCGCCTGAATGACCCGTTCATGTGGTTCATGGGCACTAACGACAATCCCGGCGATTTCCGCCATTCGGGCTGTGCGTCCTGCCACGTCGTGTACGCCAACGATCGCGATCCGCGGCATTCGGGCCCCTACGCGGAGTTTGGCCATACCGGTGTCACCCAGACAGCCGACCCAACGATTCCGAAGGATCGGAAAGGCCACCCGCTAAAGCATGAATTCACCCGGGCCATCCCGACCAGCCAGTGCATGATGTGCCACATGCACCAGCCGAACATGTTTATCAACACCTATCTCGGGTACACCATGTGGGACTACGAGTCCGACGCGCCGGCCATGTGGCCCGAGGAGCAGATCGACCTGCCGCACGGTGAGAAACGAACGGTGCTCGACCGGAACCCCGAGGGCGCGGTTGCCCGCGGAAAGTGGATGGATCTCGACTTCCTCGAGCAGGTGAGCGAGATGAATCCCGAGCTCAATGATACGCAGTTCGCCGATTACCACGGCCACGGCTGGAACTTCCGCGCGATCTTCAAGCGGGATCGGAAAGGCAACCTGCTCGACGCGGACGGCAACATCGTCGAGGACGACGATCCGAATAAGTGGGAGAAGACGGTCCATATGTCGTCGATCCACACGGATGTCGGCATGCACTGCGTGGACTGTCACTTCGACCAGGACTCGCACGGCAACGGCCACATCGTCGGTGAGGTCATGGCGGGCGTCGAGATCAAGTGCATCGATTGCCACGGCACGGCTGACGAGTACCCCACACTTCTCACGAGCGGCACCATGGCGCCGCCGGCGGGGCACGACCTGAGCCTGAAGCGCAATCCGGATGGTAAGAAGCGCTTCGAGTGGATCGACGGAACGCTGATCCAGCGCTCTCTCGTCAATCCGGGCATGGAGTGGGAGATGTCGCTGCTGAAGGACACCTCGGATCCGACACACGCGAGCTACAACGCCAAATCGGCCCGCGCGAAGCTGATGTCGGACGACACTGCGAGCCTTGACTGGGGTCAGCACGTCCGCCCCGAAGATCGGGCCCACAAGTACGAGAACATGCTCTGCTACAGCTGTCACACGTCGTGGACGACGAGTTGTGGCGGCTGTCACCTGCCGATCGAGGCCAACTGGAAGTCGGAAGTCCACCACTACGACAGGGAGAAGACGCGAAGCTTCGCGACCTACAACCCGCAGGTGGCCCGCGACCAGATGTTCCAGCTTGGCAAGCACGGTCCGCTGAAGTCCGGGAAGACCGCGCCGGTCCGTTCTTCGTCGGCCCTGATCCTTTCCTCGACCAACGCCAACCGGGAGAAGATCTACATCCAGCAGCCGCCGATCTCGGCCGCAGGCTACAGCTCCCAGGCCTTCGCACCGCACTTCCCGCACACAGCGCGGAAGACCGAGACGAAGACCTGCACGGATTGCCACCTGTCGGAGGAGAACGACAACAACGCGATCATGGCGCAGCTCCTGCTCCTGGGTAACAAGTTCGTCGATTTCCTCGGCTACCACGCCTACGTTGGCACCGAGAACGCGATAAACGCCGTGCAGGTGACCGAATGGGAAGAGCCGCAGGCCGTCATCGGGTCGTACCTCCAGCGCTACGCCTATCCCGCGAACTACCGGGAGCATGAGGCGAATAGCCGCGAGCTGCAGCAGGTCTGGAAGCATAGGACCGGCGGCGAGGCCAATTGCGTCCAGCACCGCGGCGAGTACCTGTTCGTCTCCCGCGGGCCGAAGGGTACGCAGGTCTACGACATCGCGAGCGTCGCCAACAAGGGCATCTCCCAGCGCATGATCACCGCGCCTTTCTCGCCCCTTGGTCACAACACCCGGATCAAGTCGGAGAACGCCACCTGCGTGGTGCTGCCGACGACCCAGCCGGTGCAGCCGAGCCGCAACGAGGGCGACCTCATGCGCGTCGATAACATGGAGCAGCCGTTCCATCCGATCTACAACTACGCCTTCATTACAGACTCGGTCGAAGGCCTGATCGCGACGGACATCGACACGCTCCATGACCTCGAGCCGCGGAACAACTTCCTCGAGCGCCAGCTGACCTGGAATCCGGGCGGCCTCCTCAACGGGGCGAAGTTCCTCACGGTCGCGGGCACGAACTTCTACGTCACGACCGACCGAGGCGTGGTCGTCGTCGATATGGATGATCCGCTGAAACCGTCGCACATCACCACGATCGAGCTGCCAGGCGCACGAGCCACCGCCCTCCAGTTCCGGTACCTGTACGTGACCACGCCGGCCGGCTTCCAGGTCGTCGACGTCACCGACCCGACGCAGCCTGTCGTGCTGCCAGAAGCGGTCGTGCCGATCCGCGATGCCCGGAAGCTGCACGTCGCCCGGACCTACGCCTATGTCGCCTCGGGGTCCGACGGCATCACCATCATCGACGTGACCCAGGCCGACAAGCCCGAGCTCTACATGACGTACAACGCCAACGGCGCCCTCAACGACGCCCGCGACGTGACCGTGGCGACCACCAACGCCTCGCTCTTCATGTACGTGGCCGACGGCCGCAACGGGCTCAAGATCGTCCAGCTCACCTCCCCGGAGATCCAGCCCAAGTTCTACGGCTTCAGCCCCGAGCCCAAGCCGCACCTGATTGCGACCTACGCCACCGACGATCCGGCCCTTTCGATCTCCGACGCCCTTGAGCGCGACCGTGCGGTCGATGAGACCGGGAATCAGATTGCGATCTTCGGTCGAATCGGATCACGGCCCTTCAATCTCGAGGAAATGCAGCAGCTCTACCTCGACGACGACGGGAACCCGTGGTTCGTCCACGATCGCGTCGAAGAAGAAGAGCTGGCTGCCGAGAAGGCGCGCGCCGAACGCGCCAAGGCTGCTGACAACTCAGCGCCGAAGACCGGATCAACAGGAGGCGGCGCCCCGCCCCCCACGCCCTGATCCAAGCAGCACCATCCGGGGGCCCGCCATGTGCGGGCCCCGTTCATTCCCGCGCGTCAATACCTTCGCCGGAACCGACGATTGCGGATCGACGGCAAGGGGCAGGCCCGCTGCGGACCGTCGAGCCCACGGTGCTAACATGACCGGACGTCGGACATGTCCGAAGAACGGTCAGATCTCCGAAGGACACACCCTCGCAAAGCCGCGGTACCCGGCTGGCCGGAGGGCGCAGGATCAGCAACAGACGAGGACGATCAACATGGTTATCGAGATCGACGATCGGTGGGTGGCGCGAATCAACTCCCCGATGGGTTATTGGGCCGCCGTGCTTTCCGGCATCTCCCTCAGCTTCGCGCCACTCGGAATGTACCTCTCCGGAGTGGCCCTGGGACCCGTTGCCGGGATCACGGTGGCGACGCTGTGCCTGGTCGTGATCCTGTTCTGCGGGTTCTTCCATTACAAGCTCGCGCAGGCCGTGATGGCCGAAGTCTCCGCGGCGAGGGAATCACCAGCGACCACCGATTAGTGTTGTGACCTGATGCGCGCCAGCCTGAAGATGGCCGTCGATCCGTGCGCGGCGCTCTCAAGAGCAGGCCTGTGGGCGTCGTGTGTCGCCATCGGGTTACTCGTCGCCTTCCCGGGTTCCGTCTCCGCCATGTGCGTCGCCTATCTCGAAGTCGCACTGACCCTGCGGGTCGAGTCCTGCCAGGCGATCGAATTCGGCCAGCCTTGGCCAGAAAGCGAGCCGTTGCCGAAGCCTGAGGATCAGCGCGCTGGCCCAGAAACACTCGACGCACTAGTCGACGAAGCACGCCGAGCCGCCGCCTCCCAGCGATCGTTGTCCGGAACGCTGATCGCAGGCTCTGCGACTACCGATCACCTCCTCCTCAACTATCCGCCGCCTCACTACCCGCGTCACGCTCCTAGACGGGAATTTGATCCCGCCGTGCCCGTAGCCCTGTTCCTTCATGAGCCTGCCGGTGCGGTCTGTCAGGTCTTCGAAGAGGCTCATGAATACGCTTTCCGGACCGAGCCCCTCTGCTGCGACGTGGAGCCGCGCCAGGGACTGTGCATGGTCCCAAGATCGGTGACGGTCGTAACGAGAGACTCGTCGGACGGCTGGTACGAGTTCCAGCCGGAGCGAGCGGACTCTCCCTGAGCGCAGCCGGTCGTCCGTCGGCATGTGTGAGCCACGGGCCTGAGGGCGCCGGAGCCGCCGACGCGCAGCGTGTGTTCTGAGCCCCTCACAGGCACTTCTTCGGCCGCAGATCTCACCAGGAAGTTAGCCGGGCCGATCGACGTCAGCTCAGAGCATGCATCGCAGGCGCTCGGCATGTCGGTGTCAACGGCGCATTTCAGGAAGCCGTGACCGCGGGCTTGGCGCTGGGCGCTGCAGCACTGATGGAAAGGTGGCCGGCTCCGGGTCGAGATCTGATCATCTATCAAATAAATTTGAATTATTAATCAATATTAAGGCTGTTTATCAATCAAATATTAACCTTTAGCCTGTTCGAGTCCGTCGCGATTCGTCCGCCTGGATCGCGAATAACCACGATGATGGAGAGGTCAAATGAAGTACGACGGATTCACGACGTTCAAGACGGCAAGCGACCGCGGTGTTCTCACCGTGACCTTCGATTTCGGACCGGTGAACGTCCAGGGCCAGGAGATGCTGGCCGATCTGAACAGCCTGGCCATGCGCCTCGAGCGTGACCGGGAAACCAAGGTCGTGGTCTTTGAATCGGCAAATCCGGAGATCTGGGTGTGCCACTACGATACGGAATTGCTCAAGGACATGTCCGCCGAGCCCGTCTCCCGTGAGGAGGTCACGCTCCTGGATCTTCAGGCGGTCTGTGAGCGGATCAGCAAGGTTCCCCAAGCCACGATCGCCAAGCTCGAGGGCTATGCCCGTGGCGGCGGGCATGAGCTGGCCCTCGCGCTCGACATGCGCTTTGCCGCACGCGGCAAGTTTAAGTTCATGCAAATGGAAGTCGGCATGGGCATCTTGCCTTGTGGGGGTGGTGCATCGCGGATGGCGAGACAAACCGGTCTGGGCCGCGCCCTTGAAATCATTTTGAGCGCGCGTGATTTCGATGCAGATGAAGCCGAAGCCATGGGCACCATCAATAAAGCGTTAGAGCCCGACGAGATTGGCCCGTATGTCGATGCGCTGGCCCAACGCATTGCCAAGTTTCCGGCAGCGTCGATCAATGCCTGCAAGCAGATGGTGTATGAATCCATTGATCGCCCCATTGCTGACGCACTGAAAGCGGAGGCTTACTGGCTCTATCAGGCGACCAGCAAAACACCCGCGGTCAAACGCTTTACCATCGCGG
>JBCCZC010000047.1:0-21707 GCA_039188505.1 Pseudomonadota bacterium | reverse complement strand
CAGACTAAGACCAAAGGTCGCCAGCGTGATCAGCAAAGTGAAGCGTTTGGCGTTCTGCTGGGCCGCGGCATCGTCTCCGCGTAGGATCAGTACCAGGAACCCTGCCCCGATCAGCGGCGGAGGAGCGCGCCCGCGGCCCAGAGCGACGGGACAACGGCCAGGCCTAGCTCCCGGGCGATGCCATCCTGCCGGCACAGCGCCGCGCCCCAGCGCACCCCCCCAACGAAGGCCAGAATCGTTGCCGAGTAAACCAGGAACGCCTGCAGGGCGAAGCCGGGAAACAGCGGCGCGCCGGCGAGGTAGGAGCCGGCAAGGCCGGCGAACGGCACGAGCCCGCCGTAGCCGAGCCAGCGTGCTGCTGTCGGAATCGTGTCGTTGTGCTGCATGGTCCGCAGTATTGGCGCTCTGTCGTCAATGATGCATCAAGCGTCGCGGATGACGGTGCCAGGACGTATGATCGTGCGGCGTGGTCTCAGCGGGGGAGTGACGCATGTCGGAGACGGAACTGCTGCTCGATCGGCTCAAGGGCGAGCTCCGGGCCCGAGGCATCACCTACGCGCAGGTCGCCGGCTCGCTCGGCGTCAGCGAGGCGACCGTCAAGCGGATGTTTTCGCGCGGCCACATCACACTTGACCGGCTCGAGGCCGTCTGCCAGCTGGCCGGCGTACGCCTCGCCGACCTCATCGAGGCCACGACCGAGCAGCCCGCGGCCATCACGGCGCTCGCGCCGGAACAGGAGGTCCGACTCCTCGAGGACCGGAAGCTGCTGCTCGTGACGTTCATGGTGCTCAACGGCTGGACCGTCGGGGAGATCGTCGAGACCTTTGACGTCACCGAACCGGAGATCATCCGCCGCCTGGCGACGCTCGACCGGCTGGGGATGATCGAGCTTCTGCCCGGCAACCGGGTTCGCCGCCTCGTGGCACGCAACTTCGCCTGGCGCAAGAACGGGCCCGTCGAGCGCTTCTTCGAGGCCGAGGTGAAACGGGACTTCCTCGACAGCCGCTTCGCCCAGCCCGGTGAGCACCTGCGCTTTGCCGGGGGGCTGCTCTCACGGGATTCGATCCTTCGCATGCATCAGGCGATCGACGAGCTCACCGGCCGCCTCGATGCCTTCGTCCAGGCCGATCTCGATCTGCCGAAGAGCGAGAAGTTCGGGGTGGGCGCGGTGTTTGCGCTGCGGCCCTGGGAACTCCCGGCCTTCGTCGAGCTGCGGCGCGAACCGACGCGCAAGAAGTTCTGAGCGACGGCGCCGGATCGGCGCTTGCCTACAACCGCTGCCGCCCGGGCACCCTGCCCCTGCCGGCACGGAAAGCCGACCATGGCAGTCCGTTCAGATCGACTCACGGAGGAGTCCATGGAAACCCGAGAACTTCAGATCCTGCGCCAGCTGCTCAACGGCATCGACCCGGTCAGCGGCCGCCGCCTCTCGCGGTCGAGCCCCTACCGGCGGCCGGAGATCGTGGACGCATTGAACGCCGCTGTGGCCGTGCTCGAAGAGCCGCGTCGTGCGCTGCCGGCGCCGCGCTCAGGGATGCCCTGGACGCCCGAAGAGGAGCGCAGTCTCACCGCACGCTTCGAGGCCGGGGAGACGATCGGCGACATCGCCGGCCACCTCGAACGCTCGCCGGCGGCCATTACGGCTCGGCTCATCCAGCTCGAACTCATCGAGGCGCCTGCGGGCTTCAGGCTGCGCTTCGGACCGACCGCACCGGCCGGCACCTAAGCGATCAGCCCCGGCCGATCTCGCTCTCGAGCTGACTGCGCATGGCGGCCAGCTCCTCCTCCTGCTCGGCCTCGGGCTGCGGGTAGGCGAGCTGGAGCCGGTCGAGCGAGGCGCTGACGATCTGCGCGACGGTGCAGCGCATGTAGTCCTTGTCGTCCGCGGGAATCGCGTACCAGGGCGCCCACGGCCGCGACGTGGCCCGCAGCGCTTCCTCGTACGCGTGCATGTACTGCGGCCACAGGCTTCGTTCACGTACGTCGCCGAAGGAAAACTTGAAGCGCTTCTCCGGATCGTCGATGCGGGCGATGAAACGGCGGGCCTGCTCGTCCCGGGAGACGTTGAGCCAGAACTTGATCACCAGCGTGCCGGCCTCGGCCAGGTGGCGCTCGTGGTCGCGGATGGACCGGAAGCGTTGGTCCCACAGTTCGTCCAGATCTTCGGTCTCCGGTAGCCGTTGCGCCGCGAGATACTCGGGATGAACGCGGACGACCAGGACCTCCTCATAGTAGGAGCGGTTGAAGATCCCGATGATGCCCTTCTCGGGGAGCCGCTGGGCGGTGCGCCAGAGGAAGTCGTGCGCCAGTTCCTCCTGGCTCGGCGCCTTGAAGGCGCTGACGCGGCAGCCGTTCGGATCGATGCGCCGGAACACCGAGCGCAGCGTGCTGTCCTTGCCGGCGGCATCCATCGCCTGAAAGACGAGCAGTACAGAGAAATGGCGGCGCGCGTAGAGCATGCGCTGCTGTTCGTCGAGGCGGCGGCGAAGCGCCTTCAGCTCGTCGCGCAGATCGCCGCGATCGGCCGCGTCCGCAGGCGGCGCCGTGGCGGCACGCGCCACGGTGAAGTCGCCGTTCGCCGGGACGAGGTACGGATGGTCTTCGAGGCTCACACGCATCACAGGCTCCTGCGGTGGCGGCTACGGGCACGAATTCCGCCCTGCACGCCGATTCGCTATGATCGCGCGCTTCCAATCGCCGCGCGAACCGATGACCGACGATAGCACGCTCTTCGAATCGACCATCCCTGAGCTGGAGCTGCTGGCACGCGGCAAGGTGCGGGACATCTACGCGGTGGATGCCGACCACCTCCTCATGGTCACCTGCGATCGCATTTCGGCCTTCGACGTCGTGATGCCGACGCCGATTCCCGACAAGGGCGCAATCCTCAATCAGATCTCCCTGTTCTGGTTCGCCCGCACGGCGGACATCGTGCCCAACCACCTGACCGAACGACGCGTGGAAGACCTGCTGTCGCAGCATCCCGACCGAGATGCCATCGCCGCGCGTTCTGTCGTCGTCCAGAGGCTCAAGCCGCTGCCCTTCGAGGCCATCGTCCGCGGCTACCTCGCGGGCTCCGGCTGGAAGGCGTATCAGGAGCGGGGCACGCTGTGCGACATCGCCCTGCCCGGCGGGCTGACGCAGGCCGAGCGCTTGCCGGCGCCGATCTTCACCCCATCGTCCAAGGCGGCCGAGGGACACGACGAGAATATCTCCCGGGCGCGGCTGGTCGCGCTGATCGGGCCTGCCCTCACCGACCGGGTGGAGGCGCTGAGCCTCGCGCTTTACGAACGGGCCGCCGCGCACGCGGCACAGCGGGGCATCATCATCGCCGACACGAAGTTCGAGTTTGGCGTCGACGGAGACGGCAACGTCGTCCTGATGGACGAGGTACTGACCCCGGAGTCCTCGCGCTTCTGGCCGGCCGACCGCTACGCGACGGGCATCAGCCCGCCGTCCTTCGACAAGCAGTTTCTGCGCGACTGGCTCGAGACCCTGGACTGGAACAAGACACCACCCGGCCCCGCCCTGCCGGCCGACATCGCCCGGCGCACGCGCGAACGGTATCTGACGGCGCTGGACCTGCTCACGGATGGCACCGTCGGCATCGAGGCCCCCTAGCCGCCCTTGCGCAGCGGCCTGATCCCGACGGCATCTCGAACCCGATCCATGAGCGGTCGAGCCACAGCGCGGGCGCGCTCGGCACCGTCCAGCAGGACGGACTCAACCGCCTCCGGGTCTGCCACCAACGCCTCGTAGCGCTCCCGGGCGCCCTCGAGTTCCGAGTTGATGTGCTCGAACACCTGCTGCTTGGCTTCCCCCCAGGCCAGGCCAGTCGCCAGCGCCTGCGCCATGGCGTCGCGCTCCTCCTGACCGACGAAGGCGGCGTAGATGGGAAAGAGCGCGGACTCGTCCGTCGACTTGGGCTCCCCGGGCAGCTTCGAGTTCGTGACGATGCGCATGATGTGCTTGCGCAGCTGCTTCTTTCCCAGCCACAGCGGAATGGTGTTGTCGTAGCTCTTGCTCATCTTGCGTCCATCGAGCCCGGGAAGGACCGCGGCGGACTCATCGACAACCGCGTCGGGCAGGACGAAGACCTCGCCATAGCGGTGATTGAAACGCTGCGCGATGTCGCGGGCCATCTCCAGGTGCTGGACCTGGTCCTTGCCCACGGGCACGTCGTGCGCATTGAACATCAGAATGTCGGCGCTCATGAGCACGGGATAGTTGAAGAGACCCATGCTCACTTCGAAATCGGCGTCTTCCCCGGCCGACTCGTTTTCCTGGACGCGGGCCTTGTAGGCGTGGGCCCGGTTCATGAGCCCCTTGGCGCAGACACAGGAGAGGATCCAGGTGAGCTCCGGTATCTCGGGGATGTCCGACTGTCGGTAGAAGACAGAGTGCGCGGTATCGAGTCCGAGGGCGAGCCAGGTTGCGGCGATCTCGAGCGTCGACCGGTGGACGCGTTCGGGATCTTCCGTCTTGATCAGGGCATGGTAGTCGGCCAGAAAATAATACGACTGGACATCGTCGCGCCGGCTGGCGGCGATGGCGGGCTTGATGGCGCCCACGTAGTTGCCGAGATGCGGCGAGCCGCTGGTGGTAATGCCCGTGAGAACGGTCTTCATGGTTGTCTCTGCACGCGTAGGAGCGCGGATTGTAGCGGGGTCCACGGGGCGGCGACAGGTCAGGGCGCCAGCTGCCCCGCGAGGAAGTCCCGAACGGCGAGATACCAGCGCCCACGTGCCTCCGGAGACCGCAGGACGTGGCCGGCGCCCGCAAGCTCGAGCAGCTGCGTCTCCTGATCGAAACGGCGCGCGTAGCGGCGGCTCTGGTCGATGTCGACAACCCGATCGCTGGCGCCGTGACCGATGAGAACCGGTCGGCGCGGGGCCGCACCGTTGATCGGCGATGCGGCGTACAGCTCAGCGTTTCCGCCCACCATGGTGCGCCATTCGTAGTAGCCGCGCTGGTTCCCGTCGGCCCGGATGTCACGGACATGTTCGACGAGGTCGGTGACCGGCGCCCGGCTGACCGCGCAGCGAAACGTCTCGGCGCGGGAGGCGGCGGCCATGAGCGCGGCGTAGCCGCCGAAGCTCGATCCCATGATGCAGACCCGATCGGCGGCCACCCAATCGCGATCGGCAGCGTGCGCCACCGTGTCGACGAGGTCGTCGAGCATGCCGCTGTCCCAGGCCTGGCGCCCCGCCATCAGGTGCGCGGGACCGTAGCCGGTCGAGCCCCGGAAGTTCACCTGCAGGACCGTGTAGCCAAGCGTCGCGAGGTAGTGGGCCTCCGGGTTGAAATCCCAGCGATCGCGGGCCCACGGACCACCGTGGACCAGCAGGACTCCGGGGCTCGCTGGTGAATCCGCTTTCCGGGTGACGTACCCGTTCAGCCGCAGCCCGTCGCGCGCCGCGAAGTCGAAGGCCTCGCGCGCAATCCCGTCCTGCGGCTCGAAGCCGTTACGTGCCGCCAGGATCGATCTGGCATTCCCGGAAGCATCTTGCACGGCCCACTCGCCGGGCCGATTGGCGAACGCGAGCCGCCAGAGCACGCGACCGCCCGCCTGGCCGGTCAGCCGCGGTCCCGCCCCGGGAAACTGCGCCGCCAGCGCGTCGAGCCGGGCACGCCAGTCCGTGCCGGTTGCGATCAGCGCGGGCGCGTCCGCCTCCACGGCGATGAGCCCAGGGAGCGGCGCCTCGAGCGTATCCGCGACGCTGCGGATGCTAACCGCCTCTGCTGCCCATACGGGCGGCCTCGCGGCACGGTCGCTGGGGTCGTACCAGAACAGGGCGCTGCCGTGCTCATCCCGCCGCGCGATCAGCCAGCCGCGTGCGTCAACGCGAAGAATGGCCTCGCTGGCGCGATCGAGCCTGAAGCTTCTGGCCGTATACCAGGTGTTGCCGGTGCGCTGCTGCCAGTCATAGCGCAGCGTGTCACCGGCAGGACGCCAGGCGCGGGCCACCCTCGGCTCGCCGCGATCGTCGACCATCCAGCGAAAGACGCGCCCAGGGTTCGTCGCAAGGCGCTCGGGCCTGGCGGCGCCCGGCTCGAGCGTCAGAAGATCAGGACGGAATGCCCGGCCCGCGTCCGAGGAGAACACCAGCCGCTGGCCGTAAATGCCGTGGATCCGAATCCGATCGCGCCCGGCCCGCTCCGCCGCATACAGTTCCGCGATGACCGGCTCAGGCCCGAGATCGACTCGCACCAGCTGTTCCTCGTCGCTGGTGACGACGCGAGCCAGGGCCGCCGTAGACCCGGCCCAGCGGACGTCGCGGACGTGACCCGGCAGGTCGAGGCTCGACAACTCACGGGCGCTCGCGACGTCCAGCACGCGCAGCTCGGACCCGCGGGCGATCAGGAGTCGATCCCCCGCCGCGCTGACCCGTACGATGGACACCGGAGGCTCGACCAGCCAGCCGGGCAGCGCGGCGGCCAGCGCAGGCACCGTTGCAGACAGCAGCAGGGAGAGAAGGGCAAGGCGGAAACGCATCGATGGGTCGGTCGGTGGCCGGCATCGGCGGCGGTGCAGTATAGCGAATGCGATCCGGGGAACCCTCACGCGGCGGGGACTCCGACCGCGTATGCTGCGGCCGAATTCCACGTTCCGAGGGCTCCGCTTGTTCGCACTCCTCTTTCCCCTGGTCATGCTCCAGCCGCTTCAGCCAGTCGCCGAAGCGACCGCGCTGACCGAGATTACGGTGGTCGCACGCCGGCAGGAGCCGTTCCGCGCCTTACCGTTGAGCGCCTATGCCATCGTCGGCGACCCGCTGGTAACGCACCCCAACGAGTTGTTCGACGCCAGCCCTGGCACCTGGATCAGCCGAGGCAGTGGCCAGGAGCACCTCACCGCGATTCGATCGCCGGTGCTGACGGGGCCGGGCGCCTGCGGCGCGTTCCTTCTCGTCGAGAACGGGGTGCCTATCCGGCCGCCGGGGTTCTGCAACGTCAACAATCTGTTCGAGACCTGGTGGGAGGGCGCCACCGGCGTCGAGGTCGTTTCCGGGCCGGGAAGCGCGCTCTATGGCGCCAACGCGCTCCACGGCATGATCAATGTCCTTACACCGGGGCCCGGGAGCGGTACGGATCTGCTGCTCCAGGTCGGAGACGAATCCTTCGAGAGCGTGACGGCGAGCTGGTCCGACGATCGCACCGTTGCCGGCACGACGCTCACCTCATCAGGGAGCTTCCGCGACCAGGAAGGCTATGACCAGCAGAAGGTCCATCTGCGTCGGGACGCCGCCGTGGGCGAGTGGTCGGTAGAAACCTGGCTCACGGCGACGAACCTCAACCAGGAAACGGCCGGCTTCATCTTCGGCTTCGAGGCCTACGACGATCCCGACCGGCGCACCGAGAACGTGAACCCCGAGGCCTTTCGCGATGCGTGGTCTGCGCGCGCGATTTCTCGCTGGTCGCGGACCGCGGGTTCCTGGGATGTCGAACTCACACCCTATCTGCGTAGTTCGCGCATGGACTTTCTGCAGCATTTCCTGCCCGGCAAACCACTGGAGGAGAACGGCCAGGACAGCGCCGGCCTGCAGTGGCTGGCCCGCCGCGAAGGGACGACCGCGTGGACCGTCGGCGCCGACATCGACTACGCGGATACGTACCTGCGCCAGACCCAGGACGGCCCCGTGGATTCCAGCTCGGCATTCCTCCGGGCCACCCGTCCGCCGGGTAAGCACTACGACTACGAGACCGACGCGTTGACCTTTGCCCTCTACGGCGAAGGGCGCTGGCGCATCGGCGAGCTGTGGACGCTGACCGCCGGCCTCCGGGCCGAACGGACCCGCTACGACTACGACAATCGGATGCTTGACGGCAACACGCAGGACGACGGGACGCCCTGCGGTTTCGGTGGCTGTCTGTACACACGCCCGGCAGACCGCACCGACAGCTTCACCGAAGTCGCACCGCGACTCAGCCTGACGCGCGACGTGGGCCCGAACGCCACGGCCTACCTGCGGCTCGCGCGCGGGTTTCGCCCACCGCAGGCCACCGAGCTCTACCGGCTCCAGAGCGGACAGACCGTCGCGGACCTGGATTCCGAACGGCTCGACGCCGCCGAACTCGGCTACCGCTACCAGACGGGCACCTTCACCGGCTCGATCAGCGCGTTCTACCAAACCAAGGAGAACTTCATCTTCCGCGATGCTGATGGCTTCAACGTGGCCGACGGGGCGACCCGGCACGTGGGCATCGAGGTCGCAGCGACCGCTGCCGTGGGCGATGACTGGACCGTGGATTTCGCGGCGACTTTTGCCGAGCACACCTACGCCGCCGGCCGAACGCCGGATTTCGGCGAGCGCTTCGAGCGCGGCAACACGGTGGACACGGCGCCGGAGACGTTGGCGAGGTTGAGCGTGCTGCGCCAGCTCGGGCCTTTCGGCGAGGCCGAGCTCGAGTGGGTCCACCAGGGCGAGTATTTCCTCGACGCGGCCAATGCGCACGAGTACGGCGGCCACGACCTGCTGCATGGCGCCTGGCGTCGAGGTTTCGGGGCGTGGTCGCTGGAAGTACGGCTCGAGAACCTGCTGAACGAACGCTACGCGGAACGCGCCGATTTCGCCTTCGGCAACTATCGGTACTTCCCCGGCCAGGGGCGCACGTGGCTGGTGGCGCTCGGCTACCGGGGCTGAACGCCGCGGCCCGGGTCCTCAGGCGCGGGAGGTGTTGAAGGCGTCCGCGCCCTCGTTCTTGAGCTGCTGACCGAGGGCCATGGCGAACTTTGCCAGCTCTGACTGCAGCGCCACGATGTCCGTCGCGTTGAGGTTGACGTGCCCGACCTTCCGGCCGGCGCGCGGCTTCTTGCCGTAGTCGTGCCAGTGGGCATCGGGGTAGCTCAAGCCGGTAGCCGGATCCGGCATCGCTCCGATCCAGTTGAGCATGGCCGATGCACCGTGCGCCCGGGTTGCCCCGAGTGGCCAGCCGAGCACTGCGCGGATGTGGTTTTCGAACTGTGACGTCACCGCGCCGTCGATCGTCCAGTGGCCCGAGTTGTGCACGCGCGGCGCGATCTCGTTGGCGACAAGGTGGTCGCCCAGGTCGAACAGCTCGAGCGTTAGCACACCACAGTAGTCGAGATGGTCGAGGAGCTTGGTGATGTGGCGCTGCGCGAGCGGCTCGACGGCCGGGGCCGCAGCCGGCGCGAAGCTGGTGACCAGGATGCCGTTCTTGTGACGGTTCTCGGTCAGCGGATAGAACACCGTGTCTCCTGTGGTCGAGCGGACCGCGATGATCGACAGCTCCCGCTTGAAGCGCACGAAGCCCTCCAGGATGAGCGGCTGGCCGCCAAGTTCCTCCCACGCCGCGTTGACGGCCCCAGGCTCCTCGATGACCACCTGACCCTTACCGTCGTAGCCCAGGCGCCGCGTCTTCAGGACCGCCGGGTAGCCGAGTTCGCCAAGCGCGGCTTCGAGGGCAGCGAGCGAGTCGACGGCCGCGAACGGTGCGCACGGAATTCCCAGCTCCGTAAACAGGTTCTTCTCGGCCAATCGATCCTGCGCAACGCCGAGGGCCTTCGCCCCCGGTCGGACCGGTCGCTTGTCGGCGAGGAAATCGACGGCCGTCACGGGCACGTTCTCGAAGTCGAGCGTGATCACCTCGCATCGATCCGCGAGCTCCGCCAGCGCTTCTTCATCGTTGTAGTCGGCGCAGATGTGCTCGCAGAGCTGCCCGGCGCAGGCGTCTTTGGCCGGATCGAGGACCACGAACTCGTGGCCCAGCGGATAGCCGGCGAGCGCCATCATACGGGCGAGCTGGCCGCCTCCCAGAATGCCTATCTTCATGCTTTCCTCGGATCCGGTTGTGCCAGGACGGCATCCGTCTGGCGCTGGCGAAAGGCGTCGAGCGCCGCACTCACCCGGTCATCATCGGCGGCCAGCATCGCCGCCGCAAACAGTGCGGCGTTGCTGGCGCCGGCGGCACCGATCGCAAAGGTCGCCACCGGAATGCCTTTCGGCATCTGCACGATCGACAGCAGCGAGTCCTGGCCCTTGAGCGCGCGGGACTCGACCGGCACGCCAAGTACCGGGACCGGCGTCTTCGCTGCCAGCATGCCGGGTAGATGCGCCGCGCCGCCCGCGCCGGCGATGATCGCGCGCAGGCCACGACCGCGGGCCTCCGCCGCATAGCTGAAGAGAAGATCCGGCGTCCGGTGAGCGGACACGACCCGCACCTCGTGCGCGACGCCGAGTTCCTCGAGGACCGCGGCGGCCGACTCCATGGTGGGCCAGTCCGAGCGCGACCCCATGACGATGCCAACGACTGGGTTCATGGCCGGCATTCTAGCCCGTCAGTTGCTGGAATTCTCGTTGAGTCTGGTGAGTACAGTCTGTTCAATCGACCGCCCTAACCGCCACAGCTAGCGGTGGATCGAAAAAGATGCGCTGCCGGCAACACCGAGTAATCACCTGCGCTGCTCGGCCTGGCTTCGAACCTCATCGCGGCAACGACGTAAACCGTTGATTTCGACAACCTCAAGGCCACCGCATGGGGGCCTGGCGCGAGACTCGGGCAGAGGCGTTGCGATACCGATGACCTGTCAACGGCTTGGACGCCCGATGCCCGCGTGCGACGATATGGACCCGCCGAGCTGGCGCCTGCTGAACTTCAATGGACGGAAAACTCCTCGAAATCCTCTGCTGCCCCGTCACCCGTCGCCAGGTTTCGGTGCTGAATTCGGCACGCCAGGATGCCCTCCGAAACGCGGTCGCCGAAGGTTCCGTCCAGTACGTCGATGGTGACGCCGTCACCGAAACCTTCGACGACGTCCTGGTCACGGATGACGAGAAGGTCCTCTACCTTGTGATCGACGGTATCCCGGTGATGCTGCCCGAGCGCGGCGTCGGCACCACACAGTTCGAGAATTTCGCCGCCGGTCAGCTCTGAGGCGGCGCTCGTCGGCCCTGCGACGACTCTGTGACGAAGTCCGCGGAACGCCCGTCGACGACCCGGTAGCGTAAGCCGGCAAGTCGCACCCAGGACTCCCGGCCCATGCCCCGGACCGCCCTATCGAGCGTCGCCCTCGCCCCGATCTTCGACCTGCCCGCAAGCCGCCTTGCCGAGGCCTGCCAGCGCGAGCTGGAAGCGGCCCTCACGCGCGTCGATGACCATCTCTTCGACCTCGCGGAGCACGCGGCGAGCACGCGGCACCAGGCCGCCCTGGTCAATGCGCTTCGCGCGCTCCGACGAGCCCGATCCCGCATCGCTGCTGCGCTGCGCAATGCACTCAGTGCTGCCGGGGCCAGCGACCGCATGGAGGACCGCTTGTCGGCGGCACAGGGCCTCGAGGGCGCGATCCTGGAGCTCGATCTGACACCACACGCACGCGGGGTACTCCTGGAACTGCTGGAAGCCGAACTCACGGCGCCCCCAGAACCCACGGCTCCGCCGCGGGAGGCCGCCGAGGACTCGCCCGGAGGCCGGGTCAAAACGGATCCGCGCGAGTTCGTTACACTGTCGTTGACAGGTCACCACCATCCAAGCGACCCTGCGGACGCCACGCAGGCGCAGCACGTCGAGCGGGACACCGAGCGGGAGAAGATGAGCGACGACGAGGCCAACAGCAAGCCCAGGAGCGCGGCAGGCGCACGCATCCGGGCGGCACGCGACATCGCCGACAGCGAGATCGATGCGCGGCTTGAGCGGCACAACCTCGCGGACCTCGTGACCGAACTGCTCTCGAACGCCTGGAACAACGTGCTCGTGCTCACACTCCTGCGGCACGGCCCCCAGTCGAAGCGTTACGAGGAGGCGCTGAGCTTCGCTGATGACCTGATCTGGACCTCGCTGCCCAAGATCTCTGCGGCCGACGTGGCCCGGCTTCAGTCGATGCTGCCGCAGCTGAGCCGGCAGCTCCGCTCCGGCCTCGAAATGGTGGCCTACGTCGAGGGCGAGATCGAGGACGTCTTCCGCGCGCTCAAGGGGCTCTACCAGACCCAGATCGAGGAGCGCTATCGGGACACGCTGCACATGCCGTCCGTGCGCTCCTCGGCACCGCTCACCCGGAGCGATGAGGTCCGCCCCGCCCAATTGCGTCCGGTCCCGCTCGAGGCGGGTGCCGCGGCCCCGAGCCCCGGGCGTCGTGCCGGCAGCTACATTCGCTCGCAGATCGACAGTCTCAAGCCAGGAGCCTGGCTGGAATTCGCCGGTCCCGGGGATAAACGTATCCGGGCGAAGCTCTCCTGGGTCAGCCCGATCAGCAAGAAGTATCTGTTCGTCACGGACTGCGGCACGAAGCTCGCCGACAAGACCTACGAGGACCTCGCCAACGAGGTCGCCAGCGGTGAAACGCTTTTGCTCGAGAGCGCCCCCGTCTTCAAGTCGGTGCTCGGACCCGGGGCCGGTGGTCGCTGAGGTCGACGCCGGGACGGTCGCCGCCGACGTCAGCCGCGCGCTGGCGGAGGACGTCGGCGACGGGGACCTCACGGCCGCGCTGGTTCCCGCTTCCCGTCATGCGCAGGCGACCGTCCTGCTGCGGGAGACCGCGGTACTGTGCGGTCGCGCCTGGTTCGAGGAAGCCCTGCGGCAGGTGGATCCGGCGCTGAGCGTCGACTGGCACGCCAAGGATGGTCAGCGGATTCCTGGCGGCACCGTCGTGTGTGAAGTCGAGGGGCCCGCAAGAGGCCTCCTCACCGCGGAGCGCACGGCACTGAACTTTCTGCAGCTGCTGTCCGGTGTGGCCACTGCGACCATGGCGTTGGCCCGACTCATCGAACACACGGACACGCGCATCCTGGATACCCGCAAGACGTTGCCGGGCCTTCGCCTGGCGCAGAAATATGCCGTTCGCTGCGGCGGGGGCACCAACCATCGAATCGGGCTCTTCGATGCGTATCTCATCAAGGAGAACCACATCGCGTCCGCCGGCTCGATGACGGCGGCGATCGAGCTGGCCCGGAGCCGCCACCCGGAAACCTTGGTGGTGGTGGAGATCGAGGGACTGCACCAGCTCGACGAAGCGCTCGCGGCGCGCCCGGATCGCATCATGCTGGACAATTTCACGCTTGCGGAAATGCACACCGCCGTTACGCGCCGGGTCCCCGGCATCGCCTTCGAGGCGTCCGGCGGCATCGATCGAAACACCATCGCCTCCGTTGCCGAGACCGGCGTCGATTTCATCTCGGTGGGTGCGATCACGAAGCATGTCCGGGCCACGGACTACTCGATGCGCGTCGTCGAGTCCTGATCCGCTCGGCCAGACCCTTCGGTCGCGGCCCGACCCATGAGCGGTATTCGACTTTTCCTGCGGGCCCAGCTCGCTGCAGCCGTCGGCACGCTTGCCGATGTGGTGGCGTTCCAGCTGCTGGTGGTCGCCACCGATCTGGCGCCCACGGGCGCCGTAGCCGCAAGCGCGTCCGTCGGCGCGATCATCAACTTCGGTCTCGCCAGGCACTGGGTCTTCCGGGTCGGTGACGGCTCGCTGCGACGCCAGGCGACGCTCTTTCTGCTGGGCGCCCTGCTCAGCATCGTGCTAAACACGCTACTCGTCCACCTGGGCACGGTCACGCTGAGCTGGCCGCCGCTGCCGGTGCGGCTGGCGGCGATCCTGCTCGTTGCCGCTGGCTTCAACTATCCGTTCCAGCGCCGGGTGGTGTTTCGCCACGGCGCGCTCGGGGGCTGACGCAAGGAACCCGACAGTCGCCTGTCGGGTTCCGGGGAAAGCTGCACGCCATCGGGCTATCAGAGCCCCCCTGGCTTACCGTTCGCGAATGGAGATGCCGCCGTTGACCGTATCCAGGGTCAGACGGGCGCTACCGTCGCCGATCGAACCACGCAGGTCCTTGCCGACGAAGCCTTTGTCGACTTCCAGACCGAAGTCGTTGCGGAGGGAGCCGTTGACCGTCTCGGCCTTGACGGAGACGTCCGCGTCTTCGGGCAGCATGACTTCGAGGCGACCGTTGACCGACTCGATACTGACCCGCTGGTCGGCCTCGAAGCGATCGAAGTAGGCTTCGACCGTGCCGTTAACGGTTGAAAGCTTCGCGTCGCTGCGCAGCCCAGAAACCTCGATCGTGCCGTTGACGGTCTCCGCATTGACCTCGCCGCCGACGCCTTCGATGCGAATGTCGCCGTTCACGGTGTCGATGCCGCGCAGCTCGATGTCGTCGGGAACACGCAGGTAGTAGCTCACCGAGCCGCCGTTGTTGTTGCCCCACCAGCCGCCGGACTTCTTGTGGATCGTCTCGATGCGCAGGTGCGAGGGATCGTCGCTGATCTTCACCTTGATGCGCTCGAGGGTCTTCTCGGAATCCCCGCGAATGGCGTACTCCAGCCGGACCTCTCGCCCCCCGCTCGCCTCGATCCGAACGTCGCCATTCACATTGTCGAGGCTGATCGAAGCGCCCTTGTCGAGCGAGTAGGACTCGCTCACCTCTTCCAGTACGCGGTCGGCGACCGCCACGTTCGCGACCAGCAGACCCGCCATCGCAACCCATTTGATTCTCATGATTCCCATCCTCTCGATCATTGATGCCGCCCGCTCGGCCACGGGCTCCCGAATTCGTCGATTCACTGCTCTGACGCACCGGAATACCCGAAGGTTTAAGCGGTGATTGCTGCGCTAGCCTATGCCCTGGCTCGGGCATGCAGACGGCATCGGCCGAGCCCGCCTCGAGCGGGCATAGCGTACCGGTTGACCACCGGCTTCAGTGATCCCGTCCGCTATACTCCGCCGCCAGATGGACGGAAGCCCCGCCAACACCCGGGTCCCGCGACCGCGGCTCGTCGGGGCCAGCGCACGCAATGCCGCGGCGGGTCTCCGGCTTGCGCTCGGACTGTCGGTCAGCCCCAACCGCTGGTTTGCCGCCCCGGGGACGCTGCTCCTCATCCTTGTGCTCAATGCGGCCCTGGCCGTCGGTATCGATCGGCTCATCGCCGGTCCGGGCGCGACCTTCAGCCCCGACGGGCTGCAGACCCAGGCGCTTGGCATCTGCCTCGGCCTGCTCGGTGCGTGGCTCGGGGCGTTGGCAACCCGGGACGGCGCGGCGACGATGCTGCTTGCCGTCAAATTCTTCAACGCAGTCTTCTGGATCCACGTTCTGACCGTGCCGTTCTGGTACGCCCCGATCAATGATCTCCTCTGGTCCGACTGGTCGCTCACGTACGACCTCCTCTGGCTTCTCATCCTGCTCTGGCCTGCGGCGGTCCTGCTGCGGCTCGTGCTGCAGCACGGCGGACGCTGGCGCGCGCCCGTGGTGGCCGGCTCCTGGCTCGGCGCCCATGCCTTCGTCGCCCTCTTCGTGACCTACAGCGCGTTCTGGGTCGATGCCGAGGGCTCTGCTGCCGCAGAGTCTGCTGTCGTGATCGACGACGCCGGGGCAGTCCTCGACTCTCAGCCCGCGCTGCTCGGTGAGGCACTCGATCGCGTGCCGGCATCCCAGCCTGGTGTACCCGAACTCTTCGCCGTCACCTTCGCCGGCTACGGGGACCAGGACCTCTTCCGCAACGAGGGTGCATTCGCAACGCGGCTGCTGTCCGGACGCTTCGAAGCAGGCCGACGCGTCGTCCGCCTCGTGAACCATCCGACGACCACTGGCCACGCGCCCCTCGCCACGCCTGGCAATCTTCAGCGGGCCCTGCTGGAACTCGGCGCCCGGGCCGACGAGGAGGACGTGCTGCTCGTCTATCTGACCAGCCACGGCAGCGAAGACCACGAACTCGCGGTCAGTCTCGGCAACCTGCTGCTTGAAGATCTCGACCCTCGAACTCTCGCCGCGGCGATCGACGCGAGCGGCTTTCGCTGGAAAATCATCGTCATCTCCGCTTGCTTCTCGGGCGGCTTCATTCCCTTTCTCGAGGGACCTCGATCCGCGGTGATCACGGCTGCCCGCGAGGATCGGCCGTCCTTCGGCTGCAACGATGAGGCCGATTTTTCCTACTTCGGCAGTGCCTTCCTGGTGGATGCGCTACAGTCCCACCGGAGCTTGCGTAGCGCCTTCATGACTGCTCAGCGAATCGTGTCACGACGCGAGGCGGCCATTGGTGTCGAGGCCTCGCGCCCCCAGATTCGCATCGGCAGGGAATTGGCCGACTACCTCGACGAGGCAGGGCTAGCCCTGACGGCCACGGTGGAGGACCAACGGTGAAAGGCCATTTCAGTTTTTCGCTCGACGGGGATACGCTCGGGCGGCTGTTCATGCCGCGAGCGGGAACCTTCGAGATTCTGACCGCATCGGTGCTGCAAGAGCAGTTCGTTGTCGATTCGGTCGTGGTGGAAAGCCCAGGCGGCCGCTGCCGCCTCGTCTACTCCGAATGGGAGGAAAACGAGACGGGGCAGAAGAAATGGGTGAGCGAATACGCGATCGAGCTCGTCGTTGGCGAACAGATCGCCTTCGGCACCTACGCGCTTTCTTTCGGGCCCGACCAGCCCAACGCCGGTGCCTTGCTCGACCAGATCAAGGGCGAGGCCGAGGAGGATTTCATGCTCTGCGCGAAACTGCTGGGACGTTCCGTGCGCCGCGACCTGGTCATCGACGAGGAGATGCCGGAACGTCCGAAGCCCGGCAAGAAGCTGCACTGATGGCCGATCGCGAACCCGACACCCAGCGCAACGTCCTTGGGGGCCCACTGGCGAGCTGCTGCGACGATCCGAAAACCGGCTTCTTCCGGACGGGCTACTGCGAGACGGATGCCCGTGATTTCGGCTCGCACACGGTCTGCGCGGTCATGACCGCCGAATTCCTCGAGTTCTCCCGTGACCGCGGCAACGACCTCAGCACCCCGCGACCCGAGTTCGACTTCCCGGGCCTGAAACCGGGCGATCGCTGGTGCCTCTGCGCCGCGCGCTGGCAGGAAGCCTTCGTCGCGGGCCGGGCACCCCGCGTTCACCTGCTCGGCACCCACGAGCGCGCTCTGGAGGTCATCGAACTCGACGACCTCAAGCGCTTCGCCACCGATCTGATGTAACGCACCACGCTGGTGCATTTCGCGGTTCCGTCGCGCACCATCGCGGCGCGACCACGAGACTGAAGGCCATCCAGGCGGAGCCGCCGCCTGGACCACAGGGACCGCGCCTCATCCCGCTCGCCTGGCGCTGTCCAAGGCGGCCAGGCGACACCGCACCGCCCCGTAAGCCCTGCTGGCGTGCGCCCTGCCCGCTCCAGGGCCAACCCGCCCCGTTCCGCGCTTCTCCTGCCCCCGATCACTCCGGCTACCGCCGTCACGGGGTCCCGGCCATGACCATTGGCACGGAGCTTGCTCAATTCGGGCGACCATCGCCGGGCCCGCCCTCGGGCAGCCCTCAGCCAGAGAAATCCAGAGCAGGAGAAAGCCATGAAACTGGTCACTGCCATCGTCAAGCCCTTCAAGCTCGATGACGTCCGCGAGGCCGTTACCGAAGCGGGCGTTCGCGGCATCACCGTATCGGAGGTCAGCGGCTTCGGCCGACAACGCGGCCACACGGAGCTCTACCGCGGCGCCGAGTACGTCGTGGACTTCGTGCCGAAGATGAAACTCGAAATGGCCGTACCGGATGATCTCGTCGATCGCGCCATCGAGGCGATCACCGAGGCCGCCAAGACGGGCAAGGTCGGCGACGGAAAGATCTTCGTCACCTCCCTCGAACAGGCCATCCGCATCCGCACCGGCGAGACCGGTGACGAAGCCATCTGAACCAGGCCCGCTGATCATCTGACGAGGAACGAATCATGGATCAAGTCATCGAACTGGCGTACGCGCTGGATACCTTCTACTTCCTCATGTCCGGCGTGCTGGTCATGTGGATGGCCGCCGGCTTCACGATGCTCGAGTCGGGGCTCGTGCAGGCCAAGAATACGGCGGAGATTCTCACGAAGAACGTGGGCCTCTACTCGATCGCCTGCATCATGTACATGCTTTGCGGCTACGGCATCATGTACCCCGCAGACGCCGCCAACGCCTTCTTCGGCGGCATCAGCATGCTGACCGGCACCGACAACACGGTTGAGGAAGTGCTTGCCAGCGACGGCGAGACCTACTACTCGGGCCTGTCCGACTTCTTCTTCCAGGTCGTGTTCGTTGCAACCGCCATGTCGATCGTTTCCGGCGCCGTGGCCGAGCGCATGAAACTCTGGACCTTCTTCGCCTTTGCGGTCGTCCTGACCGGCTTCATCTATCCCATCCAGGGCTACTGGAAGTGGGGTGGCGGCTTCCTCGACCAGAACGGCTTCCTCGACTTCGCGGGCTCCGGCGTCGTGCACATGTGCGGTGCTGCCGCGGCGCTCGCCGGCGTCATCCTGCTTGGCCCCCGGAAGGGCAAGTACGGCAAGGAAGGCCAGGTGAACGCCATTCCCGGCGCCAACCTGCCGCTCGCCACGCTTGGCACGTTGATCCTCTGGATGGGCTGGTTCGGCTTCAACGGTGGTTCCGAGCTGAAGGTCCCCGATGTCGGTGAGGCCAATGCCGTGGCGCTGGTGTTCGTCAACACCAACATGGCGGCCGCCGGTGGCCTGGTGCTCGCGCTGCTGCTCTCGCGGATGTGGTTCGGCAAGGCCGACCTGACCATGGCCCTCAACGGCGCTCTGGCAGGCCTCGTCGCCATCACCGCCGAGCCGCTGACCCCGACGCCGATCGCTGCCACCCTGATCGGCGGCGTGGGCGGCCTCATCGTCGTGCCCTCGATCGTGTTCCTCGATCGGCTGTTCAAGATCGACGATCCCGTCGGTGCGATCTCCGTCCACGGCGTGGTCGGCATCTGGGGCCTCATCGCGGTCTGCTTCACCAACCCGGACGCGACCATCGGCGCGCAGCTCATGGGCATCGGCACGATCTTCGCCTGGGTCTTCGGCACCAGCTTCATTGTCTGGATCGCGCTGAAATTCACGCTTGGCCTGCGGGTCACCGAGGAGCAGGAATACGAGGGCGTCGACCAAAGCGAGTGCGGCCTGCACGCCTATCCCGAATTCACCGAAATGCGCAAGACCTGATACCCATCAGGTCCCTCCTTGCGGCCGGCTTGGATGCCGGCCGCTTTTCTTTTGCGCCCCCCGCCCGGCGGGGTTGACTCCCGCATCTCGAGCGGCTCTAATACGCGCCCTCGCCTTCCGATGGCCAGGTAGCTCAGTTGGTAGAGCAGGGGATTGAAAATCCCCGTGTCGGCGGTTCGATTCCGTCCCTGGCCACCATCGTTTCAGTCTTCTGATCGCCTCCAGTGTCCGCAGTGGCCATGGCAGCGTGGCGCCCGTCACCCACGCTATGATGTCGCTTCCGGTGAGTGTCCGTCCCGAGGTCGGCAGTCACGATCCTGGCAGGGAATGCGGACCCGCAAGGGGAGATCATGAACGACCGCGTAGAACTCATCGACCGCTTCTATCGAAGTTTTCAGGCGCTTGATGCGCCCCAGATGGCCAGCTGCTACCACGATGAGGTGCGCTTCTCCGACCCGGCGTTTCCCGACCTTCGGGGCAGCGCGGCCGGCGCCATGTGGGCCATGCTATGCGACCGCGCGCAGGCGTTCTCCCTGACCTATAGCGACGTCGAGGCCGACAACCAGCGGGGCCGAGCTCACTGGGAAGCACGCTACGTGTTCTCGGCGACCGGCCGGTCCGTGCACAACCGGATCGACGCGGAATTCGAGTTCCGCGACGGACGGATCGTCCGCCACATCGATCGCTTCGATTTCTGGCGCTGGAGCCGCATGGCACTCGGACCCGCGGGCCTGGTGCTTGGCTGGACGCCGTTCCTCAAGCGTAAGGTGCAATCGCAAGCCGCCGAGAACCTCGAACGGTACCGTGCCGGGCAGACCTGATCAGTCGATCCGCGGAAGTGTCTGCAGCTCAGGAAGAGCAGCTCATGTGGGAAACCCCGCCGAGGTCCGCGAACTTCTGTGGCTTCAGCCGGTAGTACTGTGCTTCCACGGCCGCCGACTGATCGGCGTAGGGATCGCTCATCACGGCCTGCAGCTCCCTGAGGCGCGAATAGTCTCCGCGAGCTGCGAGCTGGTAGGCCGGCGCCAGCAACCATTCGCGTAGGCAATACTTCGGATTGACCCGCTTCATCTGGTCCGAGATGTCTTCTGCCGACCTGCCCTGCCCCAGCGACACCCGCCAATCGTCCAACCAGGCGCACCAGCGCGACTCCAAGGCGCCGTTCAACTCGCCGTAGAAGCTCCGCCCGAGCGGCGCGATGGTCTCCGGGATCGACGAGAGTTCACGGAAGAAGATCGTGTAGTCGACCGACGTCTCCAGCATCAGGTTCGCGAGGGCCTGGAACTGCTTTAGATCGAACTTCTCGAGCCCGAGCTTCGCCGCCCACATGGCCTCGAGCTCGGCCTGCATCGTATCGGCGAACCCGGCCAGCAGCGCATCGAGCTTCTGCATCTGATCCGGGTGGGACACGAGCAAGGGACGCAGGGCGGCGCAGAACATCTCGAAGTTTCGCTGCGCCGCGACCGGCTGATTCCAGAACGCAAAGTGCTGGCCTCCGCCCGTCCACGGTTGAAAGTGGGGATCAAAACGATCACAGAAGCCGAAGGGACCGTAGTCGAGGGTGAAGCCCCCGACCGCGCAGTTATCGCTGTTGAAGTTGCCCTGGCAGTAGCCGACCCGAAGCCAGTGGGTCATCAGCGTGATCAGTCGTTCTCGAAAGGCCCGCGCTAGCCCTATGACCGTCTCATCCATGCCGAGACCGGCATCGATGTCCGGATACTCACGATCGACCGCGTGCAGGACGATCTGCTCAAGCTGCTGCAGCGCTTGCGGGTGCTCCTGCTTCCGGGCCCGGCGGCCGAAGAGCTCGAGCTGTCCCACCCGGAGAAAGGACGGTGCCACGCGGGTGGCGATAGCGACCCGCTCGGCGACCATCACGTCCGGATCGTGCGAGCGAGAGCCCTCCGAGTACCACGGGCGACGAACGGTGTCGGTCTTCGAGACGTACAGGCTCAGGGAACGAGAGGTTGGAACGCCCAGGGCGTGCATGATCTCCTGCGCCAGGAACTCTCGCACACTGGAGCGCAGTACCGCTCGCCCGTCAGCGCCTCGACAGTAGGGCGTGCGGCCACCACCCTTGAGCTGCATCTCCCAGCGCTGCCCCTTGAGGACGGCCTCCAGCACCGAGACCGCCCGCCCGTCACCGTAGCCGTTGCCGGTACCGAACGGGCATTGCTGGTAGTACTCGGTGCCGTAGATGGACAGCGCATAGCCCGTTGCCCAGCCCACCTTGCGCATGGGCTCGGGGACCCTGGACAAGTCGCCGCTGAACATCTGCATGAACGGATCGGTTCGCGCCAGACCGTCCGCAAGACCCAGCTCGTCGAAGAAAACCTGGCTGTGGGCGACGTACTCCGGATCCCCGATGGGCGTGGGCGCCACCGGGACGTAGTGCCCGGAGAACACCTGTCTGGGCGCATGCTCATCGCCGCTGGCGCTTGCCTCGGGATCCGACGACAGCTTCTCCAGCAAGGAATAGTCGGCCCGCTGCGCCAGCTCCTCCAGCGTCTCGATGGTCGCGGGAGCCTGCTGATCCCGTCCGTTCTTCGCCGTCGCAGATTCCATCGCCTTGACCGTCAATCCCTGCTGTTCGCGCTACCGTTCGAACCCTACCCCTACGAGCGTCATCGCCTTGTTGTTGGTGCCCCCGGACGGAAAACCGTTCAGGCCGCCGAGCGCTCCGCGGCGGACCGCACCTGGTTCGCGCTGCTTTCGACGAGGTCGATGAAGGCATCGATGCTCATCGCACCGAGATCGTCGCCGCTCTGGGTGCGTACGGCCACCTCACCGTTGGCCATT
>JBCCZC010000046.1:0-21709 GCA_039188505.1 Pseudomonadota bacterium | reverse complement strand
GCTGATCGGTGGTCTTCTGGCGATCCTCGTGATCTACCTGTTCCTGCGCGATGCCTGGGCCACCGCGGTGATCTCCGCGAGCATCCCGCTTTCGGTGATCGCCACCTTCTTCCTCATGGACATGGGCGAACTCTCGCTCAACATCATGTCGCTGGGCGGCATCGCGCTAGCCGTGGGGCTGCTCGTCGACAATGCCATCGTCGTGCTCGAGAACATCTCCCGGCACCGAAGCCAGGGCGCCAGCGTGATCGACGCGGCCGTGAACGGGGCTTCTGAGGTCAGCGGCGCCGTGTTCGCGGCCACCTTGACCACGATTGCAGTGTTCGTGCCGCTTATTTTCGTGGAGGGGATCGGTGGACAGCTGTTCCGCGACCAGGCGCTGACCGTCACTTTTGCGCTCGTGGCTTCGCTCGCGGTTGCTCTGACGGTGATACCGATGCTCTCGTCGCTGAAGGCGAAATCACCGGTGGCGTTCCCGGACGAGGAGTTCCCGTCGCGGGATCCCCGCACCCGCCTCGGGCGCCACGTTAAGTCCGCACGTCGCTTCACACTGAATGCGCTGCCGGAGTACATCCTCGCGGGTGCCATCTGGGTGGGCGGCATCATTTCCCTGATCGCGACACTGCTGCTGCGGCCCGTGGCGGGCCTGGTCACGCGCCTGTTCGCAAAGCTCCAGGACGCGTACGCCAAGGTGCTTCCTGCCGCCCTGCAGCACCGCTCGCTCGTGCTGCTGGTCGCCACAATTGCGATGGCGCTGGCGTTCACACTCGTGCCGCGGCTCGGTGGTGAGCTGATTCCGCAGCTGGCCCAGGGGCGCTTCGAGGTTCAGCTCAAGCTGCCGGCCGGTACCCCGCTGCAGCAGACCGATGGTGCCGTCGGCACGATCCAGGCGCGGGCGGGCGAAGTCACGGAGATCACCGACGTCTTTGCGGTCTCCGGCTCGGGCAACCGGATCGACGCCAACCCGACGGAAGCCGGCGAGAATATCGGCAATCTTCTGGTCGTCCTGGACGACGCCAGCGAGCGCACCGAGGCCGTCGCGATCGAGTCCCTGCGTTCGACGGTCCAGCGAATCCCCGGTGCGACTGCCGAGTTTAGCCGTCCCCAGCTCTTCAGCTTTGCGACCCCGCTGGAGATTGAGGTCCTCGGATACGATCTCGAGACGCTCAAGACGGTGTCGGGGACGATCGCCGAGCGTCTGAAGGCAGACCAGCGTTTTTCAGACGTCCGCTCCTCGCTCGAGGCCGGCCACCCCGAAATCCAGATCCGCTTCGACCAGGAGCGTGCCGCAGCCCTGGGCCTGACCGTGCGTCAGATCTCGGATCAGGTCGTCAACAAGCTTCGGGGCGAGGTGGCGACACGCTACAGCTGGCGGGATCGGAAGATCGATGTCCTGGTGCGTGCCGACGAGGAAGATCGCGCTTCGGTCGAAGATGTGAACAACCTGATCATCAATCCGCAGAGCGAGCGGCCGATCGTGCTGTCGTCTGTGGCCGAAATCATCGCCACGGAGGGACCGGCCGAGATCAACCGCGTGGACCAGGATCGGGCGGCCATCGTGACTGCAAATCTGCGCTACGGCTCCCTAAAGGAGGCGGTGGAGGTCGCCGAGGCGGCGCTTGCCGAAATCGAAGTGCCTTGGGGCGTGAAGGTTCAGGTTGCGGGGCAGAGCGAGGAGATGGACGCGTCCTTCCAGTCGCTGCTTTTTGCGCTGGGCCTTGCCATCTTCCTGGTCTACCTGGTGATGGCCTCCCAGTTCGAATCCCTGGTCCACCCGTTCGTCATCCTGCTCTCCGTGCCGCTCGCGCTCGTCGGCGCCGTGCTGGCGCTGTTCCTGACAGGAACGCCCGTGTCGGTGATCGTCTTCATCGGACTGATCATGCTGGCGGGGATCGTCGTCAACAACGCGATCGTCCTCGTCGATCTGATCAACCAGCTCCGGGATCGCGGCATGGCCAAGCGTGACGCGATCGTCGAAGGCGGGAGGTCCCGCCTGCGTCCGATCGTGATGACCACGCTCACGACCACGCTCGGCTTGCTCCCGCTGGCGCTGGGGCTGGGGGAGGGCGCCGAGCTGCGCACCCCGATGGCCGTAACGGTGATCGGTGGGCTGCTCGTTTCCACGCTGCTGACGCTGCTCGTCGTGCCGGTCATGTACGACCTTCTCGACCGCGGCGAGCGCCGAGTTGTCGCGCCCGCTGGTGACGAAGCGGAGGCCGTCTGATGACGCCAGCGGAGTGGTGTATTCGCAAGCCCGTCGCGACGGCGATGATCTTTCTGTCTTGCCTGGTGCTTGGCGGGCTCTCCTCGCGCCTGCTTCCACTGGAGCTTTTCCCGAGCATCGACCTTCCAATCCTGTTCATCGACATGCCGTATCCGGGTTCGACACCCCGAGAGGTCGAGCGGTCCATCGTGCGCCCGGCCGAGGAGGCACTGGCGACGCTCAAGGGCACCCAGTTCATCAACAGCTCCTCCTATGCCGATCAGGGCCAGGTGATCCTCGCCTTCGATTGGCGTGAAGATCTCGGCATCAAAGCGGTCGAGGCGCGCGAGCGGCTCGATGCGATTCGAGACGAGTTGCCCGATGACCTTCGCCGGGTCAACGTCTACAAGTTCAACACCTCTGACCAGGCGGTGCTGACGCTGCGAATCTCGAGCGAACGTGATCTATCGGAGTCCTACGAACTCCTGACGCGGAACCTCGTCAGGCCGGTCGAACGATTGCCCGGGGTGGCACGGGTGGAGCTCCAGGGCGTCGAACCCAAGGAAATCCGGATCGAGCTCGACGCCGACCTCGTCGAGGCGCAGGGCGTTAGCCTCATCGAGCTCAACCGACTCCTGCAGCAGTCCAATTTCGCCGCGTCCGCGGGGCTGATTTCGGATGGCGACCTGCGCTATCGCGTCAATCCGATCGGCGAATACCGCACGATCGAGGAGATCGGTCGGCTGGTCATCGATCAGGACGGCACGCGTCTCTCCGACATCGCGACGATCCGCTTCGAACCCCGTGAAAGAACCTATTCGCGACACCTCGACCAGAAATACGCGGTTGGACTGGAAATCTACAAGGAGCGTGGGGCCAACCTCGTTGATGTCGCCGAGCGCGCCGTGGCGGCCGTCGAGGAAGCCGGTGAGAGTCGCGAGATGCAGGGCATCCGCCTGTTCTTCCTGGAGGATCAGGCAGAAGGGGTAAAAAGCTCACTGCGCGAACTCCTGAATGCAGGGTTGCTGGGCGCGGTACTCTCGCTGGTCGTGCTGTATTTCTTCCTGCGAAACTGGAGCACAACGCTCATGGTCTCGCTCGCCGTGCCGATCTCGATCACGGTGACGCTCGGCATCATGTACCTGACCGGCTATTCGCTGAATATCCTCAGCATGATGGGACTCATGCTGGCCGTCGGCATGCTCGTCGACAACGCGGTCGTCATCAGCGAGAGCATTTTCACGGAGCGGGAAAAGTCGCCCGGAGATCCGGTCGGCGCCTCGGTCCGAGGCGTTCGCGCCGTGGGGCTGGCGGTCCTGGCCGGCACACTGACCTCGATGGCGGTTTTCCTGCCCAACCTGTTCGGCGAGATGGACCAGGTCAAGATCTTTCTTCAGCACGTGGCCGCCGCGATCTGCATTTCGCTGGCGATGTCTCTGGTCATCTCCCAGACGCTCATTCCGCTCGTCGCGAGCCGCGTCAAGCCGCCGAGCGGCGATCGGAAGACCCAGGGCATCGATCGTTTCAAGGACCGCTATGCGCGTTTCCTCGACTGGACGCTGCGCCATCGCTGGTGGGCGTGGGGCGGTATCGTGGGCATCCTGCTTTCCTGGGCAATCCCCCTCAATATCGTCAAGACGGACATGTTCCCGGAAACGTTTGATCGGGAGCTCTTCCTTCCGTACTACCTGGACGCCAACTATCCGCTGGAGACCATCGAGCCGGCCGTCGACGAGATCGAACAGTTCCTTTACGACAACAAGGAGCGCTTCGATATCGACAAGGTCTACACCTACTACGATGAATTCGGCAACGCGCAGTCGACCATCCTACTCGTGGACAAGGAGGAGGCGACGCTTTCAGCCAAGGCCGCGAAGGAGATGATCGAGGCAGAGCTGCCAAAGATCGCCATTGGCCAGCCGAGCTTCGAGGAACAAAGATCCGCTGGCGCGGAGGGCGTTACGCTGTCGCTGATCGGCGACTCCTCCGAGCGCCTCGCGAACATGGTCGACGGCGTCATCCTGGCGCTGGAGAACGTCGATGGGCTACAGGACATCCGCTCGAGCATCGGAGCCGGCAACCAGGAGGTCGCCGTCAGCGTAGATCGGGAGCGGGCGCGGTCCTACGGGTTTTCCTCGCAGGAGGTTGCTCAGGCCATCGCCGTGGCCTTGCGAGGCACGCAGCTCGACGAGTTTCGAGGCCCGGAAGGCGAGATCCCGATGACCCTGCGCTTCCAGGACGCAGATTCCCAGACGGTTGAGCAGCTCGAGGGACTCCGTTTGTCGACCGCGGATGGGCGGCGGATTCCACTGCTGGCTCTTGTCGACGTCAACGTGAGGCCGGGGCCCTACAACATCTCGCGCGCAGATCGGGAAACCGCGCTGCGCCTCAGCGCAAACCTCACCGATGGGGCCACCATGGACTCGGTGCGAGAGGACATTTCTGCGGTAATGGACGCCATCGAATTCCCGCCTGGGTACGGCTGGAAGTATGGCCGCGGCTTCGAATTCCAGGACGACACCGCACAGAACATGATCCGGAACATTCTTCTAGCGGTCCTGTTCATCTACCTGATCATGGCCGCACTGTTCGAATCGCTGGTGCACCCGCTTTCGATCCTGACGGGCATCATGTTCTCGGTGGTCGGTGTGCACTGGTTCTTCCTGCTCACGGGCACGACGTTCTCGCTCATGGCGTTCATAGGAATCCTGATCCTGATCGGGGTGGTCGTGAACAACGGCATTGTGATGGTAGACCACATCAACCAACTTAGGCGCAGCGGCCTGCTGCGCAGCGAGGCCGTCGTCCAGGCGGGGCGGGACCGGATTCGACCGATTCTCATGACCGTAGGGACGACCGTACTGGGACTGCTTCCACTCTGCATCGGGACGACCCAGATCGGCGGCGACGGCCCCCCGTACTTCCCGATGGCGCGCGCCATCGTGGGCGGCCTGGTGTTCTCGACGGTTATCAGCCTGTGTGTCCTGCCGACGATCTACGTCACGCTCGACGACCTGCGGATCTGGGGTGGCAACCGGGTGCGGCGCGCCCGCGAGCGCCTCGGCCGACGGACGGCCCCGCTGGCCTCCTAGCGCCTGGGCTGTCGGCGAAAGGGCCCTCGCGCACGTAGGCGCGACGGCGTGAGCCCCGGTCGACCGCTGTTTCGTTCGACACTGCTGGAGCCTCTGTTTTTCTTGGACGGACTCCGATGCGGGGAAACGGCCCTCGCGCACGTAGGCGCGACGGCGTGAGCCCCGGTCGACCGCTGTTTCATTCGACACTGCTGGAGCCTCTGTTTTTCTTGGACGGACTCCGAGGCGGGGAAACGGCCCTCGCGCACGTAGGCGCGAGGGCGTGAGCCCCGGTCGGCTGTGCCTCTGTTTTTCCTGGACGGACTCCGATGCGGGGAAACGGCCCTCGCGCACGCAGGCGCGAGGGCGTGAGCCCCGGTCGACGCATGCGTCGACTTTTTCGGGGCTCACCTTTCGGCTTACCGACGGGCTGGCGTACCATGCGAACTATGGGGAGACGCTTTCTGCTGCCATTGCTGCTGCTGGTGGTCGGAAATGCTGCCAGTGAGGAATGGCTCAGGTTCGAGACGATCGATCTCAACGATGGGCTGTCGCAGCTTTCGGTCACCAGCATCGCTCAGGACGACCAGGGCTTCATCTGGCTCGGGACCCAGGCCGGGCTCAACCGCTTTGATGGCTATGACATCCGAACCTTCGTCCGGGGTTACAACGGCGACGAAGGCCTCAGTGACAGCTACATCGAAGCGCTGGCCACGGGGGGCGACGGTGCACTCTGGATCGGCACCGGGTCCGGCGGGCTTGCGCGCCTGGACACACGAACCGAGCGCTTCGAGATCTTTCGCCATGACCCCCAGGATCCGGAATCCCTGCCAGGCGACCAGGTAGCGGCGCTACTGCGCGATGATGCCGGAGATCTCTGGATCGGGCTGCGGGACGGCGGACTGGTCAGACGGGACGCGTTGTCAGAGCGCTTCGAACCCTGGTCCGAAGGGTTGCCGGCAACTAATGTGACCGCCCTGGCGGCGTCGGAAGAGGTGCTTCTCATCGGCACGGGCGGCGGACTCGCGATGCTTCGTTTCGACGAGAATTCGCTCTCGCCGGTGCCCGGCATCGACGGCACGGTCACGGCGCTGGCTGCCGCGACGGATGGGGGCTGGTGGGTCGGCAGCCTGACCGGCCTGTATCGAATGGACGACGCGTTCCAAATCGTGCGCCGCTATCGCCCTGGCGACGGTAGCGGCCTACCGGCCGAGACAATAACCGTTCTATCGCGCGATCGGGGCGGGGAACTGTGGGTGGGCACGCTGGATGGCCTGGCCAAGTTCGACGAATCCCGCGATGCCTTCGACGCCTGGCGACACTCCATCCTGGACGAATTCTCGCTCGCCGCGGATCGTGTGGCCTCCATCATGGAGGACCGGCATGGCGTCGTCTGGATCGGAACGTGGACCGGCGGCGTCAGTCGGGTCGATCGGCAATCCATTCTGTTCGGAGGCGAGCGCTACCGGGACGATGGCAGCGGCTTGCCGGACCCCCGGGTCCGAGACTTCGTCGAGGCCGCGGACGGCCGTCTCTGGGTGGCCACCCTCGGTGGCGGTCTCGCGCTCTTCGATCCCGAGACGCGGGCCTTCGAACAGATCCGCCACGATCCGGCGGATCCGGGCTCGATCGCCTCCAACCGCCTCCACGCCGTGGCCGTCGATCCCGACGGTGGCGTGTGGGTCGGGGCGCTCGACGCCGGCGTGTCCCGGTACGATCCGCGCACCGGCACCAGCGTCCACTTTCCGCACCTCGGTGACGACAACGGGGGGGGCGATCCCAAACATGTGCTGGACCTGCTCGTGGATCGTCGGGGCCAGCTCTGGGTAGCGACGTCCGGTGACGGCGTCTGGGTGCACGACCTGGCGGAGAGGACCTGGCGGCACTTCGGGGCTGCGGATGGCCTGGCCAGCGACGTGGCCGGGCATCTCTTCGAGACCAGCACCGGACAGATCTGGATCGGCCACCGAGGATCTGGTCTGACCATATTCGATCCTGACGAGCAGGAACCGTGGGTGGTTTCGCCCGAGCCAGACCGTCCTGGCGGTCTCGCCCAGGGGACCATCACCTTCATTCACGAAACGGCAGCGGGGCAACTGTGGGTGGCGACCCAGGGGGCCGGCTTCGCCCGCGTCACCACTGGGGTGGGCCGTGAGCTGCTGTTCGAGCATTTCACCTCGGCCCAGGGGCTCGCTGCGGACGCCGTCGGTGCGGTCCTCGTGGATGAACACGATGGCGTCTGGGTCAGCACGCTACGAGGCATCTCCGTGCTGCATCCAGAAACGGGCGAGATTCGCAATTTCTATCCGCTGGACGGCACCCAGAAGCGGGCGTACTACGTCGGTGCGGGCCTGATCTGTTCCCAGGGCGTGCTCTATTTCGGCGGTATCGAGGGCATCACCTGGCTGGGCGAACACGCTTTGAGCACCGATGATCGCAAGCCGCAGACCCAGGTGACGGGCCTATACCTGTTCAACCGCCGACTCGAACCCGGTGCGCCGGAACTGCCGGATCTTCCGGCCGCGTCTTTCCTGGAACGGGTCACCTTCGACCATCGTCAGAATATCTTCGGAATCGAGTTCGCGGGCCTGCATTTCTCACAGCCGGAGGCCAACCGCTATCAGTACCAGCTCGAGGGCTTCGACGAAACGTGGGTGGACACGCCAGCGGACCGGCGCCTCGCGACGTACACCAACCTCGACGCCGGCGCGTACCGCTTTCGTGTCCGTTCCGCCAATCGTGACGGCGGCTGGTCGCAACCGCGCGAGCTCGATATCCGGGTCCAGCCTACGCCCTGGGAAACGCCCGCCGCCTACGCGACCTATGCGATCGCTGCGCTGGCGCTGTTCGGAGGCATCGGCATGGTGCGCGCCCGCCAGGCGACGGTGCGCCGCGAAGCGAGGCGAGCGATCCGCGAGGGGCGCGAGCGCCTGGATCTCGCGCTGTGGGGCAGCGGGGACGAGATGTGGTTCTGGGACGTCGATACGGGCCAGCTCGAGCGCGCGAGCCATATCGACGTGAAGACGCAGCGCGAGATCTCTGACATGAACGGGCTGTGGGAGGTCATGCATCCTGATGACCGGAGCCACGTGCATGAACGGATGACCCGGCATATGCGCGGCCAGAGCCCGTTCTTCGAGGCGACCTACCGGGTACGCGGCGCGGACGGTCAGTGGATCTGGGCCCTCTCGAAGGGCCGGGCAGGACCGCGCGACGAGTTGGGCAAGGTGCACACCGTGGCCGGTGCGACCAAGGACATCACCCAGCTCAAGAACACGGAGCGGGCACTCCGCGAGCTCAATGAGCGCCTGGAGTACATGGTCGATGAGCGAACGGAGGACCTCCGGCGCACGAACGATGACCTCCGGCGCACCCTGGACATGTTGACGGAGGCGCAGGCCCAGCTCGTCGAGTCCGAGAAGATGGCCTCCCTCGGCAATCTGGTCGCCGGCGTGGCACACGAGATCAACACGCCCGTCGGCGTCGCACTCACCGCTGCCACGTATATGGAATCCCAGCTGCGTCGGGCGCTTTCCGATGGGGTCGGCCAGGAGGACGCCGCGGCAAGGCTCGAGGACCAAGCGCGGCAGCAGATCGAGAACGTGCAGTTCCTGATCCAGAATCTCAATCGCGCGGCAGAGCTTATCCGCAGCTTCAAGCAGGTGGCGGTTGACCAGTCCTCCGAAGAGCATCGGCGCTTTGCGCTAGCCGAATACCTCGACGAGATCCTCCGGTCACTTCACCCGCGCTTCAAGCGGACGCAGCACACCGTCACGGTCGACTGTGATCCGGATATCGAGATGGCCAGCTACCCGGGAGCGCTCTATCAGGTCCTGGTCAACCTGCTGATGAACTCCCTTGATCACGCCTGGGACGATGATCAGGCCGGCCACATCCAGATCGGCGTTGCGGCGACGGGCAGTCGCGTGGAAAGTCGCTACAGCGACGACGGTTGTGGTCTGGCGCCGGAGGCCGAGGGCCGGGTCTTCGAGCCATTCTTCACCACCCGGCGGGGGAGCGGCGGCAGCGGTCTGGGCATGCACATCGTTTACAACCTCACGACCAACGTGCTCGCCGGACGGATCACCGTGACCGGCCCCCCGGGCAAGGGCCTCGAGGTTGTTCTCGACCTGCCACGCAATCTCGCGGCGGACGGCACGTCTTGAGCTGGGCCGAATGGTTGTTCCTGGCGGCGATCTGCGCCCTCGGCGCCATGTCGCCGGGTCCGAGCCTTGCGCTGCTGGTGCGCTGCACAACCCAGGGCGGCCGGCCGGCGGGGATGACGATGGCGCTTGCCCATGCCGTCGGAATCGGTCTCTATGCGCTGGCGGTTGCCGTGGGATTGGCTGTCGTCCTCACCGGTTCGCCGAAGTTCTTCGAGGCCGTTCGACTCGGGGGAGCGATCTTCCTCCTGTGGCTCGGCATCCAGGGGCTCCGGTCCCGCGGCGCGGTCGATATGGACGACGGCGGCGCCAGGACCATGAGTCTCGGGGCGGCTGCCCGCTCCGGCTTCCTCATCGCCTTCCTGAACCCGAAGATCGCAGTGTGGTTTCTCGCGCTGTTCAGCCAGTTCGTGGCGGCCGACAGCGGCCTGGGCGTTCGCCTGGCGATGGCCGCGCTGGCAGCGGTGATCGATGGCGTCTGGTACGTGATCGTGGCGCTCACGCTCTCGACGGGCCCGCTGCTGCGGTGGCTTCGCCGAAATGCCCGACTCATCGACCGCGTGTTCGGCGTGGTGCTCATCCTCATCGCCATCCGCGTCGCAACCCTTCAGGGTCTGTGATCGGGGAGGCATCGGTGCTGCGGCGGCGTGCTTCGCGCGGCACCCTTCCCATGGAGCGGGCTGCCGTCGGCCTGCCGGCCGATGTGCCCGGCCACGCCGGCGCCGCCGACGTAGATCCGGCCGGTCTCGTCGGCGACGAGGCTACGCGCCAGAGAACGCCGCGGCAGCTCGATCGTGTGCCACTGATCTCCTTCATAGACCAACACGCCGTGGCGGTTACCGACGAAGACCGTTCCGTCCGGAGCTTGAGCGACCGAGAAATTCTGCGGGTAGGAGGCAAGGTCTGCCTGGATCCGGACTACCTGGGGCAGCGCCGGGACGCATGCAGCGCCCCAGGCCCAGCCGAGGAGCGCCGCTGCCGCAAGGCACCTCAGGGCAGGGGACACCCGCCCCGCCACGACATGCGTTCTGTTCTCACCCCCGACCACCTATCGCTGTGACAGCAGAGGCGACCGGGGCGGCGCAAATCCCGAACCCCAGTCCGGTCCGGCGGGCGTTCCGACAAGACGATGGGAGGTCACTGGACATCTACGAGTATGGAGCATTGCCCGGGTCTGCCATTTCTTTCGCTCGCAGTTGCGCTGCTTGCAGGGGAACGCCCTTGTCCCGGCTCATACCTCGAACCGCATTGAGCCCCAGGTCCAGGAGGCACTCGTCGCGATCGTGCGGCCTCGCCTGGAGACGTCTGGCTATCGCATGGGCCAGATCCAGCGCACCGCCGATTTTCGCACCTGCACCCATCACCCGGACCCGCGACCGGCGCGCTCGGCCCTGGACGGTTTGCTCCGCGAGACGCGGCGTCACTACGTGGCGAGGCGGCAGGGCGCCATCGAAGTCGAATTCTGTTGTGGATCGACCTTGTACCGAGTGCTCGTCTGGCCCGCCGCCGCGCGCCCCGTCGTCCAGCTGAGCGAGGAAGATGCGGCAGACGCCTGCCTTCCGGATGGCTGAATCGGCTCGCCTTCGGCCGTGCTCGTCGCAGTGCACGAACCGCGTGGACAGGTTCGCAATGGCGCCGCTGCTTTTCGCCGCCGGTGACGGTTGCGCGTGTTCGTGCGCGCGGTGCACCGGGTGCCAGCTCGCAAGCCTTTCCCTTGCAGCGCGCTGTCCGGCCAAGGCGAAAGGGTGCAGTGAACGGCTGATACCGCATGGTTCACGACGAAGGCGCGCCCCTTCCGGCATCGCGTTCTGCTGCCGCTAGCGACCGCCAGCGTCCCCCGCGGAGCGTCATCGCATAGGCCCGCAGCAGGCGTCGGGCCATGAGGGCACGCACGCGCAACGATCCGACGGGCAGGAGATGGCCAATGAGACCCGTGATGAGCACCGGAAGGGTTCTGCCGCAGAAGAGCAGGGCATGTCCCGGCATCCGGCGCTTCGGCGGGAACCGGCGCGACACGTAGATATGCCGCGACAGAATCGCTTCCGTGCGAGTCAACGCGCTGATCGCCGGCGAGGACCGGCTCGATCCGCCGTGGACATGCAGCATCTCGATCTCGCCCGCGAAGCCGCGCTCGTGGCCAGCATCGGCCGCACGGCGGCAGAGATCGACATCCTCGGAGTACATGAAGTAGGCGTCCGACCAACCGCCGAGTTCCTCCAGCACCGATCGCCGGATCAGCAGGACCGATCCGCTGACCCATTCGACCGGTCGCCAGGCATCGCGACAGCCGCGGGCGTCGATGGCGTCCTCGCGGCTGAGTAGACGACCGATTGCCCGCTGCCATGGCAGCAGATTCGACAGGCGCGGGAACGCATCGAAGACCTTCAGGCCGCGGCCACGGGCGTCCACCTGGCGGCAGGTGGCGATCGCGACGTGCTCCCGCTCGGCGGCCATGATCATGCGGTCGATGGCGTTGCCGGGGTCCTCCGTGTCGGGATTGAGGAACAGGACCCAGTCTGCGGCCGCATGCTCGGCCCCGAGGTTGCAGCCGCCGGCGAACCCGAGATTCACCGGACTTTCGATCAGCTGAACGTCCGGGTGAGCGCTGCGAAAGACCGCGCCGTGGTCATCGCCGGATGCATTGTCGACGACGATCAGCTGGCGCCCCTGTTGCTGGATCGACGCGACGGCGCGATCGAGGAGCTCCCAGGACCGGTAGTTCACCAGCACGATGGACAGCGCCGGTGTCGCTCCAGTCATCGGGAGGGTCCGGTCATTCCCCGGTGAGCTCGATCTGGTCGTGCCCGAGGTAGTTCTGCAGTGCTTCGATGACCGCGTCGAGTCGAGCGCCGATGTCCTCCGCGGCCAGCATGTCCCAGGTGATCCCCTCGACCCAGCCGAAGAGCGTCCCACGGAGGTGATCGGCGGTGCCTGCTCGGTGGAGCAGATCCTGCAGGATGCGCTCGAAAGCCGACTGGGTCGGCGACACGCGCAGGGCCTCGAACAGGGTGATCAGCGCTTCGATCAGCGGGCTGGCGTCGTCGTCGAGACCGAAGTCCCCGGGCCGGAAGGAGAGCGGCGGCGTTTCCGGATCGGTCCAGATCCGAAAGCATTCCTTCTGCAGGGAGTGGAACAGCGGTGCTTCGGAGACGAGCACCAGGAGGAACTTGCGCGGATTGGCCCGCAGCGTGGCCAGGGGATACTGCCACTCGGCCGAAGTCACGAAGCGATAGAGGCGCAGGTGTTCGGCGAAGTCCGCTTCCTGGAGCTGGTCCACAATGAGGACCGTTCCCTCGGCCTCGCTGAAGGCGCACGCCTCGCTGACGGTTCGGTCGAACGGCGTCAGCTGGACCGGCGCCTCACCTTCCTCCGCCGGAAGATCGGGGACCTCGATGCGGCCGGGCAGGGGTTCCGAGGCGGCGAAGTCGTGGTAGAGGACGTGCTGCCACTCGAGTGCTCGCGCCAGCGCGGTCGCGAAGGCTGTCTTGCGCCGCCCCGAGTCGCCCTCGACTGCCAGGCAGCGCAGGCCCCGGGTCGGGTACGACAGCAGGCATCGCACGCGGTACTCGTAGTCGTCGTTCGACTCGAATCCGTGCCGCGCCATGCGGCTGCGCAGGGACGCCATGCGGCTTAGGACCTCGTCAAACCGATCCTCAGCCGGCCTTCGCGAGCGGCGCCTCGCGGCGCGGTCCGTGCAGCAACGCATCCCGCGTGGCCGCAACGATCAGGTCAACCTCTGCCGACGTGATGTTGAAGTGTGGCGTGTAGCGCAGGGAATTCTCGCCGCCATGGATGACGCCGATGCCGCAGTGCCGCAGATACTCTTCGAGGCTGCCCGTACCGTAGGCCTTGTACTCCGGCGCAACCTCGCAGCTGAAGAGCAGTCCGGTGCCCTGGACCTTCGTAATCAGGCCGCCCAGTTCGTCCTTCAGCGCATTGAGCTTCTCGACGAACTCCGCACCGCGATCGGTGATATTTCGGCGCAGCTGTGGAGTCACGAGCTCCATGACGGCGCAGGCGACATCCATCGCGCGGGGGTTCGTGGTCATCGTGTTGCCGTAGATGCCGCGGCGATAGAGCCCGGCGGCGCGCTCGTTCATTGCGAGCACCGAAAGCGGGTACTGCCCGGCATTGAGCGCCTTGGAATAGGTCTCCATGTCCGGCGCAGGCAGCACCTCGAAGCCCGGATAGTCGATGATCGAGAGACAGCCGTGGGCCCGGAGGCCGGCCTGGATCGAGTCGACGAGCAGGAGCGAACCATGTGCCCGGGTGAGCTCGACGGCACGCTGGTAGAACTTCGGGGTCATGGCCCGACCGGGATCGCCTTCGCCCATGACGGGCTCGACGAAGAGCGCCTCGATGAAGAAGCCCTCGGCCTCGGCTCGCTCGAAGGCGGCCTCGAGATCACTGGTGCAGTTCGGGCGTACGGTGATCAGCTCGTCCTCGTCCCGGAACGATGCGCAGTGCTCGCGGTAGGTCGAACGGCTGGAGTCCGACCAATGGGCCGGTCGATCGGTCCGCCCGTGGAAACCGCCCGCAACCGCCATCCGCTTGATCGGCTTGCCGGCGTGCCGCCCGCCCGGGTCGGTCATCTGCTTGGCATTGATGTCCGCGAGCCGCGCGGCAACGCTTACCGACTCGGAGCCGCTGTTGAGGCAGAGGAAATCCTGGAACGGCGCGTCATCACGCCGATGGCCGACCTCACGCTTCATGGCGCCGACGAAGTCCGTCTGGGCGACGTTTGGCGTCATGACGTTTGCCATGACGTGCGGACGATTCATGGCGTCGAGTATCGCATCCGGCGCGTGGCCGAACCCGAGCATGCCGTAGCCGCCGGAGTCATGAATCACGGCGCCCCGCAGGGTCACGATCCAGGGCCCCTTGGCGGCGAGGGACACGTAGGGATTCACCGCGTCGGCCGCATAGAAATTGATCAGACCGCCCTGGACGCGCTTCAGCTGCTCGGTCTCGTCCACTTCAAGCAGCTCGGGGTGTTCCTGCACAACGTGCTCGAACGCGGCCACGGCGGCATCCACGGCCTTCTCGAGGCTGGGATCGATGGGTGCGAATCGTTCGATGACGTCGTCTGCGAGGCCGACCGTGAGGGACTGACCCGGCTGGCCCCGGAGCTGCTTGAGTTTGGCGATGACCGACATGGCTTCCTCTCCTGAGTGCTGAGCGCGCACGCCGTTGACTGTGTTGGTTTATGCGTTGCTGCTGTCCAGCGAGCAGACGCGGGTGCGCGTGGCGGCGGCAGGGGCCGATACCCCATCCGGCCGCGGGTAGAGGCTCATGTTAGCACCGGGCGCTCGCCCCCCGCCAGACCGCCTCGAAGGGACCTGACGGTTGTCACCAGCGGTCGGGCAGGCGGTGCGCTACAGTACCGGCTATGCGGGATCCTAACGACTTCGCGGCCGGCTGGCCCAGGGCCTTGTTGAAGGTTCATCAAGCCCTGCTGCCCCCCGAACTCGGGTTGGGCTGGACGCCGTATCTCTGGCTGGCCTACACGGGATTCCTGTTCTTCCCGTTCCTCTTCGGACCGTCGGATTCCACCGCGCTCGCGGCAACGCTCGCAACGCTGATCGTGTTCCTGCCGCTCTATTTCATGGGCTTTCAGGGGCGGGCGCGGCTGACCCGATTCACGGTCGCCGGGCTGACGCTGCTCGGGATGGTGACCGCAACGTTCAACAGCGGCGCGTCAGCGTACTTCATCTATGCGGCCTCCTTCGCCGGTTTCTCCGGCCCACCCCGACTCGCAATGCGCTACGTCGGCTTCATCGTCCTGGCCGCCGCGGTGGAGACCTGGCTGCTCGATCTGTCGCCGGTTTTCCTCGCCGTGACCGCGATCGTCTCCACCATGGTTGGCCTCAGCAACATCTATTTTCGCCAGATGGATCTGAAGAGCCGCGAGCTGAAGGCCTCGCAGGAAGAGGTCGAGCGGCTGGCGGCCATGGCGGAACGCGAGCGCATCGCCCGGGACCTCCACGACCTTCTGGGGCACACCCTGTCCAGCGTCGCACTCAAGGCCGAGCTCGCGCGCAAGCTCCTCGACCGCGACATCGAACAGGCTCGGATTGAACTGTCAGAGGTCGAGCGTATTGCCCGCAATGCAACCGCCGAAGTGCGCCAGGCGGTGTCCGGCTACCGCGCGTGTACCGTCTCGGGCGAGGCGATCCGCGGGCGGCGCAACCTGGAGTCGCTGGGCGTCGGATTCATCGCCCGGCTGCCCCAGGACCTGGCCCTCATACCCGAGCTGGACAACGTCCTGGGCCTGGTTCTCCGTGAGGCGCTGACCAACGTCGCCCGCCATGCGGGCGCTGGCTCGTGTCGCGTGCTGCTGGAGTCCACTGCGAGCGTGCATCGCCTCACGGTCGAGGACGACGGACGCGGTGCCAACCAGCCGGGTCTCGATGACGGCAGCGGCCTTGCGGGCATGCGCGAACGGCTGGCGAACGTCGGCGGCTCGCTGGAGCTCGATGGCAGCCCCATGGGTGGCCTACGGCTGCGAGCCGCGATTCCCAACGAGGAACCGCGGGACGTCGACGTCGAGGCGGGAGCGCCGGCGACGTGATCCGGGTCCTCGTCGTCGAGGATCAGTCGATGGTGCTCGGAGCGCTGGCAGCGCTCCTGAATCTCGAGCCGGACATCGAAGTCGCCGGGCAGGTGAGCGACGGCCGGGCCGCACTGGAGGCCCTGGCGTCGACACCGGTCGATGTCGTCGTCACGGACATCGAGATGCCAGAACTCTCAGGGCTGGATCTTGCCGCAGAGCTGCGCAAGCAAGGCAGCGAGGCGCGGGTACTCGTCCTCACGACCTTCGATCGCCCCGGCTACGTCCGCCGGGCCCTGGACCTCGGCGTGCGCGGCTTCATGCTGAAAGACGCACCGTCGGACCGCCTCGCTGAGGCGATCCGGCTGGTGGCTCGAGGAGGACGAGCCATCGATCCGGAACTCGCCGTGCACGCCTGGGAGGCCGAGGATCCCCTGACGGAGCGGGAGCGGCAGGTCCTGCGACTGGCGGGGGAAGGGCGCACGAGCGAGGAGATCGCCGGCACGCTGCATCTCTCCGGCGGCACCGTCCGCAACTACCTTTCCGAGGCCATCGGCAAGCTGGGGGCAAGCAACCGCGTCGAGGCCGCCCGCATCGCTCGGCAGAAGGGATGGCTGTGACGGGAAGCGTGGGCGGGGCCTGGTGATCGGCAACGGCCGGTCCGCCTGGCGCACCGGCCCGGCCGAGTTGGCCTGCGCAGGCTGACCGCTTACCATCCGCGTCCCCGGAATCGCCGCTTCAGCCTTGAAAACCGCCGACTTCACCTTCGACCTGCCCGAGGACCTCATTGCCCAGGCGCCGCTCGCCGAGCGCAGTGCCAGCCGGCTGCTCGTGGTCGATCGAGCAGCTCAACAGTTCAGCGACCGCCAGTTCGCGGAGTTGCCGGAGCTGCTGGCCGCCGATGATCTTCTGGTCTTCAACGACACGCGCGTGATTCCCGCCCGGCTATTCGGCCGCAAGGAGTCTGGTGGACGCGTCGAGATCATGGTCGAGCGGGTGCTCGATGAGCGCCGTGCGATCGCCCAGATCCGCGCGAGCAAGTCACCGCGCCCCGGCACAAGGATTGGGATCGATGGCGCCAGCGCAGTGATCACGGTCGGCGAACGCGTGGACGGCTTCTTCTCGATCGACTCGCCCGAGCCGCTTGCGCCGCTGCTCGAGCAGGCAGGCCACATGCCGCTACCACCCTACATCCAGCGCGCGGACGCGGCGGCGGACCGGGAGCGCTACCAGACCCTCTTTGCCGCGATACCGGGAGCCGTCGCGGCCCCCACCGCAGGGCTGCACTTCGACGCGGGTCTCCTGGATCGGCTGGACGCCATGGGCGTGGATCGGGCCTACGTCACGCTGCACGTTGGCGCGGGCACCTTCCAGCCCGTCCGCGTGGACAACGTGGCCGATCACCGGATGCACGCCGAGTGGCTGGAGGTCGGGACCGAGACGGCGGCGAAGCACGCCGCCTGCCGGGGCGCCGGCGGGCGCGTCGTGGCGGTGGGCACCACGTCGCTGCGATCGCTGGAGACCTGCTGGGCGGACGATGCGGTCGTCGCGGGGCAGCACGACACGCGCCTTTTCATCTACCCGGGGCGGACGGTCCACAGCATCGATGCGCTGCTGACGAACTTTCACCTGCCTGAATCAACCCTGCTGATGCTCGTCTGCGCCCTCGGCGGTACCGAGCTCATGCTCGCGGCCTACGCCCATGCCGTGCGGGACCGATATCGGTTCTTCAGCTACGGCGATGCGATGCTGATCCTGTAGGCTGGCGCGATGTCCTCCTCCACCATGCAGTTCAACCTCCTCGCAACCGACGGCGCGGCCCGCCGTGGGCGGCTGACCTTCGCCCGGGGAGAGGTAGAGACGCCGGCCTTCATGCCCGTGGGCACCTACGGCACCGTCAAGGCCATGACGCCGGAGGAGGTCAGGGAGCTCGGCGCCGATATCATTCTCGGCAATACCTTCCACCTCATGCTCCGCCCCGGCACGGAGATCATCCGGGCCCATGGCGACCTGCACGATTTCACCCACTGGGAGCGGCCGATCCTGACCGATTCGGGCGGATTCCAGGTTTTCAGCCTTGCCAAGCGCCGGAAGATCACCGAAGCGGGCGTGTCGTTCGCATCACCGGTCGACGGCTCCGAGGTCTTCCTCGGGCCGGAGGAGTCGATGGCCGTCCAGCGCGCGCTGGGCTCGGATATCGTCATGATCTTCGACGAATGCACACCGTACCCGGCCACCGAACGCGAGGCAGCGGACTCCATGGCGCTGTCGCTGCGTTGGGCGGCGCGCAGCCGCGAGGCCCACGGGGACAATCCAGCGGCGCTGTTCGGCATCGTCCAGGGCGGCGTCTACGATGAGCTCCGGGCGGAATCGGCAGCCGGGCTGCGGGAGATCGGTTTCGACGGGTATGCCGTCGGCGGCCTGGCCGTTGGCGAACCCAGGGAGGAGCGCGAGGCGACGCTCGACACCACGGTGCCGCTCTTGCCCGATGACCAGCCGCGCTACCTCATGGGCGTGGGCAAGCCGGAGGACATCGTCGAGGCGGTCGGTCGCGGCATCGACATGTTCGACTGCGTGCTCCCGACCCGGAACGCGCGGAACGGCTTCCTGTTCACCCGTCGGGGCATGATTCGAATCCGCAACGCACGGTTCGCGGCCGACACCCGCCCCCTCGACGAAACCTGCGGTTGCTACACCTGCCAGAACTACTCCCGGGCGTACCTGCGCCACCTGGACCGCTGCAACGAGATCCTGTTCTCGCGCCTGGCAACGATCCACAACCTCTATTACTACCACCAGCTCATGCGGGAGCTCCGTGCCGCGATCGAGGCCGGTGAGTTCGACCGCTACCGGAAGGACTTCTACGCCACCCTCGAGGCCGGAATCGACGCCTGAGGCCGGCCAACGGAAACGCTTCATGGGTTGGGTCTATCGCCCGACTTCTGAGATAATGCTGCGCTTTGTGCGTTGAATTGGCGCTCGACGAGCCCAACCTGACCCAACTAACCCAATACGAGACTTCTCAATCGTGGACTGGCTGATTTCTGCTGCGCATGCGCAAGCTGGCGGGGCCCCGCCGAACGCGGGCCTGGCGAACTTGATCTTCATCTTCGTGCTGTTCGGCGTGCTGTACTTCTTCATGATTCGTCCGCAGATGAAGAAGCAGAAGGAGCATCGCCAGATGGTGGACGCCCTGGCCAAGGGCGAGGAAGTCATCACCAATGGCGGGCTTTTCGGACGGATCGTCGATGTCGGCGAAGCGCTCGTCACCATTGAGATCGCCGATGGGATTCAGGTGAAGCTGCAGAAGTTCGCCGTCGCCAAGACCCTTCCCAAGGGCACCATCAAGTCGCTGAAATAGGCGGCGCGAGGACCTTCGATGAATCGCTATCCACTCTGGAAATACCTGCTGATCATCGCGGTACTCGCGATCGGCGCGCTGTATTCCGTCCCTAACCTCTACGGCAAGGATCCCGCCGTCCAGGTCACGGTCCGCCGTGCCGACATGGACACGGGGACCCTGGACACCGTGCGCTCGGTGCTCGAACAGGAGGGCGTGGGCGTGAAGGCCGTTGACCTGGTCGAGGGCACGTTGATCGCGCGCCTGACTGAACGCGCCGACCAGGAACGCGCCGCCGACATCATCCAGCAGCGCCTGGGTGACCAGTACACGGTCGCCCTCAACCTGGCGTCGGCCACCCCGGAATGGCTGCGGGCGGTTGGCGCGGAGCCGATGGTGCTCGGGCTCGACCTTCAGGGTGGGGTGCACTTCCTGATGCAGGTCGACATGAACACCGCGCGGCGGCAGCAGGCGGAGCGCTACGTCGACGACGTGCGCAACCTCCTGCGCGAGGATCGAATCCGCCCCCGCAGCGTGTCGCCCGGAAGCGCCATGGTCAACGCCGCGTTCCGGACCGTCGAGGACCTCGATGCAGCGATCGATATCGTACGCACGAACCTGCCGGAGCTCGAGGTCGATCGCGATGAGGACAACCTGACAGCGCGCCTCACGATTACCGAGCAGAAGCTCACGGAGATCGCCGAGACTGCACTGCAGCAGAACATCACCGCGCTCCGCAATCGAGTGAACCAGCTCGGCGTGGCCGAGCCGATCATCCAGCAGCAGGGCTCGGACCGGATCGTCGTGCAGCTACCGGGCGTGCAGGACACCGCTGAGGCCAAGCGAATCCTCGGCTCCACGGCCACCCTGGAGTACCGGGCCGTCGACACCGAGAACAGCGCCCAGCAGGCCGCGGCAACTGGGGCCGTTCCCGGCTGCTGTCGCCTCTACACGCAGCGAGATGGCACGCCCGTGCTCCTCAAGAAGACGCTGATCGTCTCCGGCGATCAGGTCGTCGACGCCCGCGCGGGCTTCGATCAGCAGAACGGTCAGCCGCAGGTCAGCGTGACGCTGAACAACGTCGGCGCCAAGCGCATGCTCGACTTCACGCGCGACAACGTGAACAAGCCGATGGCCGTGGTCTACGTCGAACGCATTCCTGTGAGCCGCGAGGTCAACGGCGAGATGGTGCGGACGCACCGGATCTCCGAGGACGTGATTTCCGTCGCCAACATCAACGAGCCCTTCGGCAAGCGATTCCGGACGACGGGCCTCGATCCTGAGGAAGCATCCGAGCTGGCCCTGTTCATCCGGGCAGGAGCGCTGGCCGCGCCGGTGGATATCGTCGAGGAACGGACCGTCGGCCCGAGCCTCGGCCAGGACAACATCGAGAAGGGCTTCAAGTCCGTCGCGATCGGTTTCGCGCTCGTCCTGGTCTTCATGGCGGTTTACTACCGGGTCTTCGGCCTCATCGCCAACCTCGCCCTTGCAGCGAACGTCGTGCTCATCACGGCGCTCCTTTCGCTCCTGGGAGCGACGCTGACGCTGCCCGGTATCGCCGGTATCGTCCTGACCGTCGGCATGGCGGTGGACGCCAACGTGCTCATCTTCGAGCGAATTCGCGAGGAGCTGGCCAACGGCAACACACCGCAGGCGAGCATCCGGGCGGGCTATGAGAAGGCGTTCTCGACCATTGCCGATGCCAACGTGACCACGCTCATTGCGGCGATCGTGCTGTTTTCCTTCGGGACCGGCCCGATCAAGGGCTTCGCGGTCACCCTGTCGCTGGGCATCATCACGTCACTGTTCACCGCGATCATGGGCACGCGCGCCATCGTCAACCTCGTCTACGGGCGGCGCCAGCGCGTCAAAGCCCTGGCCATCTGACGCGAGAGACCTGAACCATGCAGCTCATCTCCAAGCAGACCAATATCGATTTCATGGGGCATCGGCGCGTCGCGCTGATCGTCTCGCTCCTCCTCATTGCCGTCTCGATCGGTTCCCTGGCGATCCGCGGGCTGAACTTCGGCCTGGACTTCACCGGCGGTACGCTCATCGAGCTGGGCTACGCCCAGCCGGTGGACTTGGCCGAGGTGCGTGAAAGCCTTGGCGCCGAAGGCTTCGACGACGCGGTCGTGCAGACCTTCGGGTCCGCTCGGGAGATCGTGGTGCGGCTAGCATCGCGCGGCGAAGAGGCCAATGCCGGCATCAGCACGGGCGTGCTCGCCGCCCTCGAGGATCCGGAGAACCCGCCGGAGATGCGTCGAGTCGAGTTCGTGGGACCGCAGGTCGGTGCGGAACTAGCGGAGAAGGGCGGCCTGGCGATGCTCGCGGCGCTGGCGATGATCCTCTTCTACATCATCGTCCGCTTCCAGTGGAAAT
>JBCCZC010000045.1:0-21767 GCA_039188505.1 Pseudomonadota bacterium | reverse complement strand
GGCACGGCGTCGGACGGTCTGCGCACGAACGACATGACCGACATGTTCAACGGCGCCATGGATCGCTTCGACTGGACCGTGGTGGGCAAGAAGGAGATGTACATCCCGTACAACTCCTACAAGGCTCACAGTGATCAGAACGATTACGACGATCTCGTCCGGCCGGGCCACCTGAATCCGGACCTCATGCGCTACGAGCTGCATCGGGTCTGGGTCGTGGAGGCGAACGTGAAGCAGGGCACGCGACACATCAACTCGCGGCGCACCTACTACATGGATGAGGACAGCTACCAGATCGCGTTGATCGACCACTACGACAATCGTGGTGAGCTGTGGCGCTTCTCGGAGGCGCACTCGATCAACTACTACGAGGTGCCGCTCTACTGGAGCACGCTGGAGACGCATCACGATCTCCAGTCGGGTCGCTACGTCACGGTCGGCGTGGACAACAAGGATCCGGTCAACACCTTCAATTCGCCGCAGTCGCCCTCGGACTACACGCCGCAGGCACTGCGCAAGCGCGGTCGTCGCTAGCGACGACACAAGCCGGCGCGCGGCAGCGCGCGCCGGGACCTGAGATCGATCGGGCGGTCCGGGCGTTCGCGAGGACGTGCCGGACCGTTTCGTTAGCAGGAGGGGATTCGATGTTCTTGCATGCTGCATATGGCGCGTCCGCGCGACTTCGCCGAGGTTCCGCGACGCTGCTCGTGCTGGCGGCCTTATCCACCGGGGGCGTTTCGGCCCAGGAGGGCGCCGAGGACAGCGCCATGCTGGCCGCAGAAACACAGCCGCTGGCCGCCCAGTCACTGCTGCTCGACGTCACGGCGGTCGGCGATCGCTTCGTGGCCGTCGGTGAGCGAGGCCACGTCCTCCTGTCGGAAGACCTCGAGACCTGGCGGCAGGCGAGCAGCGTGCCGACGCGCTCGACGCTGACGGCGCTCACGGCGATCGGCGATCTGGTGTGGGCGGTCGGTCACGACTCGGTCATTCTGCACAGCAGCGACGGCGGGGACACCTGGACCCGGCAGTACGCCGATCCTGCCCAGAGCGGCGAGGACGATCCCAACCCCCTCTTCGATGTGCATTTCCTTGATGCCGACCGCGGGCTTGCGGCCGGCTCCTACGGCCGTCTTCTCGTGACCGGCGACGGTGGCAGGAATTGGGAAGAGCAGCTTATCGGCGACCTCCTTTCCGAGGAGGAGCTCGATGCGGACGCGGACGCCGGCGACGATACCAGCGCCGCGGACGACTACGAATCCCAGTTCGGCGAGGAGGAGCAGTATTACGATTATCACCTCAACGGCATCGCCGAGCTTCAGGACGGGACCCTGTTCCTCGCAGGTGAGGCCGGCACGAGCTATCTGTCACGGGACGGTGGTGAGAGCTGGATCTTCATCGCTATGCCCTACGAGGGCTCGATGTTCGGTGTCATGGCGACGCGCGACGGGCGCTTCGTGGCCTACGGGCTGCGCGGCAACGTACTCGAGTCGACTGACGGTGGCGCAAACTGGATCGAGGTGAGCACCGATAGCCTGAGTTCCATCATGGGCGGCACGGTGACTGACGATGGGACGGAGATTCTCGTCGGCGCGAACGGCGCCGTGCTGCTGCGGCGGCCCGGTGGTACGACATTCGTGACCTATGCCTTCCCGGGTGGGGAGGATCTGGGCAATGTGACGCCGGTTTCCGGCGCGAACCTACTGGTCGTCGGCGAAGGCGGGATCTTCCGCTACACGCCGGGCGCCGGTTCCTGAGGGCGGGGCGATCATGGGTGCATTTCTCGAGAACCTGATTTTCGGCGCGAAGAAAATCCTCCTCGCGCTGTTCGTTGTCATCACCATCGTCGCGATCTACTTCGCGAGCCAGCTCCGGGTCGATGCGGGCTTCAAGAAGCAGCTGCCGCTCGACCACGAGTACATGCAGACCTTCCTCGACTACGAGGCGGAGTTCGGTGGAGCGAATCGTCTCCTCGTTGCGGTCATGGCGAAGGACGGGGACATGTTCGACCCCGAGTTCTTCAAGACGCTCGAGCGGGTCACCAACGAGATCTTCTTCCTGCCCGGTGTGAATCGGGCTGGTGTCCGCTCCATCTTCACGCCGAACGTGCGGTTCGTGGAGATCGTCGAGGGCGGCTTTGCGGGTGGCAACGTCATTCCAGCCAATTTTGCGCCGTCGTCCGACGGCTTCGCGCCGACGGCCGAGGACTTCGAGCGGATCCGGAGCAACATCGTCAAGTCGGGTCAGCTGGGTCGCCTCGTGGCCGAGGACTTCAATGGTGCAATGGTCTGGGCCGATCTCCTCGAGGAGAACCCCCAGACCGGCGAGAAGATCGACTATCAGCGCGTCGCGCGGGACCTCGAGGAGATCCGCTCCAAGAACGAGGGCGCCGAGATCGATGTGCATATCATCGGTTTCGCCAAGATCGTCGGCGACATCGCGGACGGCGCGCGATCGGTCGTCTACTTCTTCGGGGTCGCGCTGCTCATCACGGCGGTGCTGCTGTACCTGTATTCATCCTCCTTCCGCCTGATGCTCCTGCCGATCATCTGTTCGGTCGTGGCCGTGATCTGGCAGCTCGGCGCCCTGAGCCTGCTCGGCTTCGGCATCGATCCGATGAACATCCTCACGCCGTTCCTGGTGTTCGCGATCGGGGTGAGTCACGGGGTGCAGATGATCAGCGGCTGGAACAGCGAGGTGATCTACGGCGAGCCGGAGGCGGTCGGCGCAGCGGAAGCCCATGGGGTCGATGAGGAGAAGGCCGCGCGGAATGCGTTTCGGCGGCTGCTGATTCCTGGCTCCATCGCCCTGCTGAGCGACACGGTCGGTTTCCTGACGATCCTGTTCATCGATATCCAGATCATCCGCGAGCTCGCCACCACCGCCAGCATCGGTGTCGCGCTGATCATCTTTACCAACCTGGTGCTGCTGCCCCTGCTGCTCTCGACCATGAAGATCAAGGACATCGAGCAGTGGCGTGGTCGCTACATCAAGGAAGGCGGCGAGCGCGACGGGGTCTGGCGGGGGCTGTCGGCGTTCACCAAGCCCATGGTCGCCATCGTGGCGATCGTTGTCGCCGGTGGTCTGTTCGTCTTCGGCCAGATCAAAGGGAAGGAGATGCAGATCGGGGACTCGCAGGCGGGCGTACCGGAACTGCGGCCGGATTCGCGCTACAACCAGGACGCGAACACCATTGCCTCCGAGTTCTCCCTGGGCGTTGATTCGATCTACATCATCGCCGAAGCGCCGCCGCAGGCCTGCACCGAAGACTACAAGGCGATGGAGAACATCGATCGGTTCGCCTGGCACGTCGCTAACGTCGAGGGCGTGCAGCAGGTCATCACCTTGCCGGCGGTCGCCAAGGTCATCAACGCAGGCTGGAACGAGGGCAACCTCAAGTGGCGCGTGCTGCCGCGGAACAGCTTCGTGATGCGTCAGAATCTCCAGAACATCGAGACGGATTCGGGGCTGCTCAACACCGCCTGTGACGCGATGCCCATCATCGCGTTCACGGAGGACCACAAGGCGACCACGATCAACCGGGTGGTCGATGCGGTGAAGGCCTACCGGGAGGAGTACGGATCCGGAAGCGTCGTCGAGGTCGACATGGGCTTTGTCGAGCGGCGGCTGGCGCCGGGCGGCACGAACCAGGTGTACGCCCCGAAGGAAAAGGAGACGCTCGAGCCGGGTGAGGTGAACTTCAGGCTCGCCACCGGCAACGTCGGCGTTGCGGGGGCCGTCAACGAGGTGGTCGAGTCCGCGCAGTTTCCGATGCTGGTGCTCGTGTACGCCGTGATCATCGTGCTGTGCGTGGCGACCTTCCGCTCGCTCCGCGGCACGATCTGCATCGTGACGCCGCTCGCGCTGGTGTCGGTGCTCGCCTACGCGCTGATGGCGCAGCTGAATATCGGCCTCAAGGTCAACACGCTACCCGTCGTGGCCCTGGGCGTAGGCATCGGGGTCGACTACGGCATCTACATCTTCAGCCGCCTCCACGCGATGCTGAAGGAGGGGATGCCGCTGCAGGAGGCGTACTTCCACGCGCTCAAGCAGACGGGCAAGCCCGTGGTCTTTACGGCCTTCACCCTGGCCATCGGTGTCGGCACCTGGATCTTCTCCGATCTTCAGTTCCAGGCCGACATGGGCAAGCTACTCGCCTTCATGTTCTTCCTGAACATGGTCGGCGCCGTGGTCCTGCTGCCCGCACTGGCGCGCGTGCTCCTGCGGCCGACCGAGAAGGCCTGATCAATCGAGGCCGGCGGGAATCATCCCGCCGGCGACCCCTCGCGCAGAACCGGGGACCGGTTCGTGTGGTCAGCGAAACCGCTGGGCTCGGCTGCGCCAGTACCGTAGAACGCCATAGCCGAAGGCCATGCCACCGAGGTGCGCGAAGTGGGCCACGCCCTGCTGCGTGCCCGTGACACCGAAGAAGAGTTCCAGCGCCCCGTAGCCGATTACAAAGTACTTCGCTTTCAGCGGAATCGGCGGAATCAGCAGCATGATGATCCGATTGGGGAACATCATCCCGTAGGCGAGCAGAATGCCGAAGACCCCACCGGAGGCGCCTACGGTGGGGTAGATCTGGTTGATGGAGTCGATCCCCGTCGACACGACGACCAGCTGGATAAGCCCCGCGCCGACCACGCAGATGAAGTAGTAGAACAGAAACGCTCTGGCGCCCCAGAGATTCTCGATCTGCGTGCCGAACATCCACAGCGCGAACAGATTGAAGAAGAGGTGGGTAAAACCACCGTGGAGGAAGCCATAGGTCAGCACCTGCCACGGCGCGAACTGGGGGATCTGGAAGCGTCCCCAGACCTCCGGCGTACCGGCCGGCCAAAGTGCCAGGTGGGTCTGGAGGAGAACCGGCTGGCTCTGCTGCATCATGTAGAAGATGACGTTGGTCGCGATCAGGCCGAGCACGGCAGGCGGCAGCGGACTCTGGGACCGGGGGGGCTGGGGATAGATCATGTCGCGATTCTAGCGGTTTGAGGTGTGACGGGACCGTACCGGAAGGCCCGCTGACCAAGGCCTTCGGTGGGTCCAAGCCGTCAATCTGGGCATCAGCATGACCCCGGGGTTTCGTGTACTATCCGCTGCTTGTGGACCTGCGTCCCGCCGCAGGCCTCGCATCGACAAGCGCCAGCCCTGGTCAGGAAACAAGAAGGCACACTCCCCGATGAAGCGACTCTGGCTATCCCTGAGCACCCTGCTGTTCTCGCCGGCGCTGCTGGCCCAAGAGGCCAACGGCCTCGATGCGAAGATCGACGCCCTGGTTCGGCCCGTTGCCGATGCGATCAGCAGCGTGATCTTCTATTCCGTCTCGATCGGCGGGCAGGCGCTGCCGCTCGTGGTCGTGTGGCTCGTGGTGGCCGCCACCGTGTTCACTTTCTACTTCGGATTCATCAACGTGCGGGGCTTCGCGCACGGCTTTCGACTCATCCGCGGAGACTACTCCGATCCGAACGCGAAGGGCGAGGTGTCGCATTTCCAGGCCCTCGCGACGGCCGTTTCGGGGACCGTGGGCCTGGGGAACATCGCGGGTGTCGCCATCGCGGTGTCGATCGGCGGGCCGGGCGCGACCTTCTGGATGATCCTTGCAGGCATCCTCGGGATGTCCTCGAAGTTCTGCGAGTGCACCCTGGGCGTGAAGTTCCGCAACGAGTACGCGGACGGGAGCGTCTCCGGTGGTCCCATGTACTACCTGTCGAAGGGGCTGGCCGAGAAGGGACCGGGCATGGCGAAGTTCGGCAAGCTCCTTGCCGTCTTCTTCGCGATCTGCTGCATCGGCGGCTCGTTCGGTGGCGGCAACATGTTCCAGTCGAATCAGGCATTCCTGCAGCTCATCGCCGTCACCGGCGGCGCCGATAGCGGCATCGCGGACAAGGGCTGGCTCTTCGGGCTGATCATCGCCGCGGTCGTGGCCGTGACGATCATCGGCGGCATCCGCAGCATTGCCCGCGTGACGGAGAAAGTCGTGCCGTTCATGGCGGCGCTCTACATCATCTGTGGCATGGCGGTCATCGCCGTGAACATCGACGCCGTGCCGGCGGCCTTCGGTCAGATCTTCCAGGGCGCCATGAGCCCCGAGGCGACCTATGGCGGCATCATCGGCGTGCTGATCGTCGGCTTCCAGCGGGCGGCCTTCTCGAACGAGGCCGGCATCGGCTCGGCATCGATCGCTCACTCGGCCGTGAAGACCGATCATCCGGTCACCGAGGGTCTCGTGGCCATCTACGAGCCGTTTATCGATACGGTCGTCATCTGCACGATCACCGCGCTCGTCATCATCGTCACGGGCTCCTACGATCCGAGCGGACAGATGAGCGGGGTCGACCTGACTTCGAGCGCGTTCGAAACCGTGATCAGCTGGTTCCCGTACCTGCTGACCATCGCCGTCGTCCTGTTCGCGTTCTCGACCATGCTTGCCTGGTCATACTACGGGCTGAAGTCCTGGACCTATCTGTTCGGCGAGAGTGCGGCCATGGACATCACCTACAAGCTCCTGTTCTGCGCGTTCGTCATCATTGGCGCGACGATGAATCTGGGTTCCGTGGTCGGCTTCTCGGACGCGATGATCTTCGCCATGGCGTTCCCGAACATCATCGGCCTCTACATCCTCATGCCGAAGGTGAAGGAAGAGCTCAACGACTACTGGCAGGCGCTCAGGGAAGGGCGAATCCGGAACTTCAGGGAAGAGCGTCTCGGCCGCGCGACCCAGTCCTGACCCGGCGGCCCGCCTGTGGAAGCGCTCGCCGGTATCGCCTTCGGACTCCTCGGCCTCGCGACCCTTGTCGGCGTCGCATGGCTGTTCTCAAGCGCTCGTGGATCGGTGGATTGGCGGACGGTGGTCATCGGCATCGGTCTGCAGATCCTGTTCGCCATCATCGTCCTCAAGACCTCCTGGGGCGCCGCCGTGTTCGACGGTCTGGCGCGGTTCTTCGTCACGATCATCGGGTTTACTCAGGAAGGGGCGCTGTTCATCTTCGGCGACCTGGCGGTCCAGGATAACTTCGGCTTCATCTTCGCCTTCCAGGTCCTGCCCACGATCATTTTCTTCGGCAGTCTCATGGGGGTGCTGTACCACCTCGGTGTGATGCAGAAGATTGTCTCCGTCATGGCGTGGGTGATGACCCGGGCCATGCGCGTTTCCGGCGCTGAGTCCCTGTCGGTCGCCGCCAACGTTTTTATCGGCCAGACCGAAGCACCGCTCGTCGTGAAGCCTTACATCCCGCGCATGACCCAGAGCGAGCTGCTCACGATGATGGTCGGCGGCATGGCGACGATCGCGGGGGGTGTCCTTGCGGCATACGTGATCCTGCTTGGCGGTGGGAGCGACGAGCTGGGTCAGTTCTATGCGAAGCACCTGCTGTCGGCGAGCATCATGGCGGCGCCGGCAACGATCGTGATCGCGAAACTCCTCGTCCCCGAGCGCGAGGAGTCGCTGACCATGGGCGACGTGCGGGTCAAGGTCGAGAAGACCGCGTTCAACGTGATCGAAGCGGCGGCGAACGGGGCCGCCGACGGCCTTCGCCTGGCGCTCAACGTCGGCGCCATGCTGCTGGCCTTCCTCGCCCTGATTGCGCTGCTGAACTATCCCCTCGAGCTGCTCGGAGAGGTCACCGGGATTGCCGAGGCCCTCGGAAAGCCGACCGATCTCGCCCTGATCCTCGGCTACGTACTGGCCCCCCTGGCATGGATCATTGGCGTCCCGAGCCCGGACATCGTGACCATCGGTGGTCTCATCGGCCAGAAGATCGTGGCAAACGAGTTCGTCGCCTACGTCGCCCTGAATGAGGTATCGGCAACCCTGACCGACAAGGGTCGGCTCATCGCCACCTACGCGCTCTGCGGCTTCGCCAACTTCTCGTCGATCGCGATCCAGATCGGCGGCATCGGCGGCTTGGCTCCGGAACGCAAATCCGACATCGCTCGCTTCGGCCTGCGGGCAGTGCTCGGCGGCTCCCTGGTCACGATGATGACCGCGACGATCGCCGGTGTGCTGCAGAGCCTCTAGGGCCGCTCTCTGGGGAGACCCGGTGCGCGACATCGCGCTACCGGCCGGGTCACACCGTGCTACCCAGCTGGCCAGCGTCGATCCTGGCTTCGCCTTCGGCCACCATGGGGCCATGCAAACGATGGATCGACGCCCATGAGTTCCCTGATCAGCCAACGCCGTTTCGGCCCGTTCTTCTGGACCCAGGCCCTCGGCGCGTTCAACGACAACGTCTTCAAGCAGGCGCTGCTCATCCTGATCACCTACCAGGGGATCACGCTTTTCGGTCTCGGGCCCGAGAAGTTGAACAACGTCGCAGCGCTCATCTTCATCCTGCCTTTCTTTCTGCTGTCGGCCACGGCCGGGCAGGTCGCGGAGAAGTTCGAGAAGGCGATGCTGATCCGCCGCATCAAGCTCTTCGAGATTGCCGTGATGACCCTGGCTGGCCTCGCGTTCTGGGTGGGCCGGATCGAGCTGCTGCTTGCGGTGCTGTTCCTGATGGGCGCCCAGTCGACGTTCTTTGGACCGATCAAGTATTCGATCATTCCGCAGGTCCTGTCGACGGATGAACTTGTTCGCGGGAATGGCCAGATCAGCATGGCGACCTTCGTGGCGATCCTGCTGGGCAGTCTGACCGGAGGTGCCCTTATTGCCATCGCGGACGTTGGCTGGATGCTGGTGACCGGCGTGGTACTCGTGATCGCGTCGCTGGGCTTCCTGACCGCTCGGCGGATTCCGACGGTCCCCGTGTCCTCTCCCGACATGAAGCTCGCCCTCAACCCGCTGACCGAGACCTGGCGTCTGATCGGCTATACCCGCGAGAACATCGTCGTCTTCCGGTCGATCCTCGGGGTGTCCTGGTTCTGGTTCTTTGGCTCGGTGATGTTGCCTCAGCTGCCGCCGCTCGTGAAGAACGTCCTCGGCGGCGATGAGACCATCGCGATCCTGGTATTCACGCTGTTCTCCGTAGGTATCGGCGTCGGGTCGATGGCCTGCAGCAAGCTGTCCTTTCACCGCGTCGAAATCGGTCTGGTACCGCTCGGAGCGATCGGCATGTCGCTCTTCGGCGTCGATCTCTATTTCACCGCAAGCGCCTTGCCGCCCCCGCAGGACGTCGTCGGTCTGAGCGCCTTCCTGGACCGGCCGGGCGCCCTGCGACTGGTCATGGATGTGGTGTTCCTGGGGGCTTTTGGCGGGCTGTATATCGTGCCGCTCAACGCGCTCATCCAGCACCGGAGCCGGCCGGATCGCCGGTCCCGAATCATCGCCGGCAACAACGTCATCAACGCCTTCGCGATGGTGCTGGCCGGGATCTTTGCCGTCGGCATGCTCGGCCTCGGCTTCAGCGTCCTCGAGCTGCTGCTCGCCACGGCGATCCTGAATGCCGTCGTTGCGCTGTACATTTTTCTGCTCGTGCCCGAGTTCCTGCTGCGATTCGCCGCCTGGGTGCTGGTCAACACGGTCTATCGGATTCGCGTCTCCGATCTCGATCGCGTTCCGGACGATGGGCCGGCGCTCCTGGTCTGCAATCACGTCAGCTTCGTCGATGCGCTCGTGATCGGGGGAAGCGTGGTTCGCCCCGTGCGTTTCGTGATGTTCTATCGGATCTTCAACTGGCCGATCCTACGGCAGCTGTTCCGGGCCGCGAAGGCGATCCCCATCGCGAGTGCGAAGCAGGATCCGGCCGTACTCGAGGCGGCCTACGAGCGCATAGCCGAGGAACTCGAAGCCGGCGAGCTGGTGTGCATCTTTCCCGAGGGGCGGCTGTCGAACGATGGCGAGCTGCAGGAATTCCGTCGCGGCGTCGAGCGCATCGTGAAACGCACGCCCGTACCCGTCATTCCGATGGGCCTGAAGGGGCTTTGGGGCAGCCTATTCTCGCGCTCCGACGGCGGCGTGCTGAAAGGACCGCCGCGCCGCCTGCTGTCGCGGATCCGCCTTCGGATCGGAGAGCCGTTGGCGCCGGCGGATGCGACGGCCGAGACCCTGCAGGGGCGGGTGAACGAACTGCTGGAGACCGAGCCACAGCCATGAATGCTGATCTTGCGCTGCACGTGACCAACGGTGGCGCGGCGAACGACGTCCTCGGCCGCGCAAGGATCGGAGGCAGCTACCTGAGCTGGGACGATTGTCTCCACGAGGGGCCCATCCCCGGCGGCCTCGATCTGGACGCGCTGTCGCGGTCGCGGGCGCTTTACCTCGCCGGGCAGCGCTTCGGGGCGGTCCCGACGATTACCCGGCGCATGCAGCAGCGCAACGACACCCTGCGGGACCACGCGCCTGACGGCGAGGTCTACTTCTGGTCCACACCGGAACTCTACGACCAGCTGCATCTATGGCAACTGCTGGACTGGTACGCGACCGAGGGTGCCCATCTGCCGCCGGCCCACATCGTCTGGCTGGACACCTATTTCTCGCACCTGAGCGACGACGCGCTAGAGGCGGCGCTCGAAGGGGCTCAGGCGGTCGATTCCGAGACGCGCTCCCAGGGCGTGGCCGTCTGGACGGCGATCAGGGCTGCCGACCCCACCGGCCTTCCTGCGCTCGGCGATGCCAGCGATCGCCTGCCGTTCACCGGCGACGCGATCCGTCGATTCGTCCAGGAATTCCCCGAGAAGGCGACGGGCCTTTGCCGAACCGAACGGCAGCTGCTGGAGGCGCTGAGAGATGGGCCCGAGGCGCCGGGAACGCTCTTCCGGAGCAACCAGGGGGCCGAGGAAGTGGCCTTCATGGGCGATTGGTCCTTCTGGCGGGTGGTCGATCGCCTCATGGACGTGGCCGAACCCGCCGTTGCCATCGTCGGGGGCTCGGCGTTCGGGTATCCGCCGCGGGTCGATCCCGGTAGCGATCGATTCCGAGAACAGCGACTCCGCCTCACGCCCTTCGGCGAAGCACTGTGTCGGGGTGAAGCGGATTTCATCGCCAGCAACGGCGTCGATCGCTGGCAAGGCGGCGTCCATCTGAAGCCCGGGAACGACTGGCGGCGCGACGGGAATCGGCTGTTGAAGGTCGGGTAGGGAACGCCTTGGCAAGAGGCAGAACCTGGGTCATCGCCTGTGCGGGCTGGCTCATCGCGGTGGCCGCGGGAACCGCGACCGTCGCCGGGGCGATCGCCATCGGGCCAGGCGTCGCGATTGTGCTCGGCGGTGCTGCGCTGGGTCTCGATCCGGGCTTTTTCGGGAGCCCGCTCGGGAAGCTCGATGATCCGAGCCTCGATCGTTCCAATCGTCGAGCACAGCTGCTCACGTGGCTGGGGTTTCTGATCATGATCGTCAGCCTGACTTCCGATGGGCCGCTCAGTCGGCCGCTAGGGGGCTGAGGGTGCGTTCCAGGCATTTCCTTCGGACCGGCCATGCGTGAGCTTCGGTGGATCGGTTGGGTGGAGGCTTGTGGCCTGCTGCTCGCAGGCGGCGGCTGGTTTGCCGATCGGCCCGGCGTGATGATGGCGGGCGTGGCGGTCATGCTGGTGTGCATGCTGGCCTTCGTTCCGCTGCTCGGCCTAGCGAGACTGGAGAAACGCCAGCAGGAGCGGAAGCAGGACGTCGGCGATGATGCCCCTCGGTAATGGGAACCCAGATGCGCGCTCAAGGACTGCCGGGCGATAACGGGCACGAATTTAGACTAGGCCGGGGAGGCCGACGCGGGTAGCGTGAGGATGCCGGCCCCCGCGGGTTTCGTTCGTTAGCGAGTGCACCCCGCTACGATCGCAAGACGTCGGGGGCCGGTCCTGTTCATGCGATCGTCGGGTCGCTCTCGCACGCTTCCAGTCGCGTTGCAGTTTCTGCGCCATTTGACTCCGCTCAGAAATACGTTACATTTCGTACTAAGATGTACGTAGATTGATTTCGAGGAGGAGTGTTCATGGTACGCAGGTATCCCGGATACATACACAACGGTAGCGGCGAATTGGCCCTGGGCCCCGGCGTGCATGCGCAGATCCCCATGACCGGAGGCGACCTAGCCGCCTTCGGTTCCAAGCGGATGCGCTTCGACACCGATCACTTTCGCCTGTTTACCGATCCGGCCGAAGCCGTCGCGTTGCCCAAGGGGACCTGCGTCACGCTCAGGACGTCGTTGGCGGCCAGCGAGGACCTCACGAGCGTTCGCTTCCCATTGGCGCGTCCGGCGCGGCGACTCGCGCGCCGCATCAAGCAGGATCACCTCGGCGAGGCGCTGCCGGTGACGCTCGAGGGTTCCGAATTGCTACGGGACCTCGACCGGGAACTCGGGCTCTGCGTTCGGGAGATGGAAGAGCGGATCGACGAGCTGCCAGGCCGGGCGCGCTACAAGCGCATTGACACCTACCTGCGACTCGAGCGGGCCCGTGACTATATCGAGACGCACTTCGCCGAGGATCCGAGCACAGAGCGTTTGGCGGAGGAGGCCGCAATCTCGCGCGCGCACTTCATCCGTCTTTTCGGCGCCTTTTACGGCGTGTCGCCCAAGCAGCGGGTGCTCGAGCTGAAGGTCGGGGAAGCCAAGCGTCTCCTGAAGGAAACTCGCATGAGCATCTGGGAAGTCGCCGAGGCATCGGGCTTCGGCAACCGCTGTGCATTCCAGCGAATGTTCCGGGACCGCGTCGGCATGACGCCCGGCCGGTTCCGGATGGCCGGCCGACGGTTTCTGGTGGCCGGTGGTGCCGCGGTCGGGCGTTAGGGAATTTCGAGATTGGCGTGTGGAGGCTCATCCGACTTTCATCGGTGCAGCCGCTCCGGGCGTGAGGGCTGAAGGGGGACTCGCGCTCCTTCAGCCCATGTTCTCGTTGATGACCTTCACCAGCTCGCGCTCGTTCACAGGCTTCGTCACGTAGCCCTTGGCGCCCTGGCGCATGCCCCAGACCCGATCAGTTTCCTGGTCCTTGGTGGTAACTAGGATGATGGGAATGTGCGAGGTCTCGCTATCCCGGCTGATCGTGCGCGTGGCCTGGAAGCCGTTCAGGTTCGGCATCACCACGTCCATGAGAATGAGGTCCGGCATTTCTGCCTTGGCGGCCTCGACCCCCAGAGCCCCGTCTTCTGCCGTCACGACGGTATGACCGAGCTTCTCGACGATTCGCTGCAGGTTGTAGAGCTGGGACGGCGAGTCGTCGACGATCAGGACTTTGGCCATGTTGATTTTTCCTTTGGGCCCCGTTAGTTGTCGGGACTATATCAAGTTAATACGGCGATGGTGAAGTCTTGGGCCGGCGGGCTCAATCGACACGCACGACTGTGCGCCCGAAGGAACCACCCGCGAGCATCCGGTCGAAGACCTCCGGCAACTCGTCCATCGTGACTTCCGCACTGACGATTTCGTCAAGATGCGCGGGCTTGAGGTCCGTCGCGAGACGCTGCCAGAGCTCCCGGCGGATCTCGACGGGACAACCCGAGGAGTTGATGCCGAGGAGTCCGATCCCCCGGATGATGAACGGCATGACCGTCGTATGCAGCTCGTGGCCGCCCGCAAGGCCGCAGCTGGCGATGTTGCCCCACGGCTTGATGACGCGGGTCAGTCCGTCGAGCATCTCACCACCGACATTGTCGACGGCGCCGGCCCAGGTCGCACGCTCGAGCGGGCGCTGGCCCCAGTAGAGCTCCTGCCGCGAGATGCACTGTCGAGCTCCCAGACGCTGCAGGTAGTCGAAGGCTTCGACCTTGCCGGTGATCGCATGAACCTCGTAGCCGGCCTGCGTGAACAGGTCGACGGCGATGCTGCCAACGCCACCGGTCGCTCCCGTCACGACGATGGGTCCGTGATCCGGTTTCTGGCCGGCACACTCCATGCGCCAGAGGCAGAGGGCCGCGGTGAATCCCGCGGTGCCGAGACCCATGGCCTCCCGAAGCGTCAGGCCGGCAGGGCAGGGGATGACCCAGTCGGCGTCGAGGCGCGCAAACTGGGCGTAGCCGCCGTCGCGGGTCTCTGACAAACCGCTGCCGGTGACGAGGACTTCGTCCCCGACCTGGAAACGTTCATCGCGGCTCTCGGTGACCGTGCCCGCGACGTCGATTCCGCCGACGAGCGGGTAGCTCCGGAGTATGCGGCCCTTGCCGGTTCCCGCCAGCGCGTCCTTGTAGTTGACGCTGGACCAGCCCACCTTGATGACGACCTGACCTTCGGAGAGGTCGTCGACCGTCACGTCCTCGATGCCGGCGCGGTAGCCGTCGTCGTCGTCGTGGATCCGGAATGCCTGGAAGTTGCCCATCAGTTGACGCGGTGGATCGCGCGCTTGGCCACCGAGAGGGCGGCCTCGTGGACGGCCTCCGACATCGTCGGGTGGGCGTGCACGATCGTGGCGAGGTCCTCGGCGCAGCCCGCGAATTCCATGGTGACAACGGCTTCGGCGATCAGCTCGGAGGCGTTGCTGCCAACGATGTGTACGCCCAGGAGTCGATCCGTTTCGGCGTGGGCGATCACCTTCACCATGCCGCCGGGACTACCGGCCGCCAGGGCGCGGCCGGTAGCCGCGAACGGGAAAGAGCCTGTTCTGTAGGGCGTCCCTGCGGCCTTGACCTCCTGCTCGGTGTAGCCGACCCACGCGATCTCCGGCTCGGTGTAGATGACCCAGGGCACGTGATGGAGATCGATGTGTGGCTTGCCGCCGTTGATCCGTTCGGCCACCGCAATGCCTTCCTCGGTGCCCTTGTGGGCCAGCATGGGGCCACGCACGGCGTCGCCGATGGCCCAGACGCCCTCGACGGCGGTGCGGCAGTCGTCATCAACGACGATCCGACCGCGCTCGTCGACCGCGACACCCGAATCGTCGGCGAGCAGCCCCGCGGTGTTGGCCTTGCGGCCAACGGCCACGAGGAGGCGGTCAACGGTCATCGTCGCCTCCTCGTCCTTGTGGCTGTAGGTAACCTCGACCGCGCCATCCTTCACGACGGCCGACTTCACCATCGTGCCCAGACGGATATCGAGTCCCTGCTTCTTGAATTCCCGCTGCGAGGCCCGGGCAATGTCCTTGTCGCAGGCGGCGAGGAAGCCGGGCAGGGCCTCGAGCAGGACCACCTCCGAACCGAGGCGGCGCCAGACGCTGCCGAGCTCGAGGCCGATGACGCCAGCACCGATCACGCCGAGGCGCGCCGGTACCGACTCGATGTCGAGGGCGCCGGCGTTGTCGAGGATGTACTCGCCGTCGAAGGCGACGTTGGGGATCTCGATCGGAATCGAGCCGGCCGCCAGGATCACGTGCTTGCCCGCGATCACCTGCGGCTCGCCGCCATCCATCGGCGTGACCTGGACCTTGCGGTCGGCCAGCAGCTTGCCATGGCCGGCGAAGTGCTCGATCCCGTTGCCCTTGACCAGCTGCCCGACGCCACCCGTCAGCTGCTTCACCACCTTGTCCTTGCGGGCAATCATGGTTGGTACGTCGATCTCGACGCCCGTGGCCGTGATGCCGTGGCTGGCGTAGTCGTGCTGGACATGCTCGTAGTGTTTGCTCGAATCGAGCAGCGCCTTCGAGGGAATGCAGCCGACGTTCAGGCAGGTGCCGCCGAGGGCCGGCTTGCCGTCCTTGCCGCGGAAGTCGTCGATGATGGCCGTTTTCAGGCCGAGCTGGGCGGCGCGGATGGCCGCCGGATAGCCGGCCGGACCGGCGCCGATGACGATGACGTCGAATTCGCTCATGGTGTTTTCCGTCCTTGCGGGGCCGGCATCCGACCGGCCCCTCGATGCGATGTCGCGGCCAGGCGGCCGCGATCGGGTGTCAGAGGTTCAGCAGCAGCCGCGACGGATCCTCGAGCGCTTCCTTGACCGCCACGAGGAAGAGCACGGCGTCCTGGCCATCCACGATCCGGTGATCGTAGGTCAGGGCGATGTACATCATCGGCCGGGCGACGATCTCGCCGTCGACCACCATCGGACGCTGCTTGATGGCGTGCATGCCCAGGATCGCGCTCTGCGGCATGTTGAGGATCGGTGTCGAGATCAGGGAGCCGAAGACGCCACCGTTGGTGATCGTGAAGGTGCCGCCCTGGAGGTCCTCGAGCTTGATGGAGCCACTGCGGGCCTGACCTGCGTAGTCGGCGATCGCTTTTTCGATCTCGGCCAGGGTCATGGCGTCGGCGTCGCGAACGACGGGAACCATCAGGCCGCGTTCCGTGCTCACGGCAATCCCGACGTCACAGTAGCCGTGGTAGATGATGTCGCCGTCGTCGACCGAGGCATTGACGATCGGGTGCTTCTTCAGCGCTTCGCAGCAGGCTTTTACGAAGAAGGACATGAAACCGAGCTTCACGCCGTGGCGATCCTGGAAGTCGGCCTTGTACTTCGCGCGGAGAGCCATGACGTTGCCGAGGTCGACCTCGTTGAACGACGTGAGCATGGCGGCCGTACTCTGGGCGTCGATCATGCGCTCGGCGATGCGCTGGCGCAGGCGGGTCATTTTCACACGCTCGACCGGGCGGTCGCCGGCGGGGAGCGGGGCCGCAGCTGCCGGCGCGGCAGGCGCAGCTTCGCCGCCGCCGGCCATATGGCCCGCGACGTCTTCGCGCGTGATGCGGCCGCCGCGGCCCGAGCCTTCGATCGCGGTTGCATCGACGGCGTTGTCGGCCGCCAGGCGCCGTGCGGACGGGCTCATGCCGTCGACGAGCTTGGCCTCGCCGCCGGGGTAGGGGGCTGCCACAGCCTCGTCAGCAGGCTCCGCTGGCGCGTCCTCCGCGGGAGTTTCTGCGGGTTCAGCGGGTTCGGCCGGGGCGGCCCCTTCCTCGATCATGCCGAGCAATTGTCCCTCGGTGACGACGTCACCCTCGGCCACCTTCACATCGGCGAGCACGCCGTCGGTCGGGGAGGGCACCTCGAGAACGACCTTGTCGGTTTCCAGATCGATCAGGTTTTCATCACGGCGGACCGGGTCTCCCGGCTGCTTGTGCCACGTGGCGATCGTCGCATCGGCGACGGATTCGGGCAGGACCGGGACCTTGACTTCGATGGTCATCTTGCTTCGCTCACTCCGTTACGAGTTCTTTTCCCTTGCCGACGGTCAATGCTTCGTCGACGAGGGCGTTCTGTTGTTCGACATGCAGCTTGTAGTAGCCAACGGCCGGGGCCGAAGAGCCGTCCCGACCGGCATAGAGCAGGCGCTGGTCGGGGCGCAGGCAGGCCTGCAGGTGGTGCTTGATCTGGTACCACGCGCCCTGGTTCATGGGTTCTTCCTGGCACCAGGCCACTTCTTTCGCGTTCGGGAAGCGACCCAGCTCCGCGGTCAGCAGCTCCCGCGGGAACGGGTAGAGCTGCTCGATGCGAATCAGCGGCAGCTGGGCGAGGCCGCGCTTCTCGCGCTCGATGGCGAGATCGTAGAAGACCTTGCCAGCGCTGAGGACCACGCGTTCGCTCTGCTCGGGCTCACGGACGACGCGATCCGGGATGATATTGCGGAAGCGGCCCTTCTCCAGCTGCTTCAACGTGGAGGTCGAGGCCTTGTTCCGCAGCAGGCTCTTCGGCGTCAGGACGATAAGCGGCTTCCGCGTTGCCCGCATCATCTGCCGGCGCAGCATGTGGAACATCTGCGCGGGCGTGGTCGGGACGCACACCTGCATGTTGTTGTGGGCGCAGAGCTGCATGAACCGCTCGAGCCGAGCGGAGGAGTGCTCCGGGCCCTGGCCCTCGTAGCCATGCGGCAAGAACATGACCAGGCCGCTCAGGCGGCCCCACTTGCCTTCGCCCGAGCTGATGAACTGGTCGATGACCACCTGGGCGCCGTTCACGAAGTCGCCGAACTGGCCCTCCCAGATGACGAGCGTGCGCGGATCGGAGCTCGAGTAGCCGTACTCGAAGCCGAGCACGGCCTCCTCGGATAGGAGCGAGTCGATGATCGTCACCTGCCGGGGATCGTCGGGGACGATGTTCCGGAGCGGCGTATAGATGCTGCCGTCGGTCTGGTTGTGCAGGTCCGCATGGCGGTGGAAGAAAGTGCCGCGGCCGCTGTCCTGGCCGACCAAGCGGAGGCGGTAGCCATCTTCGAGCAGCGCGGCGTAGGCCATGGTCTCGGCAAAGCCCCAGTCCATGCGGATCTCGCCGGCAGCCATGCCGCGCCGGTCGTGGTAGATCCGCTGGACGCGCGGATGCAGCTTCACGTCGTCCGGAATGGTGAGGATCTTGTCGGCCAGCGTCTGCGCGCGCTCGGCCGTCAGGGTCGTATCGACGACCTCGTCGAGGGTCCCCGCGAGGTGCGGTCGCCAGTCGATGATGTACTTGTTCTCGAAGGGGCCGTCGTGGATCTCCGTCACCGGGTGCCCGTCGTCGAGCGCGTCGCGGTAGGCGCGCTGCATGGTCGCGACGTCATCTTCCGTCACCAGGCCTTCGCCGACGAGGCGTTCGGCGTAGAGCTCGCGCGTCGAGCGCATCGAGCGGATCTTCTGGTACATGAGCGGCTGGGTTGCGGCCGGTTCGTCGGCCTCGTTGTGACCGTGCCGCCGGTAGCAGACCAGATCGATCACGACGTCCTTGCTGAATTGCATGCGGTAGTCGAGCGCGATCTGCATGCAGAACATCACCGCGTCGGGATCGTCTCCGTTCACGTGCAGGATCGGCGCCTGGACCATCTTCGCAACTTCCGTGCAGTAGAAGGTCGAGCGCGCGTCCAGCGGATTGGAGGTCGTGAAGCCGATCTGGTTGTTGACGATGACGTGGACCGTGCCGCCGACCGCGAAGCCACGCGCCTGCGACATGTTGAAGAGTTCCATGATCACGCCCTGACCCGCAAAGGCCGCGTCACCGTGGACGAGCAGCGGCAGCACCTCGCGGTGCTCGGCGTCCTCGCGGCGGGTCTGGCGAGCACGCGCCGAACCGGCAATGACCGGGTTGATGATCTCCAGGTGGGAGGGGTTGAAGCCCATCGAGAGGTGTACCCGCTCCCCCGGCGTGTCCATGTCGGAGGAAAAGCCCATGTGGTACTTCACGTCTCCCGAGTGGGCCGGATCGTGGAGGTCGACCTTGCCCTCGAACTCCTCGAAGAGGTCCTTCGGTGATTTGCCGAGGATGTTGACGAGGGCGTTCAGGCGTCCGCGGTGGGCCATCCCGAGCACGACCTCGCTCACGCCCTGCGAGCCCGCCCGCTGAACCAGGCCGTGGAGAAGCGGAATCAGGGAGTCGCCACCTTCAAGCGAGAAACGCTTCTGGCCCACGTATTTCGTGTGCAGGTAACGTTCGAGGCCCTCCGCTGCCGTCAGCTTCTGCAGCGTGTTGCGTCGCTCGGCCTCGGTGAATCCGAAGTTGCCGTGGCTCCGCTCGAGGCGTTCCTGGAGCCACCGGCGCTCCGTGGTCTCGGCGATGTGCATGTACTCGGCGCCGATGGTGCCGCAGTAGGTCTCCCGGAGGATCGTCAGGATCTCGGAGAGCTTCAGTTCGCCGGGCGCGGCGAGGCTACCCGTATTGAAGCTGGTTTCGTGATCGCCGCCGTCGAGGCCGTGGTAGGCGGGGTCGAGATCCGGCACCGGCGGCCGGACGGTCAACCCGAGCGGGTCGAGGTCGGCATTCTGGTGACCCCGGATCCGGTAGGCGTTGATCATCTTCGAGACCGCCGCCTGTTTCTGACCCTGGATCGTGGGATAGCCGCCGACGCCGCCGTTCACCGCTGTCGCACCGCCGCGGCTGCGGCGGCCAAGCTCGAGGAACCGCTCGCGCACCGGGCCATGCCCGATCTCGACGCCATTGCTGTCGCCGTCAGCGCCATGGACATCGGTGAAGTACGCGCGCCAGTCCTCGGGGACCTGCTGCGGATCTTCCAGGAACTGCTCGTACAGCGCCTCGACCCAGGCCGCATTGCCGCCCGAGATGTGGGTGGTCTTCAGGAATTGCTCGAGTTTGGAGCTCACTTCAGGTCGTTCTCCGCCCGCTCGGCAGCCACACGCGATCCCTCTCCGGCACCGCCGGCAGGCGTTGGCTGATGCGCGGTGTCGACATGGGAAGGACCGGGAGCTTGCACAGGATTCAAGGCCCAAATTATACCCCAACGTGCTTCGGTCTTCGCAAGATCGTCACCACATCGTGCGACGATCTTCACAGCCAGCCGCCGCGAGGTCGATTCGACCTCTGGCTAGGCCCGCGGAGGGAGCTTCGGGACAGTGGACGAGCGGTCCGGATCAGCTGAGTACGCCTGGATCTGTCCTCCGCTTCAGAGATCGAGGCGGACCGTGCGCGGGTCGCGCGTACCGTGCTCCCAGGCGGTCATGAAGTCTTCCAGCAGCAAGCGCGCGCGAGACGGGTCGTTCATACGCACGTAGCCGTCCCAGCGGTCGAAGCTGTCGCGATGCAGCACGTGGCGGCCGTCTGCCACGAGGAAACCACCGGGTCGATCGTCGAACTCTCGCGGAGGATTGCGGAACTGCAGGCCCGACGAGAGGCGCTGGCCGAGCGCGAGCCACCGGTGGCCGATCTCGACTGCGCGGCGGCTGTCGCGGATCACGACGCGGACCTGCGGTTCCTCGGCTGTGACCAGCAGATCCCGGAGCGCGTCGGCGACCGGCTCCCGGTTCAGGGCCGCCGGCTCGAGGTCGTGGGTGAAGACGGCGAGTTCGCGCGCTGTGCAGCGGATCAGGGCGATCACCCGGTCGGTGAATTCGCCGGCGCCCGAGAAGCGGCCCGCGGGAACACTGGACGGATCTGCCGGAGCGCGGCGCTCCCGGCCGACCGGGCCCACATCCAGCGCAGTCAGCGCCAGTGCCATGTGCCGATGGGGAATGCCGACCTCGTCGTAGACGTCACCCTCGGCCACGAAGCCGAAGCGCTCGTAGAAGGGAATGGCGTGGACCTGCGCCGAGAGTTCGACCTGGGGGCGCCCCTCCGCCCTCGCCAGATCGATACCGGCCTGGAGGAGGGCGGCGCCGACACCGCGCCCCCGCCACGCCGGCGCCACGGCCATCCGGCCGATGTAGCCATCGGGCGTCAGGCGAGCGGTGCCGATGACGGTCCCGGTCAGATCCCGCGCGAGGAAGTGGCGGCTGACGGGGTCGATGGCGTCGAACTCCTCGTCCTCCGGGCACTGCTGTTCCTCGACGAAGACCGTGATTCGGATCGGTCGCAGTTCCGCCTCGTCATAGCGCCAGTCGGCGGGTTCGATGTAGTAGTCGGCTTCGAGCACGCGCGCCGCCTCGCAGGTTCCGGGCCGGCAGTTTACTCCGGCCCGGTCGGAAGGCGCGACCGGCGTGCTGTCCGAAGCACGACCCCTCAGGCCGACGCCGCGATCGGGCGAGCGATGACGGGGGTCTCGCGCATGCGGGGCGTGACGGCCGCCCGCGCCAGTGCGCTGCCGAGATCACGGGTGAGATCTTCCGGCGCCTCGAGGCCGACGGATAGGCGCAGCAGCCCGTCGGAGATCCCCGCGACGCGCCGTGCGGCCGGGTCCATGGCAGCGTGGGTCATCGTCGCTGGATGCGCAATCAGACTTTCGACCCCGCCAAGACTCTCGGCGAGCGAGAAGCAGGAAAGCCCGCTACAGAAGCGCCGCGCTGCGTCCTCGTCCGTCAACTCGAAGCTGACCATGGCCCCGAAACCGCGCTGCTGGCGGCGCGCGAGACGATGCTGCGGGTGGGCGGCGAGGCCCGGGTAGTGAACGGCCTGCACGGCCGGATGACTCTTGAGGAGCTCGGCGATCTCCGCCGCCGATTCCTGCTGCTGGCGGAGGCGCGCGAACAGCGTCCGGATCCCACGTAGGCACTGCCAGGCATCGAAGGGCGAGCCCGTCAGGCCCAGGCAGTTACCCCACCAGGCGATCTCCTCGCCAAGCGCTTCGTCCCGGGCCAGAACCGCCCCCCCGACAATGTCGCTGTGGCCATTGAGGTATTTGGTCGTCGAATGG
>JBCCZC010000044.1:0-21856 GCA_039188505.1 Pseudomonadota bacterium | reverse complement strand
CGGCGGCGGTGGCGGTGGTGGCGGGGGCGGCAACGTCCTCGAAAACGGCGATACCGTCTCGGGCCTCTCCGGTTCGACCGGTTCGTGGGACTACTACACCATCGATCTGCCGGCGGGCGCCACGAATCTTTCCGTGGAAATCTCCGGCGGCAGCGGTGACGCAGACCTCTACGTCCGCTTCGGTTCCCAGCCCACCACGTCGGCCTACGACTGCCGTCCGTACCGCAACGGTAACAACGAGACCTGCGACTTTGCCGCGCCGAACAGCGGCACTTGGCACATCGGGATCCGCGCCTACTCGAGCTACTCGGGCGTGACCCTGACGGCCGGCTATGACGCGCCCGGCGGTGGCGGTGGCGGCGGCAGCTGCTCAGTCGACGTCGACTTCGAAAGCGGTGCCTCGGGTTGGTCCAACACCGGTTCCTGCGGTACGGGTGCGTTCACCCTGGGCACGCCGAGCCAGCAGTCAGCTGGCGGTGTGGTGACGCAGGTCGGTGGCGACCACACCAGCGGTTCTGGGAACGCCGTGTACACGGCTTCGAACACCAGCGCCGGACGCGATGATGTTGATCGTGGCGAGTGCGTGCTCGAGGGCCCGGTCTGGAACGTCTCCAGCGCGTCGACCCTGGATGCCTGGTACTTCCACGGCCAGCGTGACACCGGCGACGACTCGGGCGACTACTTTGTCCTCGAGATGTCGACCAACGGCGGCAGCAGCTACTCCACGATCGTCAGCATCGGCGACACGCGGACGACCGCGGCCTGGACGGAGGCTTCGGCCAACGTGCCGGCGGGTTCTTCCGTGAAGCTGCGCATGCGCGTCGCGGACGGCACCGGCGGCGGTGACATCATCGAAGCTGGTCTGGACGACATCACGATCTGTAACTGATCGCGATCGTTCCAAGCTCTACCGGTCGGCCCGCCTCGCGCGGGCCGACTTTTTTGCGGCAGGGAAAGCTTGCTGGCCGATGCGCCCTAGAGACCGCAGAAGCTGTCGGGCGTCAGGCGCGTGATGGCGACCTCTCCGGTGCCACCCTCGGTATCGAAGACCCAGCTCATCACCGCTTCGCTGCAGCTGGTGAATACGACCGTCATGGTCCCGACAGCCTCGAGCTCGGTGCTGCGCGGATCATTGAAGACGCCGCCCGTGTTCCTGAAGATCGTGAGCGTGGCCGTGTCCCCGTCGACGGTCCCGGAGGCCGTGAACCAGCGGTGCTGCGAGGAGCCGAAGGCGCCCTCGTCAGCCGGCGGTTCGCCGGCGGCATAGGTGAACCAGGCCAGGAACATCTCCAGGTTGCCGTCGTTTCCCGGATAGACGTCGAGAAGCCAACCCTGTCCGGCCGTGGCGGGGTTGAACCACGCGCCGGTGACGCCTGGGTCGACGACGAAGGTGCTGACCGGCGCCACGCCCTCGTCCACCACCGTGACCTCGGTGAAGACGTAGTTGTCCGTAGTGATCGCGTTGTCGGTGTCATAGTCGATCAGCGGCAGTTCGCGGAACGAACCGGTGTCGAAGGTGGGTAGCGCGGCGATGGCGTCGACCACGTCCATGCCGTCACCGATGACCTCGCCGAATACGGTAAAGCCACCGTCGACATCGTCGAGCGAGCGGTTGTCCCCCAGGTTGATGAACCACTGGCTCGTGGCGCTGTCCGGGCTACCCGCGCGCCGGGCCATGGCCACGGTCCCGCGCACGTTGGACAGGCCGAACTCGTTGGCGATCGGGTCGTCGGCCTCGATCGATATCGGAACGAAGCCGCTGAAGGTGAAGCCGCCTCCCTGGATCACGAAGCCCGGATCTGAGCGATGGATGAAGCTGTCCTCATAGCGTCCAGACGACACATAGTTGAGGAAGTTCGCCACGGTGTTCGGCGCGGTGTCCCGTCGGAGTTCGATCTGGAAATCGCCCACTGGCGTCGCGACACTGACCACCGGATTCTGCCCGGTTGCGGTGGTCGCAACGAGCAGGAGAAGCAGGGCGGCAAGAGAGAGTTGGCGGGGCATCGGTGTGTCCGGTTAGCGGGAAAGTCGCGAGTGTAGCGGAGCCGTGTTCACCTGTGTGCTCAAGCGGGCGAAGCGTTCCTGGTCGCTAGTCGTTTGAACGTCCGGTTGTCGCAGACCCTAGAGACGAGATCGCACGAGGGCTGCGAGCGGACGCGGGGCCATGGCGATCAACGCCGCAGGCCAGGCCATGCCGTGCGCCAAATCCGTGGGGAGCGAGGTTGGCAGCCCGAGGGAGGAGCTGGACTGCAACCGCTCGCTGCTGTCCAGCGTACCTCGGTACCCGCGGCTGCTAATCGAATGGTGAGGTCAGATCGATGTTGCGCGGCGCGCTGGCGTGCGCATCCACGCGAGATAGAACGCGACAGCGAGTATGACGACGGAGAGGACGGCGATGATCGCACCCCACACCCAGTAGGGCAGCAGCAGGTGCTCCGCGATCTTCTGGGTGTCCGACAGCATGATCTGGCCATCGCGTTCGAATTGCTTGGTGAACATGTAGTCAACGTCCGAGAGGCTCTCGAGGCAGAGCCGGATGCCGATGAACTGAACGATGCAGAGTTCGATGAGGTCACTGGCGAAATAGCCGATCAGGAACAGCACCGCCCCGAGGGTGACGATGGACCCAAGCCCGAAGGGGTTTCGGATCCAGATGAGCGCCGAAACGATCAGCAGCACTCCGAGGACTTCGAGAACCCAGCGGCCGACCTTGGCATTGGATCCGAGAACGATGATGAAACCGCCGGCGATCGCGGGGCCGAGCAGGCCGCCAGCGGAGATCATCACCGGGGCTACGACGTTGTCCGGGCGCGTGGAAAACGCGACGCCGCCGAGGTTTCGATAGAGCTCCATCTTGCGGAACTCCCCGCCGACGAAGATGGCGGTAACCCCGTGTCCCATCTCGTGCGCCCAGGTCGACAACAGGGCGAACGGATACAGCACCATGTCGCCGTGCGGCACGAAGGCCAGCGCCAGATTGACGGCGACGGCGGCCCAGAACGCCAGGATGATCTTGTCCCGGTCCGGCACCTTGATACCTTGCTTATCTACCATTGCGAATCCGTTGACCTCGATCGGAAACGTCCTGCCGACCGCAATCGTACACCGCCGTCCAGCAGGGCTTTCGGACGGACATGATCCGAGGCAAGACTCCCCGAGCGCTTTGCTCTAGAGTCGGGCTCTACGACCATCACACTGCGGGAGCCTGTTCGTTGGCGAATCATTCTAGAGAAGAGACGTCGCGAGGCGAGCGGATTGGCACGATCAGGGTCAACCGATTCCTCGCTCTTGCGATGCTCCTTGCGCCCCTGGGCGCTCTCGCTCAAAGCTGCCTGACCTGCGATCGATCGATTTCCGAGCCCGCGTTGCTGGAGTCCTCGCTCAGCGGCGAGGTGATTCTGCTCCGAGGGAATCGGGCGGATGGACGGCCCGGTCTCTGGTCAGCGACAACCGCGACGGGCCAGCTCCGACAGTTGGCCCCGGATGAGTCCCTGGCCGACCTGAGTTCGGCGCGACTCTCCGGTGATGGCACGGCAGTCGTCGCGTTCCGGTCGAGCCCGCCCGAGCTGATCTCGATTGCCACTTCGGCGAATCGTGCGCCGGTAACGCTGTCCAGCGTGAACGTCCGGGACACGCTGGCCGGCGCCTCCCGCGTGCCGGCAATCGATCTGACCGGACGGCGCGTGCTCTTCCAACCGGCAGCGGTCGGCCTCGAAGACCCAACCGCCGGCGCCCGAGCCAGGTTCCTCGGGCTTCCACTTGTGGGTGCGCCGTTCGCGACGACGCCGGCGGTCATTACCGGCTTCTCCCCCGACTCGAGTGCGCTGTCCCTGGGACCAGGGGTGCTGCCCTCCGGACGTCCCGACGAGTTTCGCAAGACGCTCGGCAATCGACTGATGTACGACGGCGAGGTAGCGTTTTCCACGCCGGATCACTCGGTATTCCACAATCTCGAGTTCTCGACGAACGGCCGGATCGTGGCCGCGATCGAAGACACCTATGAAGCGAGAATCGTCTACCTACCGATTCCCACTGGCTTCACGACCGTCTATTCGAGACCCGTTCTCGCGCGTGCCGTGCTCAAGCGCTGCGACCTCCCGGCGCGATCGTGCGAAGCGATCATGGATGTCTCGGAGGAGACGCGACTCACCGGTATTTCCGCCGACGGGGAGCGAATTTTGCTCGAGGACCGAGGCCGGGTCGCGGTGTATGAACACGCTGCACGATCCACCCGCTTGCTTTCGCGACCGACAAGCCTGCTGTTCGAGAGCCCGGTGCCAAACGCCGTCAGCCAGGACGGTCTGTCCTTTGGTTGGGTGGAAGATGAGGTGCTCTACCTCGAACTCGGCCGCGTCGTCGTCGAGACGCGCCACTGCTCAGATCGGGAACTCGAGATCATTGCGACCGACAGCGGCTGGGCCGTTGCGACGCGGTGTGATCTGTCCACCGGCACGTCGGCTGGCGGGCAGCTGGTAAACCGCCAGGTTTATTGGTTCGACCGCGCGTCCTATCTGCCGCGGGAACCTGTGGATCTGTTCGTGGAAACACCGCGGCCGAATGATGTCCTGACGGGCATCGCGCTGTTTCGAGGCTGGGCCCTCGACTGGGCAGACGGCGCCGAGGTGGAGATCAGCATCGATGGCCAGGTGGCATCGCTCGTGACCCTCGGGGACCAACGCCTCGATGTCGCGGCCGCGTTCCCCGATCGGCCACGTGCGGAGTTCTCCGGCTATGCCGCGGCCGTCAACGTCAACGAGTTTCCGGCCGGGATGCACGAAGCCACGGTCAGGGTGCTGCAGGCGGGCACGGTTGCAGCGGAAAGGACCGTTCGATTCCGCTCTGCGCCGCTGACTCGCGAGTTTCGCCACGCAGCCGACGCGCTCGAACTGGGTCAGGCGAAGGCAACCGTTCTGTTCGACGGCATCCTGATCAGCAATGCTGCCATCGGCGGCCGTCTCGCCGACGTCTATCTCGCCTGGGATCCGACGACCCGATCGATCGAGACCAAGGAAGTGGTTCTCGAACACAGGTCCGTCCGGAAACTGGCCCACGGCGGGACCGGAATCGATGCGTCAAGCGAGTTGCTACTCAATGTCGAGACGTCCGCTGCCGGGTCCTCGCTGGCCGGTATCGTCGTCTTTCGCGGTTGGGCGGTCGGCACGCCGGCCGGCGCGCGCGTCAGGATCCTGATCGACGGTTCCGTCGCCAGCGAGGTCAATGTCGGCGATTCGCGGATGGACGTGCTCAACGCGTTTCCCGATGTTCCTGGTTCGCTGCGCTCGGGCTACGCCGCGGCAGTCAACCTCGGGGAGTTTCCCGACGGAATTCGAACGGCTGATATCGAGCTGATTCATGGCGGTGAATTGCTTGCCTCTGCGACCGTCGATTTCGGTAACGCGTCACTGGATGCGGCGTCTCGTCCGAGCGCCAAGGCGCCCGACTTCTCGGGCGCCACGGTGCGTATCGTCGGCGACGAGATCAAGATTGCCGGCATTGAGGTCGACGGTAGCATGCTGTCCGCAGTCCTCAGGTGGGATCCCGCATCCCAGCGCATTGCGGTGATCGAGAGCAGGTAGGCGGACACCCGACGCCTTGCGATCGACAGCTGATCCCCAGCGACACCCGCGAACCTTCCGATCGCGCCCGGAGGGAGTGCCAATTCACGAGGACCTGAAGTCCAGGGGAAGCTCCGGCGCCTTCGCTGACAGTACCCGCAAGGCATTCCCATTGCAGTCGAGCACGAGTACCCGGTGGCCGTGGCGAAGGGCGGCAATCGCGCGGACGTCGATCGAACCGGCAGCGCCAGCCACGCGCCAGTGCAGGATCATCGAACCGTCGTCCTCCTCGGTCGATTCCGGCTCGAGCCACGCGCCGTTGGCCCGTGCGAGATCCTGTTCCGGCAGGTAAGCGACGTCCTCGGCCTCGAGCTTCCAGTCGATTTGGAACGCCGCATCCTCGCCGCACACGGTCATCTCGCTGAAACCGGGTTCGTGGCCCGCGGCGGCCGAGGCGATCGACGCCAGCAGGATGATCAGCAGAAGTCGGCTCAGGATGGTTCTCCGTAACCGGAACGGCTTCGGCGTGCGCCGAAGCCGTCCGGGTTCTGATCAGGGGTTGTGGCGCGAGTTGCGGCCGTTGTGCGGCGTTGCCGCGTACGGGAAGACCCGGTTGTAGGCGATGTCGTTTTCGCTCACGTTGTCGATGCCGTCGGTGACCACGATCTCGAGGTTGTTGACATCACGCAGGTCGGAGAGCGCTGCCGTCACCGCGATATCGACGACGTCATCTCCGAAGCGGCGCCCGTTCGGCCAGCCGCCGGGCACCGCGCCGCCGCCGAAGCCGTCCGTGATTCGACTGATGAGAACGTCCCCACCGAAGATGCCGAGGCGGGAGAAGCCCTCGTCGTCCGGGTTCAACGGGTGCTCCGCACCGCCTCCGGCAAGGCGCGCGGGGCCGGTCGACAGGTCGACGCGGATGAGATCCGGAATGAAGATCGACACGAGATCCGAGCGGTCCTCCTCGAGTGCCGCCTTCTCACCGCCGAAGATCAGGAGGTTGATCAGCGCCGCCAGCTCCGGCCGCTCCGCGTACTTCGCGAACAGGCGACGATCGGCGAACGGAATGGTCTGGTTGTAGGCGTCCTTATCCTCCAGCGCGATGAAGCCCTCGGCGAAGAGCGGGTTGCCCTGGCGTCCGACCTGGCGGAAGACTCCGGTCGGCCGGCCAGCCCGATTGATCAGCTGGCGGCTGGTGGTGGCGTAGACGCCGACCTGCTGCAGATCCCCGCCGATCTGATCAACAGGAATGTTCAGCGAGATCGTGTGCACGTTGAAGCCGGACTGGCTATCGAAGCGCTCCTCGCCCTGGCGCAGGCTTAGGAGATCGAAGATGGCCTGGATGTCGGCATAGAAGCCGTCGTCGCGCTGGCCGGCAAACGCGAGGTAGCCACCATCCAGCGTCGCGATGGATTGGCGGGTGTAGCGATCCAGCTCCGCAGGCGTGCCAACGCCGTCCCGCGCCGGCTTCTCGCCGTCGTCGTCCTGGTTGTAGAACGGGGTGGCGATGCCCTGGTTGTTCGGCGGCACGACACCGGTACCGAGCTCCTGGATGATTGGGCGCCGACCGCTGCGATCGATGAGCGTGACCGTGTAGGTCTGGGTCCGGTTCTGGGCCGCGTCGTCGACGTCGTTGATGACGCCAAGGTAGCCCTGGAGGATCGTCTGCTCGGACTTGAAGGCGGTCTCGAAGTCGAATCGGTAAGTGTAGGTGGGGGTCCCTGCAACCAGGTCGTTCCCCGTCGCCACGTGGATCTCGTATCGCACCGACGGATCGAAGTCGTAGGCGTTCGGTCCGATGCCGGGCTCCTGGAAGGGATACACGGCCAGTGCGGTCGCGAGATATTTCTCGCCGCCCTGTTCGGTCACGAAGGCGTAGACGTCGGTCGTGTTTGCCGGATCGTCACGGGTGATGGCAGGCGCATCCATGTGGCTCGATGCAGACACCCCGCCCGCGACCAGGGCCAGCGTGAGGGCGAGCACGGCCGCCGGACGCCGAAGCGTCGGTTCCATGGTCTTCATGTTGAATCTCCTTGGGTTTACGTGGTCGGCGGATGGCCGACGATGGGTGACCGGTCGACACCGGTCGATGATGGGGGCCCGTGGGCCCGAAGGCGTTCTTCCAGCGCGCGGCGCGCGGTCGTCGGAAGCTCCCAGCGGCGCGCGTGTGCCTGCTTCAGGAAGATCTGTTCGAGGGCGGTGCCCGCATGGGCGTCCGCGGCAACGAGCGCGACGGCGGCCGCCGGGCGTCCCTTGCTCAGCGCCTCCTGCAGGAGCGCCATCGCGCGCTCGGGTTCTCCTTGCTGCAGCCGAAGCCGCGCGGCGAGGCCCAGCGTTTCCGGATCGCGACGGCTTGCGAGTTCCGTCGCCACGAGCGCCAGGGCTCGCTCCGGCTGCTCACCGGCATCGGCCAGCCAGCGCGCGTAGCCACGTGGGTCGATCCGGTCGCCGAGCGCCTCGATCTGCCGGATCACGCGTCTAGCCGCATCGCAATGACCTTGGCGTTCGAGCGCCTCGCGCAGCGCGCGCAGGACCTCGGGCGAGGGATAGTCCGCGGCGAGCTGCTGCAGGGATTCCAATGCGGCCGTCGCGTCGTCGACGGCGAGCAGGCTGATCGCTTGCTGCTGCCGCGCGCCGATTGTCGCCGCCTCGCGCACGGCCGCGCTGGCGAGCGCAACCGCCGTCTCGGGAGCGGCCGCGGCCAGCGCATAGCGCGAGGCTTCCGTGAGCAACCAGGAGCGGAGATGCGTGTCCTGCGGATGGGTCGCGCGCAGCGCACGCTGGTTGCCGGCGATCGCGATCTCCGGCTCGCCCCGCCGGAACGCGAGCGCCGCCAGCCGGCCATAGGCCAGCGCCCCCGGCCGAGCTCCCTGGGCGGCGGCGTACGCCCTGGCGGCCCGATCATGGTGGCCTTGCTCCATGAGGGCGTCGCCGAGCAGCAGATCGCGACGATGGCTGCCGCCGAGCTGCACGAGCCGCTCCTGAGCCTCGGCAAAGCGATGGAGCCCGAGCAGCGCTTCGGCTTCCAGCAGGGCCGCCAGCTCGGTTGACTGCACCGCATCCGCTAGGCCGAGGACCACGGTGTAGCGGGAGGCATCCCCGGTGGCCCGCGCCCGGCGCAGCAGCGCCCGGGCGAGTTCGCTCAGCCCCGCATCGGTGGCCAGATCGGCCGTCTCCAGCAGATCCAGGACGGCGCTATCCGCGTTGTCCGCCGCGAACATCCGCAGCACCTGCGCGGTGCTGGCCTCGCAGGTCAGCGGCAGCAGCGATACGGTCAGGAGCAGCAAGCGAGCGATCACGATTCGGGTACCTCGGCAACCAGTGGGTTCGGGGAGGCTTACGGCTTCAGGGCCAGATTGGTTGCGCCTTCGGGCGGCGCATTCACGCCTGCAACCGATAGCGCTTGACGTGCGTAGAACTCTGCGCGAGAAGATGATGAGCGAGGCTCCGCATGGAAAGCGCGGTATCCCGAGTGAGTGAACGGAAAGATCATGATCGACCGCCAGCGACGGCGGACGCACTGGCGGACTTGCTGGTGTCGATTCGCCATGGCGAAAGGGCGGCCATGACGCGTTTCTACGACGCGACGGCCCCGCGGGCCTTCTCGATTGCCAGGGCCATCCTCGGCCAGGCGGAGGATGCCGAGGAGGCCGTGCTGGATGCCTATATTCAGATCTGGCGCACGGCGGACTCCTATTCGTCATCCCGCGGTAGCCCGATCGGGTGGTTGACCACGATCGTGCGATCGCGGGCCCTCGATCGGCTACGGCGGCGGGCGGCGCGCCCCGAGCAGGAAGTATCGACCCTGCCCGAGCCTGCCTGTGAGTCGCTGGAGGCGAGGCCCGATCGGTTGATGGACCTGCTGACGGAGGGAACGAGCCTGCATGAGGCCATGGGAGGCTTGAGCCAGGTGCAGCGTCACGTTATCGCGCTGAGCTATCTCCGAGACTTCACCCACGCAGAGATTGCGGAGCGTCTCGGGCTCCCGATCGGCACGATCAAATCCCACTCACATCGGGCCATCAAGGCCCTTCGAATCGCCATCGACGCACAAGCAGGAGGCGAGGCATGAGTCACGACAAGCTGGATCAGCAGATCCTCGCCGGCCTGGGCGAGGGCCTCTCGCCGAGCGCAGACGCCGCGGTGGACAGAACTCGGGATCGACTCTTCGCCGCCCTCGAAGCCGATGCGGAACCGCTTCACATCGTGCGGTCCGGCGAGGGCGAGTGGGAACGGCTGCAGGATGGTGTCACGGTCAAGCGGCTCTTCGAAGATCCGGATACCCATGCGGTCACGGCGATCTGGAAGCTGGAGCCGGGAACAACGGTCGAAGGCCACTATCACGACCAGGACGAGGAGTGCCTGGTGTTGACGGGCAACCTGGTCGTCGGCGGCGAGACCCTGGTCCGGGGTGATTTTCTCCTCGGGCCCAAGGGGACCCGCCATCCCACGGTCGTCAGTCCAGACGGCGCGCTGCTGCTGATCCGTTCCCAGGATTACCGCTCCGCGGCCTGATCGTCAGCCGAATGGCGCACGCAGATAGACCACCGCACCATTCGGTGCGTGGATCTCCGGGTGCATTTCCCCCCGACGCCCGACGATGAAGTCCCCGGGGGAGAGCACCGTCGCGCCGACCTGGATGGATCCGCTCAGGACGAGACACTCGTCCGCGCGCTCGTGGTAGTGCGCTGGAACGCCAGCGCCGGCCGCCACCCGCCATAGCATGCTGGCCATGCCCTCCGGGGTCACGTGGAGCAGCTGGATCGAGATCCCCGGACGCAGGGGCTGCCAGCTACGCCGCCCGAGTCGGGACACCCGCGTGCTTTCCCGCAGGACCTGCCAGCGCAGGCGTTCACCGATCGATCGCTGCTGCGGCGCCTGCCGGGCCCCGGCACGCAGGAGTTCCCCGATGGCGGCGAGCACGCCCTCCTCGAGATCCGATTGATCGATCGACATCCTGCCACTCCGCGTGCCATCCATGGAGATCTACGCGCCCGCACGCAGCAAGGTTGCGCCCTGCAACCACCGCGCGAGAACCCGCGTACGGAAGCACACCATCGAGAAACCGGAGTGCGTCCTTGCAGGTCCCATCGATTCAACCCGCCACCGCAGACGACGTCGTCGCGGTGGGCCAGCTCGCCCTTGAGGCCTGTCGCGGACTCTGGCCGGGCCACGCCGTGCGCGTTGCCGCGGCCCATGCGGAAGCCGTCCGGCGATCGCTCAAGCGACGCCACGAGTGGGTCTGGGTCGTCCGCGACGGATCGGGCTGTATCGGTGCCTGCATGACGCGACGCTTCGGCGCCGGGGGTGCCGAGGTCTATTTCCTCCTGGTCCGAGACGGCCACCGCCGCCGGGGCCTGGGACGACTCCTGCTCAACGCCGCGTTGAGACGCCTGCAGTGCGCCGGCGGCGTGCGCGTCTTCGTGCCGGACGACTGCTCGGATCTCCGCAAGTGTGTACTGCGGAAGGGCTTTCGATCGCTCCTGACCAGCCACGCGCGTCTGGACGTGACGGGCGAGCTCTACTTCATCACGTCCCGATGCCGCGAGGCCCGGAATGCAACTGAACCGGAAGGTCCTGCGTAGCGTACCTACGAAGAAAGCAGGCGAAACCCATGCATACGACCCCCATCGACATGCCGGCTGTCCGACCGTGGACCGGCGGTTCGCTCCCCGTCAGCATCGAGCGGTTCTTCAACTTGTCCATGGATCTCCTCTGCATCGCCGACTCTGAGGGACGGCTGCACCGGGCCAATCCCGCTTTCGAACAGGTACTCGGCTGGCCCCTGAGCCGCCTGCTCGCCGACAGCTTCTTCGAGTTTGTCCACCCCGAAGATCGGCCCGCCACCCAGAACATCGTGCGCACGCTCGCCAAGGGGGCACCGGTGACCTCCTTCGAGCATCGGCTCCTGTGTCGTCAAGGTGGCCATCGGGTGATCCGCTGGACCGCCCACCCGGATCCCGTCAACGAGGTCTTCCATGCCGTCGGCCGGGACAGCACGGATCGCCGCCGGTCAGAAGACCGGCTGACGCAGCATGCGAGAAAGCTCGAGTCCGCGAACCGCCGACTCGCCAGGGCCGCGAACTCCGACGACCTCACCGGTCTGATGAACCGGCGAGCGCTACTCGATCGCTTTTCGGTCGAGGCGGCACGGCGGCAGTCGCTGAGCCTGCTGCTCGTCGACCTCGACCACTTCAAGGCCGTCAACGATCGTCATGGACACCCCCTGGGCGACCAGGTGCTGACGCAGGTCGGGCGCCTGCTCGAGGGGGTGATCAGACCGGCGGACTGTGCGGCGCGCCTGGGGGGCGAGGAGTTCGCGGTTCTCCTGCCGAATACGACGGCTGCTTCCGCGACCGTCGTCGCCGAGCGGGTCCTGAGGGCGTTTCGCCAGACGGGCTGGCCACGCGATCCGATCACGGCCTCCATTGGCGTGGCGACGGTGCTCTGCCAGCACGGCGCAAGCGCTCATCGGCTCTGGTCCCGGCTCAATGATGCGGCGGATCACGCGCTCTACCGCGCCAAGCGGGCCGGACGCAATCGCGTCATCCGATCGGCTGAGCACATCCTCGGCTCCGCGCAACCCTGAGCGCCATTCTCGCGTAGACAGATCAGTTCGTTGGTCTGCGGACCCGGCCGCAGATCGCTGGTGATCCGTTCCTGACCATCCGCGGCCGCGAGCTCGGACGTCAACGGGAGAACCGGGAATGCGACGAGAGACGATCTATTGCGTGCTGGCCGCCCTGCTCGCTTGCCAGTGGGCCAACGCCAACCATGCTGGCAACAGCGAACTCATCGAGGAGGTCGTCGTCTACGGCCGTGCGGACGAGGTGATCGGCACCGCGAATCAGGCTTCGGCAGGCACCGTCGCCTTCGACGACATTCGCCTGCCGCCCCTGCTTCGCGTCGGTGAACTCGTCGAGGCCGTGCCGGGCATGGTGGCGACCCAGCACTCGGGAACTGGCAAGGCCAACCAGTACTTCCTTCGCGGGTTCAATCTCGACCATGGAACGGACTTCTCGGCGTTCGTCGACGGCGTGCCGATCAACCTGCGAACCCACGGCCACGGCCAGGGCTACCTGGATCTCAATTTCATCATCCCCGAGCTCGTTGAACGGACCTCCTATCGCAAGGGACCCTACGCGGTGCGTGCCGGTGATTTCTCTTCGGCGGGCAGCGTGTCATTCGATCTGGCGGACGCGCTCGACGAGTCCTTCCTGAGCGCAACCGTCGGTGAGTTCGACTTCTATCGCGGCGTCGCCGGCGCGAGCGCGCGCCTTGCGGGTGGCTCGGGGACTTTCGTGTACGACTTCACGGCCTACGGCGGTCCCTGGAACCTCGACGAGGACCTGTCCCAGACTCGCTTCTACGCCAACTACGTCGGGTCACTGGGTACGGCGGATGCGAAGGTTTCCCTGCTCGGCTACCTGGGCGAATGGAATGCCTCGGACCAGATCCCGCTCCGGGCCGTCGAAGCAGGCCTCATCGACGAGCGCGGGAATATCGACCCGCTTCTGGGTGGGCAGACCGACCGCTTCAGCCTGACGAGTGAGCTCGAAACCGACGCGTGGAAGGCGATGGCCTACATCGTCGACTACGACTTCGCGCTCTTCTCCAATTTCACCTACCTGTTGGAAGAGCCCGAGAATGGCGACCAGTTCGAGCAGGTCGACAAGCGCCGGATCTACGGCGCTCGTATCGACGGTACCGCAGCGCTCCCGATCACGCTCAACTGGGGCGGCGATCTGCGCTACGACGACATCTCGGAGGTTGGACTCTTCAGAACCTTCGAGCGGCAGCGGACCGGCACGGTACGTCTGGACTCGGTCGAGCAGTTCTCGGCCAGTGCCTACGCCGAGCTCGAACTCAGGCCGTCAGAGCGCGTCCGCGCGGCCTTGGGGGTTCGCGCGGATCACTTCTCCTGGAACGTTGACGCACTTCGACCGGAGAACAGCGGATCAGGCCGTGACACCCAGCTCAGCCCGAAACTCAATCTGGCCTATCGCCTGGGCCAGGCCGCGGAGTTCTACGCCAACTGGGGCCGCGGCTTCCACTCCAATGACGTCCGCGGCAACACGATCACGGTCGATCCGGCAACGGGAGAAGCCGCGTCGCCGGTCGACGCCCTGGTGCCGTCGGAGGGCGCCGAGCTGGGGCTTCGCTTCGAACGCGGGGACCGGTTCAACGCCACGCTTACCGGCTTCTGGCTCGACCTCGACTCGGAGCTGCTTTTCGTCGGCGACGCCGGGGGTACCGAGGTGAACGGCGCCTCGACCCGCAAGGGTGTCGAGCTCGCCACGTTCTTCCAGGCCACGGAATGGCTTGCCGTCAACTTTGCCTACACGCACACCAGCTCGAAGTTCGAAGAATCCCAGGGCGGGGGGCAGGAGATCCCGGGGGCGATCGAAGCCGCCGCCTCGCTGGGCCTCAACGGTGTGTGGGATAACGGGCTCTTCGTCTCCGCCCGAGCCCGATACCTCGGTGAGGCGCCGCTCATCGAAGACGACTCCGTGAGATCACCGACGTCCCTGCTCGTCAACATCGGCGGCGGTTACCGCTTTGGCGACTTCAGCGCCCGCGTCGATGTCTTCAACCTGTTCGAATCCGACGACTTTGACATTGCCTATTTCTACGCCTCGCGATTGCCGGGTGAAGGCGCCGGTGGCGTTGAGGACATTCACTTCCGCCCCCTCGAGCCGCGGTCCATACGGGCGTCGCTCACGCTGCACTGGTAGGCGACCTGCTCGCCGCGCCCCGCTCCCGAATTCGGGTCCTCAAGGCACGCGCGCCGTATCCAGGTTGCCGTTCTATGCGTCTTCTGGCGCTCGGATTGCGTATCCGCGGGGATCGAGCGTTTCGCGTACGGTCCGCGCCCACAATGAGGGCTGACCGTATGAGGGTGTCCCATGATCAGGTGGTCTGCGCGGCCGTGGCTGGCTTTCATCATTGGCGTCGCGCCCCTGTGGGCCGGTGCCCTGCCGGCTCCGGTCGACGGCACGCCCGTGCGCGGGCTCTGGTGGAATCCTGAGCGGCCGGGTCAGGGAATCGACCTGCATCGAACGCCCGGAACGCTCCGATACTCGATCCTCTGGTACGGGCACGACGCGGCTGGCGCACCAACCTGGTACTTCGGGGAAGCGACGCTGGCTGACGGCGGCCTGACCTTCGAGATGCTGCGGTTCACCTGGCCACCCTCATCGGGCCAGCCGATCGGATCGTTGACGATCGACTTCGAGGACCACGAGCACGCGACGCTGACCTGGGCCATTCCGGAACGGGTGGGCACGGAACGCATGGTGCCCTTCACCTTTGCCGCCGGGTTGCCGGATGAGACGGTGTCTGGTCTCTGGGCGGATCGCACGGACACGGGCTGGGGCCTGTCGATCTCGGCGCAGGGCCCGTGGACCGTCGCCATCCACTACCACTACGACGACACCGGTTCGCCGAGCTGGGTGATCGGGCAGAGCAACGACCCGGCGGCGCCGCTGCCCATGCTTGCCGTTGCCGCGCCGGATGCGAGCGGATTCGTCCGCAGTACGCGCGTGGCCGAGTTGAGTCTGGCCTTCGAGGGCAACGATCGCGTTCAGGCCTTGGGAGACCTCGAGGCCTGGCCGGTCGACGCGAGGCTCGGCCGTCTGACCGAGCCCCTCTACCGGGACGAGGGCCACCCATCCGAGAGCGGCGCGGCGATCGCCTTCGTGGGCGTCAACGTGCTGCCCATGGATGTCCCGGAGCCGCTCGTGGACCAGGTGGTCACGAACCTCGACGCCCGCATCCGGTCCGTGGCGCCGCGGACCAACGCGGCCGTACCGCAGGGCACGACGTTGCTGCGAGCGCCCGGCGCCTGGCTGATGCCGGGGCTGGTCGATTCTCATGTCCACCTGATCGTCTCCGATGACCACCTCGAGAACGATCTGTTCACGATCATCGCCAACGGTGTCACGACCGTACGCCAGATGTGGGGACAGGCCGGCGTGCGAGAGCTGCGCGATGCCATCGATGCCGGCGATGTTGTCGGTCCGCGGATCTTGACGGCTAGTCCCGGCATTGAAGGACCGCAAAGCTACTGGCCGCAGACCATCGTGGTGACCGACGCGACCGAGGCGCGGTCCGCGGTTCGCACCGCCGCCGCAGACGGTTTCGATTTCATCAAGGTCTACAGCCGCCTATCCGTCGCGAACTACGAGGCGATTATCGAAGAGGCGAGCGCGGCAGGTATTCCGGTCGTCGGACACGTCTCCGGCCAGATTGGCATCGATCGGGCGCTGGCGGGCCACCACACCATCGAGCACCTTGACGGCTACGCCGCCCGCGTAAGCCGCAGCGGTATGGCCAGCTGGGCGGCGCCGCTGTCGGCCTCGCGGGTTGGAGAAATGGCCGCCGCTTCAGCCGCTTTCGGCGTCTGGAACGTCCCCACGCAGGTCGTTATCGAGCGGTCGCGCGCGGATGTCGATCGCATCCGGAACTCCCGCGACTGGCGGCTCCTGTCTCCCGCGTATCGGGAGTGGTTCGACGACCCGCTCACGCAGCCAGGCTCGCCGCCGACCATCGCTCTCGACAATCGCCTGACGATGATTCGGGCGCTGTGGGACGCCGGAGCACCGTTGGCCGTCGGCACGGATGCGGGCGTGCAGTACGTTCTGCCCGGTCCGAGCATCCACGAGGAACTGGCCCACTTCAGGGCCGCGGGTATTCCGGCCTTCGGTGCGCTCCAGGCCGCGACCTGGCACGGCGCGCGAATGCTCGGCCGGGAAGCGAATTTCGGTCGCGTTGTCCCGGGCTTGAGCGCGGATCTCCTGCTGCTGGCGGACGATCCGCGCCTGTTCCCGTCGACGTTCCGGGCTTCGCTGGGCGTGATGGTTCGGGGCCGCTGGTGGTCGCGAGCGGGAATCGACGCCCGCCTTGCGGAGATCGAAGCAAGCTACCCGCCCTAGCGAAGCTTCACCGGCCTAGCCGCTGCCTGCCAGGCCCGCGGCGTGGAGCTGCTCGAGAGCACTCATTTCGGCGGAAGACAGCACGTGTTCGCGCAAGGCGCTGACCACGTCGAAACCGCAGCTCGGCGCGGAACTTCGACAGATCGCGTTGAGCGCGACGCGACCGTCCGGGCTGCAGTCGCCGCCGCTCATGCAGTAGCCGAAAGTGCTGCTGACGGTCAGAACCCTTTCGATCGATTCCTGGCTGTGGCCTTGTACTTCCAGCCGGCGCCGCGCCTCGTGCAGGTAGTTCTCGTCCGCGCCGTAGAGGTAGTCGTTGACCAGCAAGCCGGCCCAGGCGCTGTCGCTCGACGCCAGAAGCTCGCGGGCCCGCTTGATCGCGTATGGCTTCCCGCGGTCGGTCTCGAGATCGAACAGGGTCTCCGCCAGCGCGATGCCTGTGGTGTCAGCATCGGCGGCGGACGCCAGGGCGGTCTTGATGCCGGCCATCTGGGGCGCCAGAACGACGCAGGCGTCGTAGTGCGCGCGTCTCATGCTCAGTTCGATCGGGCTCCGGTAGATCCCCGCAAGCGCTTCGAAGCCTCCGCCGTCCTCGCTCACTGCAACCATGAACGTGCACTCGTCGTGGAGCAGTCTGAGCGCGGGATAGGGCAGTCGGGCTGGATCGCTGCTGGCCTGGGCCGCGGCAATCGCCTCCGACAGTGTGAGCTCCGCGGTGCGCGCGTCGTCACCGCGGTACCCGGGCTCGACTGGACTCAGCGCAGCATCCCCTTCTTGGGCTGCTCGACTCGGTGAATCGTCCGTTGCCGCAACGGTCTGGACTTTCTGCTGCGATGTCGGCTCCTGCGGCAACAGAACCAAGGCCGCCATGACGAGGGCGGCCACGATCATTAGACGAATCGACGTTCTCTTCATACGCAAACTCCCTTTGCACAGTTGATTCGGAGGCAGCGGGTTCTGACCGAAGCGGGTCACTATGTGCCCCCGGCGAGCAGATAGATCGGAATCAGGGCCAGGGAGAGGCCGGCCCAGACCTTGAGCTCGATCCGGTCCATGCCGGGAATGAAGAAGAGGATGGTGCTGGCGGTGTTCTGAAGCCGCTCCGCGCCGCCTAACCAGATGATCCAGACGCAAATGGCAACGTGAATCGCCAAGACGACCATTCAGGACCTCCCTGTCCCCGGCCCGTCCGTGGGCCTTTTCCCGAATGCAGCGTCGGTCTCCCCGTGAAGTCATGCGGGAGTCACTACGCCGCAATGAATGACCAAGTTAGCAAGGCAAGGCTGGCCAGCGCGCGTGCCAGAAGGTCAGGGCCACGTGCAGCTAGCGGCGAGGTCGAGAGTCGCGGTCAACGATCCCTTACCTGCTCAGGCGCCACGAATGGCGGCTCGCTCGACGCTGCAACTGATGCGCAATGGCGACGTTGGCCATGCCGTGAGAATCCGCCGCCGCCGATCAACGCTACAATCGTGCCGTCCGACAACGGATCGGAAGCGGGAGTGACAGAGCAGGCGCCGCTTGACGGAATCGCAGGTGCGCAGGTCCAGACCCTGAAGGAGCTCGCGCGCGCGGCACTCGAGAATCAGCCGACGGACGCTTTTCTCGAACGCGTCGTGTCGGCGATTCGGCGCCAGTTCCGCTGGGAGCACGTCGGAGTTGCCACGGTCGAGGCCAGCCGAGGCGTTGTGGTCCTGCAGGCCTTTTCGACCGACCTGCCTTCCGACCTCTTCGTGGGGCACGAGCAGTCGATGAGCATCGGTATCGTAGGCCGGGTTGCGCGGACCGGTCTCCGTGTGTTCGAGCCCGCCACGGAGCGAAGTGTCGACTACGTTCCCACCTACGAGGCCGTGAGGGCCGAGCTCTGCATTCCGGTGATCGATGACGGTCAGGTTCTCGCGGTCCTCAATGCGGAAACGGGACAGGCGGAGGCGCTCAATGGTCAGACCGAATTCCTCGAAACCGTTTGTGACCTGATCGCACAGCATTTCGTCGCCCGCCGTCGGGCCCGGGCCCTGAGCGAGCAGGCCACGTTTCTGGAGGTCATGAATTCGGTCGCCCGCCTGGCGATGCGCAGCGACCAGCTGAGCGAGATGCTCCGGCTCACCGTGGATTTCATGAAGGAGCGCCTGCCGGTATCGGTCGCGACGATCTTGATGCTGTCGGCGGACGGGGTGCGATTCGAGTACGAGGTCTGTGCCGGCGAGCTGGGTCTGCACTTTCCGGAGGATTGGCCGATCACCGTTGGCGTATCCGGACGCTGCGTGCGTACCGGTAAACCGCAGCTGGTGACCGAAGTCGATAAGGATCCCGACTACGTGCCGGGCAATAGCGACGTGCGTTCCGAATACCTGGTACCGATCGCGTGGGGCGAGCGTGTGCTCGGCGTTCTGAACCTCGAGAGCGTCGAGCCCGACACGTTCACCCCGATGGTCCAGGATCTCCTCCGTGGGATTGCGGATCAGGTTGCCGGCCTCGTCCATCTGCTCAGCGTTAGGACCGAGCTCGAGGCCAGCAATGAGCGGTTCAGGACGCTGTCGCGGGTGGATGGCCTGACCGGCGCGGCCAATCGGCGCGCTTTCGACGACGCGATGGCCGCCGCGTTTGCCAGCCCGGAGTCGCTCTGCGTGGCAATGCTCGACGTGGATCACTTCAAGCCGTTGAACGACTCCCATGGCCACCTCTATGGCGATGATTGCCTGGTGCTGATCGCGAGGCAGCTGCGCGGCGAACTCACCGACCGTTCCTGGACGGTCGCCCGCTACGGGGGTGAAGAATTCGGTGTCGTGATGGCCGGTGCCGCCGAGGAGGAGGCTGCGCAGGTCATGGAGCGCATACGACGTAGGATCGACGAGCTCGAGATCGAGAATCTCGGAGCCCGACCCGCGCCGCGCCTGACAATCAGCGTGGGCATCGCCGAACGGCAGGCGACGGACGAGACCTGGCAGCAGCTCGTGCACCGAGCTGACCGGGCGCTCTACGCCGCCAAACGCCGCGGACGAAATCGGGTCATCTCCTTTCCGACGGAACCCTCAGCGCAGTCCGACGGGTAACTAACGCGTCGCGTGCGCGCCACCCGACAACGGCGGCACCGGTTGTGCACCAGGCCCTGCTGACACCGGTGAGGAGCCACTGACCCACTGGCCGGTTGCCAGCTTCGTGCTTCGCCCGCAGCGGTGCGTCATAGCCGGTAGGCATAGACCAGGATCGTGGTCAGCGACAGCCACATGAGCACCAGAAGCGGTACGCCCACGCGCACGAAATCTCCGAATCGATAGCCGCCAGCGTTCATGACCAGGATGTTGGTCTTGTACGCCATCGGGGTCGCGAAACTGAGATTTGCGCCGAACAGCACGGCAAGCACGAACGGCTCGACCGGCAAGCCTAGCCGCGAGGCAATGCCGATCGCGATCGGCGTGCCGATGACGGCCGCTGCGTTGTTGGAGACCACGTTGGTCAGCACGGCCAGCGCGATCATCAGGCCGCCCAGGACCACGGCCGGCCGGCTGGCGAAGGTGATCGCCAGAAAGACCTGGGCAAGAAAGTCCGCAGCGCCTGTTCGCATCAACGCTTCCCCGAGGGCGAGGCTGGCGACGACGATCAGGATCACCTGAACGTTGAGAGCCGCGGTGGCATCGCGCCAGGTCAGGCACCCCGTGGCCAGCATGAACAGACATCCGGCGAGCGCGCTGATCTCGATGGGCAGCACATCGAACGCCGCGAGACCGACGGCCGTCAGCAGGATGGCCATGGCCAACGGTGCCTTGCGCGAACGGGGCAGCTCGATCCCACCGTCGAGCACCAGAAAATCGGTCCCCAGCTTGCACTCCGTGAGCTTCTCCCGGCTCGCCTGAACCAGCAGTACGTCCCCGACTCGCAGCGTGATTCGGTCGAGGTCCAGGCGCGGCACGAACCGATCGCGCTCGATCCGCTGGAGCGCGAGGAACCGGAGCCCGTAGCGCGCCAGCAGGTTCGCCTCGCTCAGCGCCATTCCGCTGAGACTGGAACCGGCCGTGATCGCCACTTCGGCCAGCTGCTGGCCCTCTTCCTCCAGCGGATGGTCGTCGTCGACGCGCTGCTCGCCGGAGTAGAGCTCGCCGTCGAGCTCCCGGGCGAATTCCCGGAGCTGGTCTGCGCGTGCCGTTGTGGTCAGGCGATCTCCGGGATTCAAGACGACATCCGGCAGTGGGGTGATGAAGACACCCTGGCCGCGCTGGATCTTCTCGACCCGAAGTCGCCCCTCGGTAGCCTCCTGGGCGTCGATCAGGGTTCTTCCGCACACGACACTGTGCTGACCCAGCACGATCTGAGCGGTGAAGCGTCGTGACGAAGCGTCTGTCATCGGCGGGCGGCGCTCCGGCAGCAGGCGCGGGGCAACGAGCGTGAGGTAGACCAGCGCCACGACACCGGCGCCAAGGGCGGGCAGGAAGAAGTCGAACATCTGGAAGGCGGGCACGCCCATGTCTTCGGCGACCGAGACCACCAGCAGATTCGTCGACGTCCCGATGGTGGTGCACATGCCGCCGACCAGGCTTGCCAGGCCCATGGGCAGGAGGGTTCCGGAAGACGAGGAGCCCGTGCGCGTGGCGATGCCGATGAGCAGCGGCAGCATCAGCACGACGATCGGCGTGTTGTTGATAAACGCGCTCATGGTCGCCGCCAGCACCAGCGTTGCCGCGAGCGAGAGCACGGGGCCGCGCCGCCAGAGGCGAGCGAGGACCCGTCCGACAGGTTCCAGGGCGCCGGTCCGAATCAGTCCCTGCCCCAGAACCATCAGCGCGCAGACGGCGATCAGCGCCTTGTGTCCGAAGCCGTGAAACAGCTCCGTGACGTCCAGCGGGCGCCCGTCGTCATAGGGAAACAGCGTGAGACCGGCGACCAGAGCGACGAGCACGAAGAGGCTGGAGGTTTCGAGGGGGATTCGTTCCCGGGTGAACAGCACGAGGGCGATCCCCGTGAGAGCCATGATGGCCATCGCGTGTGCGTTCGGAGCCGATAGATCCATGGTCTACCCCCACAGCCGGCTTCAGGGGCTTGGACAGGTAGTCAATTCGGGGGTTCCGGGCTTGAAGGTCTCGGCGCGCCCAGTCGGCGTATACCGGACCGACTGACGGGGCCGTCAAGGCGCTGCCGGCGGGACGTGGCGCTAGCCGTCAGTCTCCGCGACCATCATCTTGCCGACGTTGGCGCCGGTGAAGAGTCCGCAGAGGGCTTCCGGCAGGCGCCCGAAGCCCTCGATGATCGTCTCGCGATAGCGGACGCTTCCGTCGCGGACCCAGGGACCCATGCGGCGGAGCATTTCGTCCATTCGGGCCGTGTAGTCGCGGGCCAGAACCCCCTGCATGGTCGCCCGCTTGTAGAGAAAGTGCT
>JBCCZC010000043.1:0-21944 GCA_039188505.1 Pseudomonadota bacterium | reverse complement strand
TATCCACGCTCGGCCAGGATCTCCCGATGTCCAACCGCTACCAGAGAACGCTTTCTTTGGCAGGCCTCGACCTGTCCCGCCATTCGACCGGGGCGTTACGGGGGCTGGTCGCCGAACTGCTGGCTGCGAGAATCCATGGGCTCTGCTTCAGCCCCTACATCGAGGGACAGGGGCCCGGCACTCAACTGTCCGCGGCGCAGATCCGCATCCGCCTGGGGGTTGTCGCGCCCTACGTGCGTTGGATCCGCACCTTCTCGTGCACCGAGGGCAACGAGCTGATCCCGGGCATCGCCGCGGAACAGGGACTCAAATCGATGGTGGGCGTCTGGCTCGATGACGACCTCGAGAACAACGAGCGGGAGATTGATGGCGCGATCGCGGTCGCCGAGGCCGGTCACGCCGACATCCTCGCCGTCGGCAACGAGGTCCTGCTGCGAGAGGATCTCTCCGCGGATCAGCTCATCGGCTACATGGAACGGGTCAAGGCGGCGGCGCCGGGCGTCGAGGTCGGCTACGTGGACGCCTATTTCAAGTTCGTCGACTTCCCGGAGGTCACGGCGGCCTGCGACGTGGTGCTCGCGAACTGCTACCCCTTCTGGGAGGGCTGCCCCGCAGACCACGCGCTGCTGTACATGAAGGAGATGTACCGTCGCGTCAGCCGGGCAGCAGACGGCAAGCGTGTGATCGTCAGCGAAACCGGCTGGCCCAACGTTGGTTCGCCGGAGCAGGGTGCGGTGCCCTCCTACGAGAACGCGGTGAAGTACCTCGTGGACAGCTATCAATGGGCCGAGGAGGACGGCATCGATCTCTTCTACTTCTCGGCTTTCGACGAGACCTGGAAGGTCGACGAGGAGGGCGATGTGGGCGCCTACTGGGGGATCTGGGACGCAGACGGCAGGCTCAAGTATGGGTGACCGGCGACCGCTTGCGATCGAGCCTGGGCCGGCGATCTGCTACTCCGGCTATCGCGAGGGGCAGGATCCACGCACGGGCCACTATCCGTCCTATGACCAGATCCACGAGGACCTGGCAATCCTCGCGGACGACTGGCGCTACCTGCGCCTCTATGACTGCTCGCCGCACGCGGAAACCGTTCTCGAGGTCATCCGACGGGAGGGCTTTCGATTCCAGGTGATGCTCGGCATCGACCTGGCCGCGGAGGTGAGCAACCCGAACTGCCCCTGGGGTGCGGACTTCCCCGACGAGGTGCTGGCGGCGAATCGCGCCTACAACGAGGCGCAGATCGGCAAGGCCATCGGCCTGGCGAGAGCCCATGAGGACACGGTCTTCTCGGTGTCGATCGGGAACGAGGCGAGCGTGGATTGGACCGATCACCTGGTCCCCGTCGAGCGCCTGATCCAGCACGCCCGGACGCTCCGGGCGGCCATTCGCCAGCCGATCACCTTCTGCGAGAACTACGTGCCCTGGGTCGGAAAGCTGGAGCCCCTCGCCGCCGTGCTCGACTTCATTTCCGTCCACAGCTATCCGGTGTGGGAATACCGCACGCTGGAGGACGCGCTGGCGTACACGCAGCAGAACTATCGCTCCGTCGCCGATCACTATCCGGACCTGCCGGTGATCATCACCGAGGCTGGCTGGACCACAGGCTCCAACGGGCGCGGCATCGATCCGTGGAACGCCAGCGAGGAGCTCCAGGCGGCCTACTGCCAGCAGCTGCTCGCCTGGAGCGCCGAAGCACGCATCCTGACCTTCGTTTTCGAAGCCTTCGACGAGCCCTGGAAGGGTTCTCCGGATCCGATGGAACCGGAGAAGCACTGGGGACTGTTCTTCGTCGATCGCACGCCCAAGCTCGTCATGAGCGAGCGCAGCGGACTCGGCTAGGGCCGGCCTAGGCCAGCTGGTCGAACCGGTCCGCGTTCATCACCTTCGTCCAGGCCGCGACGAAATCGCGGACGAACTTCTCCGCGTTGTCGTCCTGGGCATAGACTTCGGCGTAGGCACGCAGCACCGAGTTCGATCCGAAGACGAGGTCCGCGCTGGTCGCCGACCACTTCACCGCACCGGTGCTGCGCTCGCGCACCTCGTACGTGCCTTCGCCCGTGGGATGCCAGCTGCAGGTCATGTCAGTCAGGTTCACGAAGAAGTCCGTGGACAGCTGACCTTCTCGATCGGTGAAGACGCCGTGCTGCGCCCCGCCATGATTGGCGCCCAGGACGCGCAGGCCACCGACCAGGACGGTCATCTCCTTCGCCGTCAGGCCGAGCAGCTGCGCCCGGTCCAGCATCATCTCCTCGGGGCTGACGGCATAGGTCGTCTTCTGCCAGTTCCGGAATCCGTCCGCGAGCGGCTCAAGCACATCGAAGGACGCAGCGTCAGTCTGCTCGGCGGTCGCATCGCCCCGGCCCGGCGCAAAGGGCACCTCGATATCGTGGCCCGCCGCTTGGATTGCCTGTTCGAGGCCGCCATTGCCGCCCAGGACGATCACATCCGCGATCGAGGCGCCGGCTGTCGCCGCAATCGGCTCGAGCGCCGCGAGAACGCGTGCCAGGCGCTCGGGCTCGTTACCTTCCCAGTCCTTCTGCAGGGCAAGCCGGATTCGCGCGCCGTTCGCGCCACCCCGCTTGTCGGAGCCGCGGTAGGTGCGGACGCTGTCCCAGGCCGTCGCGATGAGCTCGGCCGCGGTCACGTCCGTCGCCGCGATGCTCGCCTTGACAGCGGCGACGTCGTAGGCGCTATTGCCGGCCGGAATCGGGTCCTGCCAGATCAGATCTTCCGCCGGCACGTCGGGTCCAAGGTAATTCGCTTTCGGTCCCATGTCGCGGTGCGTCAGCTTGAACCAGGCGCGCGCGAAGGTATCGGCGAAATACTCGGGGTCGGCCAGAAGCGCTGGCAGATCGCGTTGTAGCTCGGGTCGACCTTCATCGCCATGTCGGCGTCGGTCATCATCGGGTTGTGCCGGATCGACGGGTCCGTCGGATCCACCGGCTTCGCTTCTTCAGCGATGTCGACCGGTTCCCACTGCGATGCGCCGGCCGGCGATTTCCGCAGCTCCCAGTCGTGGCCGAACAGCAGGTCGAAGTAGCCCATGTCCCACTGGGTCGGGTGTGTCGTCCAGGCGCCTTCAATACCGGAGGTGAACGCGTTGGTCGCCTGCCCGTCGTGGCCGGGGTTCGCCCAGCCCAGGCCCTGCGCCTCGACGCCGGTGGCTTCGGGCTCAACGCCAATGTCATTGACGGCGCCGCGACCGTGCGCCTTCCCGACCGTGTGACCGCCGCAGGTCAGTGCTGCCGTTTCCTCGTCGCCCATCGCCATCCGCGCGAAGGTCTCGCCCACGTGGAGCGCTGTGCGGGCCGGATCGGGGTTGCCGTTCACCCTCCGGGTTCACGTCGATCAGGCCCATGTGCACCGCCGCCAGCGGGTTCTCCAGGCTCGAAGGCTGGTCGAGGTCGTCATAGCGATTCTCGCTGGGCGCGAGCCACTCCTGCTCTGCTCCCCAGTGGACGTCTTGCTCCGGCCCCCAGATGTCCTCGCGTCCGAAGCCGAAGCCGAAGGTCTTCAGGCCCATCGATTCGTAGGCCATGTTGCCGGCCAGGATGATGAGGTCCGCCCACGACAAGGCGTTGCCGTACTTCTTCTTCACCGGCCACAGCAGGCGGCGGGCCTTGTCGAGGCTGGCGTTGTCCGGCCAGGAATTCAGCGGTGCCAAGCGGATATTGCCCGAGCCCGCGCCGCCGCGGCCGTCGCCGATGCGGTAGGACCCAGCGGAGTGCCAGGCGAGCCGGATCATGAGGCCGCCGTAATGGCCCCAGTCTGCCGGCCACCAGTCCTGGCTGTCTGTCATCAGCGCCTTCACGTCGGCCTTGACCGACTCGAAGTCGAGGCCCTTGACCGCCGCGCAATGGTCGTAGTCCACGTCCATCGGGCTCGTCGCCGCACCGTGCTGGTGAAGGATGTCGAGGTTCAACGTCCTCGGCCACCATTTCGTGACCGGCTTGTCCTGCGCCGTTTTGCCACCGTCCATGACCGGGCAACCGCCCGTTCCAGATTTCTCGTGTCCGTCCATCGCGGTCCTCCATTCGAATTTCGATCGAGGTCGAGCGATCCACAGCGATACGAGGGCCGTGGTGGTGCCCTCAACCGAAAAATACTAAAGCCGCGGCGATGCGCGCACGCAGATCAGAGCTGTTCCGCCGCGTGCGCGAAGAGATCCACATACTTCTCGTCGCGCATGAACTGCTCCAGCTCTGCCGCCGTATCGAGCTCGCCGATGCACCGGCGCAGGCGCGCGTGCTGGCCATAGACGAGGATCTCGGAGCGGGGACCGATCTGCGCACGCGGGTCCTCGAGCAGGCCGGCTCCCTCACGGCACAGCCGTTCGCGCGCGTCGGCGTTGATCGCCGCTTCGGCCCAGAGCATCTCCGCCAGGTGCAGGCGCTCGAAGTCGGGTTGCACGGCCTGGAGGAGCGCAATGCCCTCGTCCCGGCGGCCGAGCGCCGTTAACGAGAAGGCCTGCGCCATCGCGGCCTCACGCTTCTGTATGCCGCCGAGCTGGTCCACGTCGGTCTGCGCCAGCAGTTCCAGGAGATCGTCGTGGCGGCCGAGGCCGAACGTCGCGATCGCCCGTGTATGCATGGCCCACGGGTAGAGGAAGCCGCCGGTCTCGGCATCGGTGCGCTCGGTGATGGCGCCGGCCGTCGCGAGGGCGCCCTCGAAGTCGCCCAGCGACAGCTGGATCCGTGCGCGCCAGTTCAACGCGAACAGCGTATCCCGGTGTTCGTCCCCGACCGTGACCTCGAAGATCTCCACCGCAGCGCCGCTGTGCTCGAGGGCCTTTTCGAGCGGGCCGATCATGGCGTGCGCGCCCGAGAGGTTCCGATAGACGATGGCGGTCTCGTGGTGCTCGGCACCGAACTTCCGTTCGTACATCGCCGCGACCTGCTCGAGGTAGGCGAGCCCCGTCCGCCGTAACATGGTGTGGTGGTCCCAGGCGAGCGCCAGACCCTGGAGTGTCTCGAGGTGCCCATCGCTGTCGGGCGCCTGTTCTTCCCAGATCGCCATCGCCTCCTCGAAGAGCGCAATGGCTTCCTCCCGCCGGTCCAGCGGGAGGATCGCGTAGGCCACCGACTGCAGCGCCCGCGCGTGTCGCGGATCCGCAACGCCGCGTCGTCGATCGATGGTCAGCGCTTCGCTGGCCAGAACCTCGGCCGCCTCGTCCTGTTCCCGGGCGCGCTCTGCCTCGCTGAGCTCGATCAGCGCGTCGACCAGCAGGGCCTCATCGGCGCCACTCCGGGCAATCGCCAGCGCGTCCGCAAAGAGCGGCAGCGCCTCGTCGCCCCGATCCAAGGATGCCAACACGTTCCCGACGGCCAGCAATACGCGAGCTCGGACTACCGGATCCCCCGTCAACGACGATTCGATGGTCGGCAAGGCGCGATCGAGCGCCTCCCGGACGGTGATATCGGCATCCGCCACCTCTCCCGGGGCCGCGGTGTCGAAAACGCTGATCAGGAACTGGCTGACCCTCGCTGCCGTCTCGGCCTCCCGCTCGGCATTCGCACGTTCGAAGTCGGCCTGGGCGGCCGCCGCCTGCGCGGCCGCCGCGTTGCGTTCCGCGCGAAAGAACTCCGCGGTCGCGAGACCCGCCAGTCCGATCATTGCCGCGACGGCGACCGCCACCGTTGCCACCAGCGCCTTGTGCCGTTGCGCGAACTTCGACAGCGTATAGAGGGCGCTCCGCGGTCGCGCCTGCACCGGGTAGCCGTCGAGGTAGCGCCGGAGGTCGTCGGCAAACTCCGCGACGTTGCGGTAGCGCTGGTTCCGATCGGTCTCCGTCGCCTTCAGGAGGATGTTGGAAAGGTCTCCGGAGAAGACCTTCCGCAGGCTCTCGGGCGACAGCCGGCGCCGCTCGACGATCTTGTCCAGATCGACCTCCCGGGAGGATTTGAGTCGCTTCGACGGATGCTCGGCGCTCCGCCGACTCAGCTCGCCTTCGGCAGAAGTCGGCGTGCTTCGCCATTGGGCGAAGGGCGAGAGCCCAACCAGTAGCTCGTAGAGGACGACGCCGAGGCTGAAGACGTCGGTCCGCACATCCAGCTCGTTGCTGTTGAGGGTTGCCTGCTCGGGCGACATGTAGCGGGGCGTGCCGACGAAATCGCCAGCGCGGGTCAGCGTTCCCTCCGCATCGAGGATGGGGGTCATGGACTTCGCGATGCCGAAGTCGATGATCTTGGCGATTAGCCGTTCGTTCTGCTTGGTCGCGAGGATATTCGTCGGCTTCAGATCCCGGTGAATCACGCCCTTCTGGTGCGCGTGCTCGACGCCCGCCAGCACCTGGATGAAGAGTTCGATCCGCTCGTGGATGCCGAGCCGCTCGACGTCGGCGAAGGTGTCGATGCGCACACCGGACACCAGCTCCATGACGAAATATGGGCGCCCTTTCTCTGTCGAACCGGCATCGAGGATCGTGGCCACGTTGGGGTGGTCGAGGAGCGCGAGGATCTGCCGCTCGGCCTCGAAGCGCGCGAGCATGCCCTTCGTGTCCATGCCGAGCTGGATGATCTTGACGGCCACCGTTCGCTGGATCGGCTCGAGCTGGTCCGCCATGAAGACCATGCCCATCCCGCCGCCGCCGATGCTGCCGCGCAGCACGTACGGTCCGAGCTGCTCTCCCTCCACCCAGTCGATTGTCGCCACCGCTTCGGCGCCATCGGTAATCGCTTCGGTGTTCATTGCGTCGAGGTCTTCGGCCACGGTGGTTTCCGGGTTCTGTTCGCGCCGCTCTCCGCGCGGTCATGGCAACGTGGGTCCTGCGATGACCCGGGATATGGCGACTATCGCTCCAGAATCAGGAGGAAAAAAGGAGGCAGCAAAGGGGATTCTCGTCCCACGGCGTGCCCTGAATCCGCAGCGGCACCCTCGCCCTTGAGGGCGAGTATTCGAAACGGATCAAGCCGTCTCAACTGCCATCGACGGCGGCGCGTCAGCTCGCCGATGCGGTCTTCATGGCCTTGCTCGATACATCGCGGCCGAGCGCCTTCTGCAGGGCGAGGTAGAGACCCGGATTGAGGCGTTCCAGATTCGCGAGCTTCTGCCGGCTCCAGGACAGGGTTTCGACCGGTTCCTCGGCGCGGACGTCCGCCGACGCGTGTTGGCCCGTGAGCAGGCTCATCTCGGCCACGAAGCCGCCCCGGCCGATGCGCGCGATCTCCTCGCCGTCCTTCACGACGTGCGCGTAGCCGTCGAGAACGAGTTGCAGTTCAGCTGGGGTTTCGCCCAGGCTCACGAGGGTCCGGTTCTGGCGGCGATGGGGATCGCCCAGTTCCCAAAGCAGGAGGAAGTCGCGCGGCTTCATGCCCGCGAACACGGTGTCGAAGAGATCCCGCATCTCGGCGGGAATGGCAATCGGTCGCCGCTCCCAGAGGATGCGTCCGATCATGCCGGCGTTGATCACGAGGAAGACCGTATTCCAGATGACGGTGGGGAGGTTGTCGATGAGCGCGCCCCAGCACAAGAACATGATCTGTCCGAAGAAGAGCAGCACCCGGAGGCGCAGCACGTCCCGCACGGCCATGGCCATGACCGAAATCACATAGGCGCCGTTGATCACATAATCGTCCATCCCGCTCTCCCCTTGGTCCTTGACTGAAACGGCCGTCCTGGCCGTTCTCGCCCCGGCTCCGGCGTCGCGCCAGTTTGGCTCGGGGCGACATCAGGGTCCAACACTCAAGCGGTTGCGCGGGTCCGCCGGCGGAAGGCGTGCCAGAGCGTCACCGTGTTGCCGAACAGCACCAGGGTGACGCCGCCGAGGAGGTAGCGGTCCACGGCAAGGCCCTCGAAGGCAACGGAGATGAGTACGGCCACCACCGGGAAGAGCACGACCACGAAGCCGGCGCGGTGCGCGCCGATCTCACCGATCAGCGTCAGGTAACACCAGAAGCCGATGACCGACCCGAATACGGCGAGGTAGAGCAGCGACAGGATGTAGGGCTGGGACCAGTCGAAGATGAAGGGCTTGCCCTGGAGCGCGGCAATCGCGGCCACGATCAGCGTTCCGTACAGCATGCCCCAGGCGTTCGCGGGTTCCACGCGCAGGCCGCGGGTCTGCGCCCGCTGCGCCAGCACGTTGCCGAGGGACGCCGCCAGCGAGCCGGCAAGCGCGAGCAGGGCGCCGATGAGCGTGCCCTCGCCCAGCGACAGGGTGCGCAGTGACGGCCAGAACAGGCAGATGATGCCGACCACGCCGAGACCAGCTCCGGCGACGACGGTCGTTTCGATCGGGGTGCGCAGGAACAGGCGTGCGTTGAGGATGTTGAGCCAGACGACCGAGGTAAAGCAGACGGCATTCAGCGCCGATGGGATGTAGTGCTGGGCGAGGTAGGCGCCGATGTAGTTGAAGCCGAAGAGCAGCGCGCCGAAGCCGGCGAACACGAGATGATCGCGCCAGCCGTAGCGCAGCGGCAGGCCACGCCAGCCGCACCAGAGGAACATCAGGGATGCGGCAAGGGCGTAGCGCCAGACGATGGATACCTCCGCCGGCACCACGCCCAGCTGGAACTCGATCGCGAACCAGGTCGTTCCCCAGATGAGGACGGTGATGGCGTAGAGCGCGAAGTTCCGCACTACTCGGTCGTGATCCAGCGCACGGTCAGCAGCAGGAAACCGACGGCAAGGGGCCAGTGGAAGCGGTTGTTCGAGGTGCGGGCAGCGATGCCGAACAGCACCGCGAGCGTCGTCAGCATGATGAAGCGCTCGGTGGTGTGCGGCTCCTCGAGGACGACCCGGTCGACGTAACCCTTGATCGCGGCGGCAAGGATCAGCGCCAGACCCAGCACGAAAAATCGCGACCGATTCATCTCGAACTGCTCGTGGAAGTCTTCGACCTCCTTGCCACGGACGGGAAAGAGCAGGCCGCACATCAGATAGAGCACGACCGAGAACAGCACCATGGAGACATAGTGCAGCGGCGAGAACACGTCGATCTGCTCGAGGTCCCAGTTGGCCCACCAGACCCACATGATCACGAGGAACATGTTCGCGACCCAGGTGAGATGGATGCCGGAGAGCCGGGCGGTGACGCGCTGATCGAGGATCAGGGAGATGCCGCCCAGCAGGTGGACCACGGCCAGCCCCATGATCAGCGACAGGAAGACCGACAGGTACTCGAACGCGCTCACAAAGGAGGCCTCCGAATCGAAGGCTCGTATCGCTGCTCCGCCCGGCAAGCCGGCCGAAGACGCTCAGACTCGCTAACTCTGTCTTCAGGAGCGCAGAAACGGAGTGCCCGTGGCCGGGGGTGGAAAAGCCCTTGGGCAGTGCTCCTTCTTACGAACACCGGAAGCGGAAGGCTCATGAAGCACGGCTCGGATCTCTGCTCCGCCCGGTGAACCGGGACAAGACCCAAGGAAAGGCTCGTATGATCACTCTTTGGGCTTTGCCCGGAAAACTGCCCAGACTTGCTAGCTTCTTCTCGAGAATCGTAGCGCGGAGAATTGGCATGGTGTTGGAGCAGCCCTTGTGTGGTGCTCCGCCCTGCCAATGGGGCGAGGTCGCCCGGCCTCGGCTCTTCGGATCTGGGAAGCATGGGGACAGAGTGCCAGAGACAGGCAGCGGTTGGGAGGACTGGCTGGCCTGTATCTGTGGATCGCCCCACGCGCCGGGCAAGTGGCTCAGGTTCTCCGGCTCCGCCGGCGGGATCCCACGCGTTGACCCGCGGCGCCGGGCGGCCCTGAGCCGGTCGAATCGTGGCTGGCCGCTGCTGATCTCAGCGCATCACGAAGGGCCGGATGTCGTCCTCCAGGGTGGCGCGGAGCGCGTCGGCTTCGGCCCGTTCCGTCGCAGACATGCCGGCGACGAGCGTGTCCAGGACGCCCTCCCGATCAACCTTCGGCGCGGCGAGCGAGATCCAGGCGAAGCCCTCGACGGGATCCTGGGCGATGCCGTCGCCCTGCCAGAGCATCACGCCGAGGTTATACTGCGCGACCGCGTCGTCCCTGAGCGCGGCGGAGCGGTACCAGTCGGCCTCCTCCACGCGCCCGGCGCCGGGGATCTCGCCGCGGTAAGCCATGTAGGCAAGCTGGGTCTGGGCCTGCGGATAGCCGGCCTTCGACGCGACCTCGAGCCAGCGGACGGCGTCCGCCATGTCGTGATTGACGTGTCGACCCTCGTAGTAGAGGAGCCCCAGGTTGTAGGCGGCGAGCGGGTGGCGAAACAGGGCGGCGCGGCGGTACCAGTACACCGCCGTGTCGAACTTGCCGAGCGCGTGATACATGGCCGCCGTGTTGAACTGTGCCTGGCGATCGCCAAGCTTCGCGAGGTGCTTCGCGTCCTGCAGATCCGATCGATCGACCTCTCGGCCATCGAGGATGACCCCGACGTAGCCCGAGTGCTTGAGGTGCTTCACCACGGCCTGGCCCTGGCCGGTAGCCGGGACGAGGAGTGCTATGCAGAGCAGCAGGAACAAGGGTTTCGGCATGGAATCCTCCGCGCGGCGGCATCGCTTGCTTCCGATGAATACCATCATAGACGCCGAGAAGCCCTACGGCGTTCCCCGACCCGCAGGAATAGCGACCATGAAGGCGCCCTGCAGCACAGGCTATCTCTGAGGCCGAGCTATCAATCGTGCCCTGTCTGCGGTGGCAATCCGACTCAGCTCCTACGCTTCTGAGGGAAGGCTAGCGAATCCGAGCGGCCTCGCCTCATTTTCAGGGCGGAGCGCTACTGAATGGTTGTTCCACCGCGACTCCGCGATGACGCTTTACCTTATGCGCTTTTACGCCCGACACTTCTGAGAACAAAGCTAGCGATGCGAGCCGTCCCTGTCTCCGCCATGACGATTTACGTTATGCGCTCTATGCTTCTGAGAACAGAGCTAGCGAGTCTGAGCGGTTTTTCGGGCCCTGCCCGAAAAGAAGCGATACGAGCCTTCCCTTAGAGCGATACGAGCCTTCGTATTTTGCCTTTGCTAGGCTCTTGGCTGGGCACCTCGGGGGAGGGGAGATGAACATTCGCGAAGAACAGCCTGGCGACGAAGCGGCCATCCGAGCGATGGTCACGGCATCCTTTGACCGGCCCGACGAGGCGACGCTGATCGATCGGCTCCGCGCAGAGTGTCCCGGTTTCGTGTCGGTGGTCGCGGAAGACGGCGGTGAGATTGTCGGACATGTCGGTTTCTCGCCGGTGACGATCGGTGGCAATGCGGACCATCCGGTCATGGGTATCGCGCCGCTCGCCATCGCGCCCGACCGGCAGCGCCAGGGTGTTGGGACGGCCCTTGTCCGCCAGGGGTTGATCCGCTGCCGGGATCGCGGCGTGGAAGGCGTCATCGTGCTCGGGTCACCGGATTACTGGGGCCGCTTCGGCTTCTCACCCGCCATCGAGCTCGGGCTGGAGACCGACTTCGATGTCCCGCCTGATGCGTTTCAGGCGCTGGAGATCAAGAACGGAGCCCTGCTGTGCATCGAGGGCGTGGTTCACTACCAGTCGGCGTTCTACGACACCTGACCGGTGCTGGCCTGGGCGCTGATCGTCGGCGTCAGTTTCGGCGCGTCGCTACTGACCTTCTTCGCGGGCTTCGGCCTCGGCACGCTTCTGCTGCCGGTCTTCGCCCTGTTCTTTCCCGCGGAGACGGCGCTCCTGGCGACGGCGATCGTCCATCTGACCAACAACCTCTTCAAGCTCGGGCTGATCCACCGCCACATTGCCTTCGACGTGCTCTGGCGCTTCGGACTCCCGGCGATGGCCGCGGCGACCCTCGGTGCCTGGCTGCTTCTGCGGCTCGCGGGGCTGGCCCCCTTAGCGACCTGGGAGCTGGCGGGTGCGACGTTCGAGGTCCGCCCGGCGGGCCTCGTCATCGGATTCCTGATCGTCGCCTTCGCGGTACGGGAGCTCTTCGACCTCAAGCGTGAAACTGGATGGCCTCGCCGGTGGCTGTCGGTCGGCGGGCTCATAAGCGGATTCTTCGGGGGCCTGTCGGGCCATCAGGGCGCCCTCCGCTCAGCCTTCCTCGTGGGCGCGGGCCTCTCGCGCGAGGGTTTCATCGCGACGGGCGTTGCCATTGCGGTGCTCGTCGACATCACCCGCCTTGGCCAGTACTTCGCAGGCCTGGACCAGCTGGCGGCCGAAGTGCCTCGCGGCGAAGTGGTCGCGGCCACCCTCGCGGCCTTCGCGGGCGCGTACATCGGTCGTCGCCTGCTGACCAAGATCCGGGTCCAGACCTTGTACCGGTTCGTCGGCACCCTGCTCATCGTGGCGGGCATCGCCATGGCCGCAGGTCTCATTTGAAGCGTCGCGAGGCGCGGGTGTAGGTTGAAAGCCAGCTCCATACGGGTTCCGGTGCCGAGGGTCGAAGAAGAGTTGACGCGGTGACGGGCCCGAGTTCCACGGACCGGCGGCCACGGCGGCGACCCGATCGGAGGCAGGTTCAGGACGCCTCGTTCGACGAGGCCGAGCGAACTCAGGACACCCCTCTGACGAGCGCTTTCGCGGGGTGCGACCGTCGTCGTTCCCCGACAGGCCACCGTTCGTCGGAATTGCGACGGACGTGGCAGTGGCGCGACCGCGGGGCCGCGTAGACTGATGGAATGCCAGGGAAATGGTGACGTGGTGACTCGAATCTTCCTTCTTGCGCTGCTCCTCCTAGCGGCGCCCGCGATCGCGCAGGACGACCGGGAGGAACCGGCAGAGCCGGAACTCGTCCCGGCCGGTGAACTCACAGCGGAGACCCGTCGCATGCTGGATCGCAAGCGAGCGGAGCTTCGCCTCGAGCCGGACGGCCGCCAGGTGCTCGACCTCCGCGGCGGCCACCGTCATCTGCTCATGGCCCGCGTCGGTCCCGACGGCAAGATCGAGACCTACTGCGCGACGGCGGAGGCCGCGGCCCGGCGCTGGCTCCTGGAGCGGACGCCACCGGAGGCGCCTGAATGACGCGCCGCTCGCTCCCGCTCTTGTTGGTGCTGCTGGCGGGCTCCGGGCACGCCGCGACCTTCGAGTTCGACTTCGGGGTGGGCTTCAACGACGGTACGCGGGTCTTGCCCGTTGGCGGCAACAGCGGCCGCACCCTGGGGGAGCAGCGCCGCATCCTTTTCGAGGCCGCGGCCCAGGTCTACGCCGACCGCCTCGACAGCGACGTATCGATCCGCGTCGATGCTGCGTTCATTGCGCTCGAGTGCACGCCAGGGGGCGGCGCGGTGCTCGGAGCGGCCGGTCCCGCATCCTTCGCCACCAATTCCAGTATCCAGCCCAACGTCTTCTTTCCCCGCGCGCTCGAGGACGCCTTGACGGGCTTCGACAATGATCCCGGGCAGCCCGACATCATCACCCAGTTCAACAGTCAGATCGACGACGGCGTGTGCCTCGGCGGCGCCCAGTTCTACTACGGCCTCGACGACAACGTGCCGTCGAATCGCGTGGCCCTCTACCCGGTCGTTCTGCACGAGCTGGCCCACGGGCTCGGGTTCACGAGCCTCGTTGATGAGAGCGACGGCACGTTTCCCTTCGATACGCCAAGTGCCTTCGATCTGCTCGTATTCGATACGCAGTTCAATCGCTTCTGGACCGACCTGAGCAACAGCCAGCGGGCGGCGTCAGCGGTCAACGATCCCGATGTAGTCTGGGATGGCGAGGCCGTCGCCGCCGTTGCCGATGAGTTCACCGGCACGGGCTTTCGCCAGGGGAGTCTCCGGCTGCACGCGCCCGGGACCATCGAGCCGGGATCCTCGATTTCGCACTTCACCGAAGACGCGTCCCCGGATCTGCTCATGGAGCCGGCGCTGGGCGATCTCGTCTTCGCAGAGACCGACGTGACCGTCCCCTTGTTCGAGGACATCGGCTGGCCGCTCCTCGGCAACCGTCCGCCCATTGCCGGCGACGACGCACTGCTGCTCGACGAAGCTGAGAGCGTGCAGCAGACGACCGGCGGTCAGTCGAATCTGCTGGCCAACGACGAGGATCCTGATGAAGACGGCCTCCTGCTGAGCACGGAGCCGACCACATCGCCGGAGTTCGGCACCGTGACGCTCAATCGCAGCGGCAGCTTTCGCTATGAGCATGACGGGAGCGAGAACTTCGCCGACAGCTTCGGCTACGAGGTCTGCGACAACGGCGATCCGTCGCTCTGCGCGACCGGCACCGTGGCGATCGCGATCGAACCGATCAACGATGCGGTCGTGGCCGTCGACGATGACCTGCCGCTGGTCAACCAGGACGCGCCTACCGTCACCATCCCGGTGACGGATCTGCTGGGCAATGACCTGCCGGGTGACGACGACGGCGACGGCATCCAGGAGGAGCAGGACCTGTCGATCTCCAACGTCCGTCGCGACGCCGGGGGTAGCGTCTCGTACCTGCCGGGGTCGGACGTCGTCCGCTTCGAACTCGAAAATGGGTTCACGGGCACCGCGAGCTTCGATTACACGGTGGCCGACGAGGTCACCAGCGGTCCGTCCCGCTCGACCAGCGATACGGGTACAGCAAGCTTCATCGTCAATGCGTTGCCCGTCGCGCAGGCTGATGCGGCCGACGTCGCCAGCGGCGAGACGGTTGCCATCGATGTCCTCGCGAATGACGCGGACGCCGACGACGGCCTCGATACGGGGTCGGTCGCGATCGAGAACGAGCCGGCACTCGGCAGTATTGCCATCGACGCGGCCACGGGCGTCGTCAGCTACACGGCGAACGCCGGCGCCAGCGGCGTCGACAGTTTCAGCTACACGGTCGCGGACACGCGCGGCGCGCGGACCGCGGAAACGCAGGTGACGGTCACCATCGCCGGCACACCGCAGGCCAACGCCGACAGCAGCCTTGGCCTCGAAGGCGCAGCCCAGGTGATCGAGGTGCTGGCAAACGACATCGACAGCGATGGCACCATCGATCCGACGACGGTCACGATCGTGACCCAGCCCGCGAATGGCAGTGTCGAGGTCGATGGCGTCACGGGCGTCGTCACCTATACGCCCGGAGTCATGTTCGCAGGTATGGACAGCTTCACCTACACCGTTCGCGATAACGACGCGCTGACCTCCGCGCCGGCCACCGTTTCGGTGACCGTCAACGACGTGCCGCGGGTCGCGGACGACACGGCAACGGTCGAAGGCAACCAGACGGTCGCAGTCGCGGTACTCACCAACGACAGTGACGCCGTCGGCGGGCTCGCAGCCGGCACGGTGCGGATCACGACGCCGCCCGAAGCCGGGAGCGCAAGCATCGACGCTCAGGGGGTCATCAGCTACACGGCCGCCGCGGAAGCCGGCGAAGTCACGTTCGGATACGCGGTGAGTGACAGCTTCGGCGTTGAATCACCCGAGGCGACAGTGACCATCACCGTCACGCCGCCACCGATCTTCGTCGACGGCTTCGAGGGAGACGATCCGGAACGTTGAACAGGCGCCCGGGCGATTGTCCGCGAGTGCCGGCGCGGCGAACCACCCGGCGACAGACGCCGGCGTTTTCGCTGACTCGCCACCGGCCGCGGAGTTCGCGCCAGCGGTCCCGGTTGTCTGCTTCAGGCAGTCCGTAGGACGGTGCAAGAGAGGCCTGAGGATCGCCCCGCCTAGTTGCCTCCGCCCGCTCGCAGCCGCGGCGCGTAGCGGTCGGCCAGGAAGCGGGTGAAGACCTCCTCGCCGCCGTAGCGCGTCAGATGCGTCGTGTCGCTGAAGAGCTCCGGCGTGATGCCCTCGACCTCCTGGAAATCCAGTACCGGGATGCCGGTGACCGCCTCGAGCCGCGCGAGCACCGCGTCGAGGCGCTCGCGGCCCTCTGGCGGATACTGGATCCAGCCCGTGTTACGCGGCAGCATCACGACCTCGATCTCATCCGCGAAGGTCTTGAAGACCTCCACGATGCGCACGAAGGCCTCGACGAGCTCCTCGTCGAAATGCATCTCGACGATGTCGCAGCAGTGGATGCGGTTGAGGCGGTCGTTCTCGAGCATGCGCGGCGTCTGCAGGGTCTCATAGAGCTGCTCGAGCTTGAGGACCGTGTCCTCGGAGCGCTCCTGGCGAATGGTCCCGGAGCCCTGCCAGTCCCAGTACCAGGGCTCGCCCGTGTAGTCAGGATAGTCCTCCTCGAAGCGCTCGTTCAGGATGCCGTTGAGCTCCTCTCGCTGCGCCTGGGCCGCCTCGTCGACCGGCAGCTCGCTGCGCGGTCGCGGCGGTGACAGGAAGCCGGCGAACTGGCTGCCCGTGGCTTCGGCGGAGATGTCGTTGCGCAGGTAGTGGATCGTGAAGAGCTGCGTGCCGCGCTCGGGGTCGGCGAGGAACACCTCCCAGATCTCCTCGCCGGTCATCAGCGTCGACATCATCGTGTCCTCGATGGGGCGGGCCCCGTCGCGCCGTCGCACCGTGGTCTGGAACGGGTTGAACTCAATGACGGCCAGGCGCAGCCGTCGGTCCGAGGCGACGAACTCGTCGCGGATCCGGCGCGCAAGGAAATCCTGGAACAGCGGGTTCAGGCCGCCGAAACCGAAGTTGAAGCTCTTCACGTCGGTGACGCCCTGCGCCTTTAGCTCGCGATCGAACTGCCGGGCCCCGAAGCCCGCCTGGACCATCGACGAGCCGAAGACCATGACGATCTCCGGTTCGTCGACCGCGACGACCTTGGGCAGCTGCTCGCGCGCCGAGGCGACCCGCGACATGATCGTGTCTCCGCTGACGTCGTTCAGATAGATGCCGATGCGGAAGGTGCCGAGGCAGGCGGCCATCCCCAGCGTGATGATCGCGAAGATCTTCAGGTTCACCCGCCGGGCAGCACCCGTGTCGAAGGGCATCGGCTCAGAACTGGAAGTAGATGAATTCATCGCTCGGTGCTCCGATCCAGAGACAAAGGGACTGGCCGATGAAGATCAGCGCCCAGAAGAGCCAGGGCTTGCGCTCCAGCCACGTCGCACCGCGCAGGACACCGAAGTCCATGAGGTGCATGAGAAAGACCGCGGCGACCGTCAGGCCGAAGATCAACGTCGCCGCGTGGCCTGCGGCGGGCAGCGCGTTCAGCAGGTGCATATCGGCCAGGAGGTCGACGGCGCCGCCGAGGCTGGTCGCGCGGAAGAAGACCCAGCCGATGAGGACCAGGTAGAACGTGATCGCCCACTTTACCAGCCGGCGCCAGCCACCGGCCTCGGCCCCGAAGCCCGCGAAGATCCGCAGATTCGCGAGCGCGTGCGTGCCGGCGATGATCAGCCCGTGGAAGAAGCCCCAGGCCACGAAGGTCCAGGCCGCGCCGTGCCAAAGACCGCCCAGGAGCATGGTGATCATCACGTTGCGCCAGCGCCGGTTGTTGCGGTTACCGCCGAGCGAGATGTAGAGGTAGTCGCGCAGCCACGACGAGAGAGAGATGTGCCAGCGGCGCCAGAAATCCACCGGCGATACGGCGAAGTAGGGCACCCGGAAGTTCAGCGGGATCTTGAAGCCCATCAGCAGGGCGATGCCAATCGCCATGTCGGTATAGCCGGCGAAGTCGCCGTAGATCTGTCCGGCGAAGGCGAGCACACCGGTCCAGGTCTCGAGCAGGCTGACCGAGCCCGTCGTGTCGAAGGCCTTCTCCGCTGGAATCGCCAGCAGGTCGGCGATGGTCTTCTTGATCACGCCCGCTGTGATCAGCAGGAAGCCGTGCTTTGCGTCGACCCAGGTCGGGACGGGAATCGCGTGCATCTGCGGCAGGATCTGCCGCGCCCGGAGGATCGGGCCCGCGACGAGCTGCGGGAAGAACGATACCGACGCCACGAATTCGAAGAGCCCACGCCGCGGCGCCATGTCGCCGCGGTAGACGTCGATCGTGTAGCTGAGCGACTGGAAGGTGTAGAAGGAAATGCCGACCGGCAGCACCCAGGACAGCGTGGGGAGCGAGGCCTCGACGCCGAAGACCAGGAGGAAGTCCTGCACGGACTGCAGCACGAAGTCGGCGTACTTGAAGAGCGCCAGGATGCCGAGGTTGATCGTCAGCGATAGCGTGACGAGAAACTTCTTCCGTCCCTGGCTGGTGGCGTTGCCGATGGCCTGGGCGATGAAGTAGTCGGCGACGGCGCTGCCGACCAGGAGCGGGATGAAGCGCCAGTTCCAGGCCCCGTAGAACACGAGGCTCGCCACGATGATGAAAAGCACCCGCGGCCGATGGCGCAGGAGCAGCAGGCCGTAGACGGCCATGAAGGCCACGAAGAAGAAATAGAAGAGCGGCGTGTTGAAGATCATGCGTTCATGATCCTTTCCCCCTTGGGCATGCGGACCCGACCAACGGTCAACGGGCCGCATCCGCCCCCACCGCGGAAGGCGACCTTCTCGAGACTTGGACGTATGGAATTGCGAAAGGGTTACATCGGGCTGTTGCCAATGGTGCTGGCCGGCTGTGGCCGGCAGGGAATCCGCCCAGAGAACGTCGGTCGCTACCCGGCGCTCGCGGTGGTTAGAATCGTGGTCGGCGGCAATGCTTGGCAGGCAACGGTAGGAGGGACCATGCGCGCACGGCAAGTCATTCGAGCGGCGGTCCTGACGGCGCCGCCACGTACACCGAGGATGCCCCTCACTTCGCGACCGGGATCAGCGGCATGAGTCTCCCGACGGCCACCTCGAGCCATCAGCTCAACGGGACCCACGCCGACGGGATCATCTGCGGCGGACCACCCGCCGATGCCAAGGCGGATCTCGGCGCAGCAGCAGTACGCGGAGCAAACGCACTATGACCGTCCTGGCCAATCTGCCGCGGGCCCGCGAACTGATGGCGGCCGCCGGCGTCGATGGCCTCGTTGCGGCCCAGCCCCTCAACGTCTATTACCTCAGCAGCTACTGGGGCCTGCTGATGAGCGCGGCACAGTTCGACGCGGCCTTCTTCGCGGTGCTGCCGGCCGACGAAAACCGGCCCGCGGCGCTCGTTCTCCCCAGCATGGAGCTGCGGCGGCTGGTGACCGACGGCGGTACCTGGATGGCCGAGACGTTCATCTATTCAAGCCCCGAGGACGAGCAGGACACCATCGCCCTCGACGGCAAGCCCTATGGCGGTTGGCCGGTGCGGCCCGATGCCGAGCTGACGGACCTCGAGCAGCAGTGGATCGCCGCCATCCGCGCGCAGGCCGGTCGCGTGGCCGGCAATGCCCGCGGCGCGTTGGCCCGGGCGCTGCGGGCCGCAGGCCTTGCGGGGGGCAAGCTGGTGGCGGACGACACGCGCGTCGCCGGCTGGCTCGATGCGGCTGGCCTCACCCAGGCCGAGTGCCGAACCGACGTGTCCCTCTTCCAGCAGATCCGTGCCGTGAAGACCGAGGCCGAGCTCGCTGTCATGCGCGAGGCCGCACGAATCAACGAGGCAGCGGCGCGAACGGCAGTCGCGTGCTTCGGGGAGGGCGTGGCCTGGAGTGAGATCGAAACGGCCTATTTCACGGCCATGGCGGCAGCAGGAGGCCAGGGCAGCTACCTCATGTGCGGCGCGGGCGGGCCACCGGCGGGCCATATCCGCCGCGGAGAGCCGATGTTTGTCGACGCGCTGGGGACCTGGCGGCGCTACCACGGCGACTTCGGCCGCTGCGTGGTGCTGGGCGAGCCGGACGCGCTCATGCGGCAGCGCCACGGGGCGCTGTGCACGGGCTGGGAGGCAGCCCAGCCGCTGCTGCGGCCGGGCGTCCGCTTCCGGGAGCTTGCGGAGACGGTAGTCGCGGCCGTGCGCGGGAGTGGCCTACCGGAGTTTGTCTACGCCACGCCTCATATCGTCGGCCTGGAGCACAGCGAAGACCCGCGTCCCGCGGGTAGCCAGCAGGGCCTGCTTCAGGACCTGGTCACGGAGCCCGGGATGGTGCTCAACATCGACATGCCCTTTACCGAACTTGGCTGGGGATCGGTGCACATCGAGGACACGGTGCAGATCACGGCCGATGGCTATGAGCTGCTGACCAGCGCCGACCTGGACATCATCTGCATCTGAAAGGCGCTCTAGCCTTGGCCAGTGCTCAGCCGGCCGCGAGTTCGGCGAGGCTGCGGCTGTAGGGATGCTCGGCGCCCAGCGACTCGAGGGCCACCGGTAGCAGCTTCGATGCCAGCTCGCGGGCTGCCGCGGTTCGACCCTGCGCGAGCAGATTACGCGCCAGCGCGATGGACGCCTGGAGGTGGAGGGGCGTGCCGGCGCCAACCGTCGCCTCGAAGTGTCCGCGGGCCGTTTCCAACGCAGCCTCGGCTTCATCGAGGCGGCCCAGGCCGGTGAGCGCGCTGCCGAGCATGGTGCGGGCGTGGTTGGTGAACGGGTGCGCGGGTCCGAGGGCGGCTTCGTCCAGAGCCAGCGTTTCCTCGGCAACGGCATGGGCCTCAGCCCATTGCCCGAGATCGACGTGCAGCTCGGCGATGTTGCTCGACAGCATGAGGACGCGGATGTCGTTCGATCCCGACCGCTCGCGGGCAAGGTCGCGGCTGGCCTCGTACATCGCCATGGCCTCGTCCTTGCGTCCGATCTCCTTCAGCGCATTCGCGAGGTTGCTGCCGACATCGACGCGGATGCCGTCGTCGATCGACGGCAGGTCACCGATACGGGCGTAGAGCACCTCCAGCAGCGCCGCCGCGTCCTCGAAGCGACCCATGTTGTAGAGCAGGATGCCCTGCAGATTCTCGGCTCGGATGGTGTCGAAGTGATCGGGTCCGAGCCAGTCGCGGAGAATCTCGAGGTTCCGGGTGAGCGTGGCTTCCGCTTCGCGAAGGCGGCCGGTTTCGATGTAGACCTGCACCTGGTACTCGCGCAGCACCTGCAGCTGGCCGTCGGGGTCCTCGATCCCCGCGGCCGCTGCCCACATCACACCCGCGTCGAGCGTCGCCTCGGCTTCCCGGTACTGCCCGGTCGTCACCTGGATCCGAGCGAGCGACTCATAGCCGTGCAGTCGAAACGATGGCTTGGTCCAGGCGATACCGTCCGCCAGCTGATTTGCCGTCTCGGCAAGCTCGACGAGCGGTCCGTTGTCGCGCCCGGTCTGGGAGCGGATGTTGATGAACGTAAAGGCGTCGAGCAGGTCCGAGGCCGTCTCAGCCCCGCCCAGCGTGATGGCGCCGGTGTCGCCGGTGATGAGGTCGACACCTTCCTCGAAGCGCCCCGCGCGGGCCAGCAGGTTGGCCTTCATGCGCGTCGCGTAGCGCGCTCGCTCGTCCCTGATTCCCTCGGCCTCGAAGAGCACTATTGCCTCGTCCAGCCAACGCCCCGCCAGCTCGAGGTCCTCGATATCCATGGTCGTATGGCCGAGGTGGGTGAGCAGCTCGGCGCGCCCGACCGGGTCGTCCACGAGGGCGTCGTCGATCTGGCCCGCAAGCCCACGGATGCCCTCGGCGATGGTGGCGCCAGGACCGGCGAAACGCGGCCGGTCGATGACCTCGAAGAGCAGCTCGGAAACGGCTTCCGAGCGCTCGAGGAGCAGCTTGCTCTGCGCCTCGGATTCGTGCGCTTGCCGCAGGAACAGGAGCGAGGCGACCAGCCCAATCACCAGCGACGCCACCGCGGCTGCCAGGGCGCGACGACGGAGGCGCCGCTGCGGTGCGGTCTGGATCTCGGTGAGTTCGCGCAGTGCGGCCTCGGGGGTCGGGCGTTCCGCGGGCGCAGCGGCCAGCATCGTGGTGATCAGGCGGCGCATATCGGCGGCGAGCGGCGCTGCGCTGATCACCCGCCCCGCGTCAGCCCCGCGACGGTGGGTCTCGCGGATCGTCTCGAAACTGTCGCCCGCGATGGGATAAGCGCCGGTTGCCGCGAAGCTGAGAACGGCGCCGAGTGCCCACACGTCCGCCGCGGGCCCCGCCGCCCCGCCATCGAACAGCTCCGGCGCCATGGTGACCGGGGAGCCGAAGCGCGCCGGGCGATCGTCGTCGACCGGAGTCGCAGCCCCGAAATCCATCAGCAGCGCGCGACCGCGATCGTCGAGCCAGACGTTGGCGGGTTTCAGATCGCCATGGCTGATGCCGGCTTCATGCACCGCGGCAAGACCGCCGGCAAGATCGACGGCCAGCCGATGGATAGCGTCTGCCGCCAGCGGCCCGTCAGCTGCG
>JBCCZC010000042.1:0-22056 GCA_039188505.1 Pseudomonadota bacterium | reverse complement strand
CCCGTGAGTTCATTCTGGAAAGCCACCGGCGCAAGGGGGCGGAAGCCCTCGCGGCGGAGGATTGGGAAGGCGCCCTCGGCCACTTCGACGCGCTGCTGAAGCGCGAACCGAATGCACGCGAAGCCCTTGAAGGGAAGGCCTTGGCCGACGAGCGTCAGTCGCTCTACGGTGAGATTGAACGGTTCCTCGCGCGGCCGGAGGGGTGGTGGTCCGACGCCGGTCGCGAGCGCGCGGGCGAGCTCATTGCGTCGGCCGAGGACGTGGCCGGAGAGCTGCCGAAGCTGGCGACGCTCCGCGCGCGGCTGACAGCGCAGCTGGTGCTCGCCGAGCAGCCCGTCAACGTGACGCTGGAGTCGGACAACGCCTGCAATGTCGTCGTCTATCGCGTGGCGCGCCTCGGCGCCTTCGACCGCCATGAGCTGACCCTCAAGCCCGGGCGTTACACCGCCGTCGGCACGCGAAGCGGCTTCCGCGACGTGCGCCGGGAATTCCTGGTACCCGCGGGCCGCAGTCCCGCACCGGTCGTGCTGCGCTGCGAGGAGCCCGTATGAGCGAGAATCAACACGAGTCGATCCGCGCGGAAGCGTTCGAGCCGTCCCTGGGCGAGGCGAACCGTGATCGCCTCGTGCGCAACGCGATCCTCGGCGGTAGCTTCGCGGTCCTGTTCATCATCGCGTTTACCGCCTGGTACCTGTTTACCGGCCAGTCGGTGCAGGTCGTGGTGGTACCGGAGCCAACCGAACTCGAGCTGCGCGGCGGTCTGCTACGCGTCCAGTTCTCCGATCGCTGGCTGCTGCGGCCGGGCGACTACTCGGTCAGCGCCAGCCTCGAGGGCTATCGTCCGCTCGAGGAGGCCTTCGTGGTCGACGTCGGCGCGGACCAGCGCTTCGAGTTCGCGCTCGAGAAGCTACCCGGCATCGTCGATGTGGCCGTCGACCCCGCGGAGATCTCCGTGGTTCGCGTCGAAGGCGAGGTCGTGGGTGCCGCTCCGATCACCGGGCTGGAGCTCAAGGAAGGGCAGTACGGGTTGCAGCTCGAAGCGCCACGCTACCAGCCGCGCGAGGAGGTGATCGACATCGAGGGTGGCGGTGTGACGCAGAGCTTCAGCTTCGAGCTCGTCCCCGACTGGGCGGAGGTTACGGTCACCAGCACGCCCCCCGGGGCAACGCTCAGCGTGGATGGCGAGCCCGTCGGCGAGACCCCGGTCACCGTGGAAGTCCTCTCGGGCGACCATTCGCTTGAACTCCGACTGGACCGCTACAAGCCCTGGGATACGGCGCTCAGCGTCGAGGCCCTGGTACCCCAGACCCTGGCGCCCGTGCGGCTCGAGCCGGCCGATCACCTGCTGCGCGTCGTGAGCGTTCCCAGCGGGGCCAGCGTGACCATCGACGGGGAGTTTCAGGGGCAGGCGCCGATGACCGTGCCACTACGCCCCGATGAATCCTACCGGGTGTCCCTGTCGCTCCCGGGCTACCGTCCCAACACGCGGGTCGTGGACGTGCTCGAGGGCGATGACACGCGCCTTTCCGTGCGTCTGCAGCCGATCCTCGGGACGGTGATCGTCCGCGGCGGACCGACGGACGCCGAAGTCTACGTTGATGGCAGCCTGCGAGGGATCGTCGATGAGCCCATCGAACTGCCGGCGCATCCGCACCGCGTCGAAGTGCGGCGCGAGGGCTTCGAGACCTTCCGGACTTCGGTGACGCCCAACCCGCAGGTGGAGCAGGTCATCAACGTCGCCATGACCTCCGACGAGGAGCGGCGCCGTGCGCGAACGCCCGCGGTGCTCGACACCGTTGTTGGCGCTCAGCTCAAGCTGTTCCGGCCCTCGGGTATCTTCCGGATGGGCAGCGCCCGCCGTGAGCAGGGCCGACGCTCGAACGAGTTCCTGCGCCAGGTCCAGCTCGAGCGGCCCTTCTACCTCGGGATCAACGAGGTCACGAACGAGCAGTTCAAGCAGTTTCGCGCCGAGCACGATTCCGGCGTGGTCGAGCGCGAGACCCTTGCCCTCGATCGCCAGCCCGTCGTCCGCGTTTCCTGGCAGGATGCGGCCCGATTCTGCAACTGGCTGAGCGAGCGCGAGGGCCTTCCCGCCGCCTACAAGGAAGTGAACGGCACGCTGGTTCCCGTCTCGCCCATGACCACCGGCTTCCGTCTGCCCACGGAAACGGAGTGGGTGCTGGCCGCTCGCTACGGCGGCGCCTCGGAGGGACGGGCCGCGCTGCGCTTCGGTTGGGGCGCCGACCTGCCGCCGCCGCAGGGCGCGGCCAACGTCGCCGGGCGCGAGGCGGGCGCGGTGGTCGAGACCCCGCTGACCAACTACCAGGATGCCTACGCAGCCACCGCCCAGGTCGGACAACTCGCGCCGTCACCCAGCGGACTGTACGATCTGGCGGGCAACGTCGCCGAATGGATGCATGACTTCTACACCATTCGCGTTGCCGATCCGCCCGGGACCGTGGATCCGCTGGGGCCGGAATCCGGCGAGACCCACGTGCTGCGCGGGGCGAGCTGGCGCAGCGCCAGCATTTCGGAGCTGCGCTTTGCGTGGCGCGGAGACGGAACCGCCGGTCGGGACGATATCGGGTTCCGCCTGGCGCGCTATGCCGAGTGAGGACAGGACATGCTGAGAAGATCATCCGTGTTGCTGCTGTTACTGTTGGTCGCGGCGGCCGTCTGGGCCCAGGTGCCGGCGGACGAGGAAGCGCCGCCTGCCGAGGACGTCGCAGAGGCCACGCCCGCTGATCCTGACGGTGCAGCGGCTGATGCCGCGGCCGTGGACGGCGAGGATCCGCTCGCGGCGATCGAGGCAGATGAAGCTGCTGGTGCCGAAGTCGATGGCGAGGGCATGGATCGTTTCGAGCCCTCCGAGCGTATTTCGGAGGACAGCAGCGTGGCGTATCCCAACGATATATAGAGTCGGTCCTTGGCTTCTTTTTGCGCTGCGCGCAAAAAACCGCCGGCGGACGCGACGCTCTGTTTTCGGGGGGACGGGAACGAGTCGATCCTTGGCTTCTTTTCGCGCCTGGCGCGAAAAACCGCCCGCGGACACGACGATTGGTCTTCTGGGGGACACCCCCAGACCCCCGCAGGGGCTACGGCTCACTCCTGAAGAGCATGATGGCGGTTTGGCAAGAAGCTCCTTGCATTCTTTTACCCGGTTCGGCGGTCTACTCCTTGACGTGGATCGGAGAGAATGCGGTACGGGAACCTGGGCGCCCTCGTGTTGCCGAATTTGAGCGGTTCCTGCCACGAGCGTCGGTTGCGGCGTTTCGTGACAAATAGACGAAGAGTTTCGTATATGGTTTCCGGAGCGGCTCTGCCGGGCCTGTAGGTTTTGAGGATCTAATGCAGAAGAAACTACCGATCGAGTTCCTGTACCAGCTGTTCGCGCTCGTGCTGACGGTCATCATCGTGCACGCGGTCTACGTGACGCTGGTCAGGCCCCAGGCTGCCGAACTCCTCGCGGAGCAGCAGATTCTCATCGAGCAGGACGACAACTACGTTCCCGAGCGGTCCGTTTACATCCTGATCCGGGACTTCGAGCAGGAGGCCTGCTTCGTTCTGCTGATCTGGGCCATTCTCGTGATGGGCTTCAAGGCCGTGCAGACCGGGGGTGAACGCAAGCTGCTCGACCGGCAGCTCATCGCGGCGGGGGCGGGGACCAGTATCCTGCCCGAGGACGCGCGCGAGTACGCGCGGCCGCTGCAGTCGCTGCCCGACAAGGAACGCGACTTCCTGCTCCCTCGTATCTTGCTGACGGCGCTCCATCGTTTCCGGTCGACGCGAAGTATCCAGAGCGTCGCCACCACGGTGCGCGAGCTGGCCGATGCCGAGAGCGACCGCCTCGACTCAGAGCTCGCCATGGTCCGCTACATCGCCTGGGCCATCCCGTCGATCGGGTTCATCGGGACCGTTCGCGGTATCGGTGAGGCCCTCGGGCAGGCGCACAAGGCCGTGGAAGGCGATATCTCCGGCGTCACGCAGAGCCTGGGCGTTGCGTTCAACTCGACGTTCATCGCTCTGGTCCTCAGCATCGTGCTGATGTTCCTGATGCACCAGCTGCAGCTGCGACAGGAGCGTCTCGTGCTCGACAGCCAGGAGTACGCCGAGAATCAGCTGATCGCGAAGCTTCGCGCCGAATGACGGTCATCGAGATCAACGACGCGGCACTGAAGGTCCGGCAGCGCGAGGTCGTGCTGGCGGATAGCCCCGCGTTCGTCCATCTCGGTCGACGCGAGACGCTCATCGGCCCCGACGCCCGCGCCTTCATCAAGCGTGACCCGACTCGGATGGAGCACGAGTTCTGGCACCGCTTCGGGCGCGATGAGCTGCGGCGGCGGTACAAGGCGGCCCGCTACCAGGCAGACCTCGCCTTCCTGCACCTGGAAGACTTGTGGCAGCGGGCAGGGCGTCCCGCCGGGCCGGTGACGTTTGCACTTCCGGGCGACTTCCGCGGCGAACAGGTCGCGCTGCTCCTGGGCATGGCCGCCCGTCTGCAGATGGACGTTTCCGCCGTCGTTGATCTGGCCGTTGCCGGTCTGGCCCGGCCGCGGCCCGGGCGCCGCTTGATGCATCTCGATCTGCACCTGCACCGTGCCGTGCTGACCTCGCTTTCGCAGGGCGAGAGTCTCGCTCACGAGCGCAGCTGGAGCAGCCCGGAGGTCGGGCTCATGCGCGTTCTGGACGCCTGGGCGGACACCGTCGCGCGGCTCTTCGTGGCCAGTGCCCGCTTCGATCCGATGCATGACGCCGAGGTCGAGCAGCGCCTCTACGATCAGCTGGCGAGCTGGGGCGCCGCGCTGGCGACGGCCGATGCCGTGGCCATCAGCCTCGAGGATCAGGGCCGACGCTTCGAGGCGGAGCTCGGCCGCAGCGCCATTGTCGAGGCCGCCGCGCCCGTCTACCGACGCCTCGGTGCGTTCCTGGCCGAGGCGCTGGACGAGAATGCGCCGACCACGCTCAGCGTCACGCACCGGGCCGGCCAGCTGCCCGGCCTCGTGGAGGCTCTGGGCGAGATCCCGGAGCTCGAGGTGGTCGTGCTACCGGAGAGCGCGGTGGGTGTGGGACTGGAGGAGCTGCCGTTGCCCGATGCGGGCGAGGACGGTGGCGTGCCCTGGGTTCGCAGCAAGCCCTGGCTGGCGCGTTCGGAGCATTCAGCGCACGCCAGCGCCGTCGACGGCTATTCGCGGCGGCGCCCGACCCACTGGCTCGCCGCGGGGATCGCGCGGCCGATCGGGCCGTCACTCGCGCTCCGCGCCGACGGGGCGCCGGCCGGTAACCCGGGCGAGGCGGCGGTGATGATCCATGCAGGCGCTGACGGCGCGGTCCAGGTCGAGGCGGCGGCGGGAACGGCGCTGGCGGTGAACGGTCGGCCGCATCCGGGCGAGCTCCGAAAGGTCAATGCCGGCGACCGCCTCCGGATCGATGCGTCCGGACTCGATGTCACGCTGATCGCGGTGGAGCACGATGGCGCGTAAACGCCGCGAAGGACAGGTTTTCAGCATGAGCTTCCTGGACATCATGTCCTGCGGGCTCGGCGCCGTGATCCTGTTCTTCGTAATTATCAATCACTCGACGCAGCAGCGGCAGGACGACCTCACGGCGGACCGGAGCGGCGAGGTCATGCGCCTGGAGACGGAGGTCAAGCTCGAGCAGCTGAACCTGTCGCAGCTCAAGAACTCGCTCGAGGAGATCCAGCTCGAGGTCACGGAAGCCCAGGGTCGCGCCGATCGCATGATCGACGAGGTTGAGACGCGGCGCGAGGAGCTGTCCGTCCAGGAAAACGAGACGATGGCCCGCCGCGAGCACTTCAATCAGCTCGTGGCCGAACTCCAGCGCATGGACGAGGAGGTCGGCAAGCTCCAGGCGGCCGAAGATGAGGCGGGCGACGACGTCGCGCCCTTCTATGGCGAGGGTGACCGCCAGTACCTGACCGGCTTGCGCGTCGGTGGCGAGCGAATCCTCATCCTCCTCGATACGTCGGCCAGCATGCTGGATTCGACGATCGTGAACATCATCCGGCGCCGAAACCTGCCGGACGACCAGAAGATCCGGTCGACGAAATGGCAGCGCGCACTCCTGACCGTCGACTGGCTGACGACCCAGGTCCCGGCCGATTCGCGCTTCCAGATCTACGGTTTCAACGTTGACGCGGCGCCGGTGCTGCCCGACACGGCGGGTGAGTGGCAGGAACCGGGCGAGGAGGGGCGGCGCCTCCAGGAGGCCTCGGTCGCCATGCGCAAGGTGATCCCCGGTAACGGCACCCGGCTCCACGCCGCCTTCGACGTCATCCGGGCCATGAATCCCATGCCCGACAACGTCTACTTGATCATCGATAGCCTGCCGACGCAGGGTCGGACTCCCGCAACGCGGCGGGACACGGTCACGGCCCGGCAGCGGCAGCGCTTCTTCGACGACGCCACCGGCCTGCTGCCCGTGGGCGTGCCCATCAACGTGATCCTGTTCCCCATGGAAGGTGACCCGCTGGCATCGAGCGAGTTCTGGAAGCTATCGATGGCCACGGGCGGCTCCTTCCTGGCCCCATCGAGGGACTGGCCATGAGTCGCAGACACCAGCGGCGCGGCGTGGAGCAGGCGAGTCTGTCGTTCCTCGACACCATCGCCTGCGGCCTCGGCGCCATCATCCTCCTGCTCGTGCTCGTGAAGACGGCCGAGCCCATGATTCTCGAGGAGTCCAAGCAGGACCTCGAAGGGCTGGTCATGGCGCTCGAGGCGCAGCTCTTCGAGATCCGCGGCGAGTCGGTGGTTCTGAACCGCGAGCTGATCACCAAGACCGAGCAGCGCTCGGAGATCACCGAGCGGATCGCGCGGCTGCGCATGATGCTGGAGACGATCCGGTCCGAGTTCGAGGCTTCCGGTACCGACAACGAGGCGATCGCGGCCCTCGAGCAGCAGCTTGAAATCGCTCGTCAGCGGCTGAATGAGGCCCAGCGTCGATTCTCCTTCTCGCGCCCCTTCGAGGACACGACCGTTGGCGGCATCCCGGTCGACAGCGAGTACATCATCTTCATCATCGATACCTCCGGGAGCATGTTCAATTTCGCCTGGGATCTGCTGCTCGCCAAGGTGATCGAGACCCTGGAGGTCTACCCCGAGGTCAAGGGGATCCAGGAGATGAACGACATGGGCGAATACATGTTCGGCCGCTACGCGAACGAGTGGATCCCCGATACCCCGGCGCGGCGCCGGGCCATCATCGATCGCCTCCGCGGCTGGAACGCCTTCTCGAACTCGAGCCCCGTCGAGGGCATCACCAAGGCCATCTCGACCTTCTACGCGCCGGACAAGAAGATCAGCCTGTACGTGTTTGGCGACGAATTCACCGGCCGGTCGATCTCGAACGTCGTCGAGACCGTCGACAAGATCAACCGCGAGGACGCCCGCGGCAACCGCTTGGTGCGGATCCACGCGGTCGGCTTCCCGGTCCAGTTCATGCGCCCGCCGTCCCTCCAGAACACGGGCCTGCGCTTCGCGAGCCTCATGCGGGTGCTCTGCGAGAAGAACGGCGGGACGTTTGTGGGGCTCAATTCGTTCCGGTGAGGCCGGATGGCCGGCGGAGCCGACGAAGCTCACGACCAGCACGCTCCCCGTGGCCCCGAAAGCGCGAGTCCGACCGAAGTCATCCACAGTTCAATGCGTGCCTCAACCCGGCGTTGACCGCGAACAAGGACGCTAGCCGGCCAGTCAAAACCGAGCAAGATACAAGACCTGACCCCCAGTCCGGTTTAGTCAATCGGCGAGAAGCAAGACCAGATCCCAATGCTGCTAATCGGAATGGCGCTCGCAGTTGTGTAGCCGTCCAGGCCGATCAGGTGCAAGTTAACAACGGCAGCCGCTGACCGGGACAGACCCGGAGGACAGGAGGACAGGAGGACGAGGACAGTCCAGGGCAGCCATCGACGGAAAGGCCGGTGGTTCTCGGCCTACAGGCGCAGTTCGTGCGGATGCTTTCGCTCCTGAACCAAAGTAGTCAGACAGACTTGCGGATTGTTGGTTGGGCGATCCTGGCGCCTACCGCTTCGCCAGGCCGTTGCGCCCCGCGGTCTTGGCGTCGAAGAGCGCCCGATCGGCGCGCGCCAGCGGTTGGTCGTCCGGGTCTTCCAGGTGCAGGGCGCTCAACCCCATCGAGACGGTCACAGGCGGCAGATCGCTGCCGCCGTGCCGTCCGGCGGGTGCGCTGGCGATCGCCCGGCAAAGGCGTTGGGCGAGCTGCTCGGCCTGGAACGTCGTGGTTTCCGGCAGCAGGATCACGAACTCCTCGCCGCCGTACCGGGCGACCAGGTCGTCGAAACGCACGTGCTTCCGGATCACCGTAGCCACCGTCCTCAGCGCTTCGTCGCCGGCGAGGTGCCCCCAGCGATCGTTGAATGCCTTGAAGTGATCGACATCGACGACCAGGAGCGCGAACGGCTCGCCGGACTCGCGGGCCTTGGTCATCAGCGCAGGCATGCTCTCGTCCAGCCAGCGGCGGTTCTTGAGTCCGGTGAGGGCGTCGCTGAGCGCGAACACCTCCCAGCGCTTGAGCTGCTCGAGGTTCGCAGCGACGGTCTCGTTCGCGCTACGGATACGCCGGGTGAGGATGAAGAGCAGATTGCGGGCGATGCAGTGGGAGCGATGCACCATGGCCCAGAGCGTGTCCTCGTCGATGACCAGACAGCGGGAATCTGCGATCGCCACCACGGTAGCGCTGGCAACGCCATCGTCGATGAGACCCATTTCCCCGAAGCACTCGCCCGCGCCCAACCGGTAGTGGGGCGACGCCGTCTCCTCGCGCAGCTGGACGGTGACCTCGCCGTCGATGATCAGATAGAGCTTCCGGTTCGCCCGACCGCGCTCGAGGATGATCTGGTCGGCTGGAAAGGTGACGTCTTCGAAGGCTTCGAAGAGGTATTCGACGGCGTCCAGGCTGGCGCCCCGGAAGAGCTGCTGCCCGTCGAGAAGGCGGTATTTCTGCTCGCGCTCGACGTAGTCCACGGGATCACCCTTGCCGCTAGCTTCGGCCAAGGATAACCCGGAAGACGTGTGCCTTCTGAGCGGGATGTCGAGGTAGCCTTCCATCGATAGCGGGGCCGGGTACATCTGCTGACAATTGATCGTGAACCAAGGGGGCAGGCTTCGTATTTTGCGCTTCCGTCGACAATCCCGGTACGCTTCCCGGACTGCCGGGACCCTCGCAAGCCGTGCCCACCGTCCTGCACAATTCAACGCGAACACCCGGCGCCGATGCCGGTCCTTTCCCGATAGCGCTGAAAATTTCTGCTATACCTGAGAGACGCTGGCGTGTAGTCGAATAGCCGAACTGACTCCGGCGCAATCGCTGACCCCGTTGGCGTCCGGACGTGTCCTTGAAGGGAGTTCGCCATGACCATGACTCGATTCGCAGTCGTCTTTGTTCTGCTGGCCTGCGCCTCACGCGGCGTCGCGGAGGAACTCTGTCCGTTGGAAACGGACGTCGCGCCGATGACGCTTGCCGACATCTATGCCAAAGGAGAGGCGATCGCCACGGGCTGGCAAGCGGATGCGGTGCTCGCCAACGCGACCACGACGAGCAACGGTCCCCTCGACGAGGAAGGCCGATCGGAGGCCTGGCGGCTGCTGTTCTATTCACCGTCCGCCAACGCGAATGCGTCATTCACGACGTTCCGAGGCATGTTCACCTGCTATGCGAGCGAAGGCGCGGCCGGACGCATCCCTGACCTGGCGCCCGATTTCCTGCGCGACGGTGCCAGGCTCTACGCCATCGCGAAGGAGCAGGGCGGCGAGTTCATTGCTGACGGCTACACCGTTTCGATCCAGACGACGGCAGCCCCGGAAACGCGCCACGCCATGTGGTACATCACCTACGCGAATCCGGGCGGCGGTAACGCGGGCCGGACCGTGATCGTCGATGCGAACACGGGTGAGGTCGAAAAGGTCCTCGATTGACGGTGACAGCCTGGCGTCTCCGTTTGTGATTTCGACGGTCGAGGGGTTGGGGGCAGGTCTTTCATGTTCCATCGATCATTTGGCGTGCTCACGACGAGAGCCGTTCAGCCCCGCGGCTGCTGGCGATCCTGGAGGTCAGGTGAAACTCTGCTCCGTTCAGGAGCGCTACGAAACCCAACCGCCGGTGAGGATCTCGCTCGACTGGGTTCGCGAAGGCGCTGGGCTGGGGCTGGCCAGTGTCAGCGTCGGACTGACCGAGCGAGAGGAGCGCCGGCTTTCGCGGGCTCCGGTGCGACCGTCCGTTCCATGGTGACGTCGGAGCGCACCCATGGCGCTTCGTCGGGATTGAAGGCCGCTTCGATGTCGACTCTCAGCTCGGCGTCCGGACCAAGTGTGAGGAACTCGACCAGCATCGACCCCGTTCCCGTTTTCACCGTCTGCGCGGGAGCGCAGTCCCTGCAATAACCGCTCACGTGCAGGAGCGGAATCTCGAACGAGCGCTGATCGAGCGTCGCCGCAACCGACCCGATGAGCCAGCGCGGGCGCCCTGTCTGATCGTAGGCGTACACGACGACGGTGAGCTGATTCTGCAGTTCGTGGACCGAGATTCCCCAGCCCGGTTCCAGGGGCGCGTTGTACAGTCCCGTCAGCGGAAACCCCCGGGACGCGGCCAGCGGTTCCTGGCAGGCATCGCCGGATGCCTCGTCCACACGCCACTGGAACCGCGCACGCTGCGGCTGGCGCAGCTGATCAACGATCGCGCAGGTCGGTTGGAACGCGCCGCGATGAACGTCCAGCGCAAGATCACCCGATGCCTGCGCAGTGACCGCCAGTGGCGTGTCGAGATTCGTGGCGTTGAATCGATCGACCGCGAACCGCCACTCAGTCCCGTCGCCTTCTGCAACACCCAAGAGCCATTCAGGATTGCCGTCCATGTCGTACGCATACTGGAGCAGCACCATGCCGTCCTCGGCGAATCGGTGGATGTCGAGCCCCTCCCCGTCCCGAGACGGATTCCAGTAGAGCGCGGTCTGCGGTGAGCGGCGCGGCGGCTCTTCGTCCACCCAGCGACAGTCGAGGGCCGCCGCGAGCACCTCGTCCTCACCCGCCTCGTAACCAGCGATCGTTGGCGCCACGGCCACGTCTGGAACGATGCCGATCCTCTGGGTCGCCCGCCCGTCGGGGTAGAAGACGCCGAGGCCGGTGAAGAACGCCTCCAGAGCGCCAGGCAGGATGACGCTGGAAAGATCACCATCTGCGGCGGAAGTCTGGCTACCGAAGGTCAGCGTCCGATCGACGCGCTGTAATCCCATGACCGTGTACTCGGACTGGCTCTGCGCGCGCTCGTCCATGAGCACGAGGATTCGGGGGGAGAACGGAATGGTGGCACGCCCACCGATGGGTGCGATCACTTCCTCGAAGCGACCCGGATCATCGAGCAGCGGCTGCATGAACACCGCCGGCGCCCGCGGCTCCGGGTACAGCAGATCAGCCATGGGCCAGAGCGTCCCGTTGGGGTAGCGTCGCAGGTCCATGATCACCGCATCCTTGTCCGCCACCGAGCGCAGCACACCGTTGACCTGGGATGGCTGAAGAACTGCGAGATCGATGATGGCCATGTCACACGCGCCGTCCGGCGACACCTCGCGAACCACCTCGCGCTCGGCGGTCTTGTCCCCCGGCAGGGGATCGAGCGGCAGTATGAAGTCGCGCTCGACGCCGTCGGGGTCGCGGAACCTGAAGCGTGCCGACGTCGCGGTGTCGGCGCGCACGGCGTCGAGCAGGTTCGCCTCGCGATCGATCGGATTCGACCCGTAGGCCACCGCGGCCTTGCGCGCCTTGCGATCGTTCAAGGACTCGTCGTTGACCGACACGAGCTCGCTGCCGAGCGGCACGTCGCCCGCGCTCCCGTAGCGGCGATTCACCAGAGCCCGTCCCTCGACGGACTGCAGCTCGAACGACGGACCGCGGGTGCCGGTCAGGCCAGCAAGCTGGGTCGAGGCGAAGAACCCGTGGCCATCCTGGATTTCGGCGGTGAATGCCCGCATCGCCACCGCGTAATCGAAACCACGCTCCGCCGCTTCGATAGCCGGCAGGTGTTCGGCCAGTACGCGATCCCAGGGACGACCGATGTCAGTTTTGTAGGGGAAGAAATACTCGATGGCGTTCCAGAAGCGGAATGCGGCGAGGATACGCACGCGCCGATCGAGGAAGGAGGTCCCACCGGAGAAGCCCGTGTCGACGGCAAAATCCGCCTGGCCGGTGCCCGGACGCTGGCTGACATAGCACTGGGTCTGCGGCCTGACGCTCGCAAGACGCTCGAGCCGCTCCCGGGTCGAATCTTCAAGCGGCGCGTCCCGAATCCATGCGGGCGGCTGGGCCAGTTCGACGAGGGGATCCTCACCGGCAGTGTCGAGCAGACTATTGATCACGCGATCCATGCCGGCCGGCGAGTCGAGTTCTTCCATGGCGTCGATCTGATCGAGGAGTGCCTGGTCCCAGTCACGCTCGCAGCGCGTCACCGCAGGGTGGCGATACTTCGCCAGCCCCCAGACCTGGGCCAGCAGCACCAAGTCGTCTGTCCGGTCAGGCTCTCCGGCCCACGTCGAAGCGGGCGCGAGGGACATCAGAACGATTGCAGCTAGCAGTTGGCGCACGACACCATCCATGGTTGTTGTCTTCATCATTCTGGCAGTCGCGGCTTCTGCCCCATCTTGCGATTGTTGCGCGTCCGCGGTGGTCCTGTCAGCCAGGACCTTCAGATGGATTGGCGGAGCTGCCTGGCTTGGGTCCTCATGCCTCCAAGACCCGGACGGAACGCGAGCGCCGTGCACGCGGTAAAGCGGAGAATTCTGCCTTGTGGGCGCGACAAGAACGGTCTCACAAACGCGGCAACCAGGCGCTAATTCAGAGCACCATCAGCACCGCGTGGCGCGCAAGGAACAGGACCTGACCCACAGACTTTCCCTACCGGACGGGATTGCCTTCCTGCGCCTCGAAGCTGCTGGTGAAGATGTCATCGCGCGTGAATGGGATCGAGCAAGCCGGTAGCCCGTCTCCCCGATCCGCAACGACCTTGCCAGTCATGGCAATGGCGTCCCCGGCGGAGAGCGTCAGGCTCGTGAAGACAACGAGTTCGGCCAGGTCGCCAACCCGCGGCGCGTCCCCTGGCCCTTCGCGAAAGAAGCGCGTCTCTCCTTCTGCCTCGCTGGTCGGGGCCGACAGTTCGATATCGACGCCGGCACGAAAACCGATGAAGTCGACGACTTCCCCGATGGCCTTCCCGGAAATGGTCTGCTGCACATCCGACGCGGCAGCACCGTCCCCGTCAAGATCGAAGACGGTCAGCTCGAGCCCATTGCGGAGGGTGTAGACCGTCTCGGCGTCGACGACTGTGGGAAGCTCGAAGGCAATCAGGAAGAATTCGTCAGTGTCGCTGTCGTTGACCCCTTCGAAGGCAAAGCAGACGGATCCACTCGGCCCGGCTCGAAACGCCAAGACGCCGTCGAGTACGGGTACGTCCGTGTATAGACCCTCGGCGTTGCCGCCTTCGAGCGGCACGAACTCCCGCCCGAAACTCTGGAAGCTACCCGCATCGATCTCGATCGTGGCAGGCCCCTCAACGCCGCGTCGCCGGTCGTCATTGTCGGGAGTGCCGCTGCCACCGAGATCGCCACGGCTCTCGGGTAAGCCGAATCTGTCGTAAAACGCCTTTGGGACGCACGCGCGCTCCTCGATGTAGGTCGTCCCGCCCTTGCGTTTGTCGAATTCGCAGCTCACTGACACGCACTGTCCGCCCGTCCCGCAATCCGCATCGGTCGTACAGTCATTTCCCTGGCAGTAATTGTCGCCGCCCTTCGCGGTGCGCCAGGGGAATTCGAACGCGGTCGCGTTGGCCGCGACAACCGTGAATATGACCCCGAGCAGCACGCTCGTCACGATCTTCCCTGTCCTCATCTTCCGCCCCCTTTCCGTTGCCGCTGCGAAACGCATCGCTCTTCAGCCTAGCAGGGCACGGCGCGCATGCCAGGACTACCCGCGTAGTCCTTGACGCGATTCGCCTCCAGGTTCCTGGTCGAGAATTCGAAACCCTGCAAGTGCTCACGTTGCCGGCATTTCCCGGAATAGGGTCCGGAATGAGCCTGCCGGAAGCGCAAACGGCCGCGCGTCCCTGGCTTGACTCCGGAAGGATCCGCACTCCGCCTAGCAGGTGGAACGGGAGGGCCGCTGGCCACCCACGTCCGGGATCCGGGTCGCGGCGCACCTTCGCTAGGGGAACCGGGTCTCGAAACTGTCTGAGAACAGCAGCTCCGAACGAATCGCATTCACGCCGACCGCGACCCACGCGGAGGGATCGGACTCCATCATGTTGTCCGACAGGCTGGCCACCCGGTATTCGTAGACCGTACCCGGGATGACGTTGAGGTCCGCGAAGCCGTCGACGGGGCTGTAGCCGACGCTATAGATCACGTCCGAGCCGAGCTCCCGGCGGTAGATCCGGAACCCGGTGACGCGCTCGTCCTCCTCGACCGACCAATCGAGGAAGGCGATGGTTCCCGCGGCATCGACCGACGGCGCGATGTCGAAGGGCACCGGCATCGCGCCGAAGTCGACCGTCGCGGTGTTGTTCTCAAGCGTGACCTCGTGGGCTGCGAGATCCGGGTTCAGCGTCACGTAGAGCGTGTGGGGCTCGTCGGCCGAGAACGTGCGCGGCACGGCGACGCTGAGGACCGTCGTGGCCGGCCCATCGTCCGGGCGTACGCGGGTCAGGATGGTCCGCTCGCCGACGCCGTTCGGGCCGTCCCAGAACGCTGCGAGCTCGACGGAACCGCCGAAATCGATCCCCCGGTTCTCGAAGCTGACCTCGACCTCGACGCGGCCGCCGGGTTCCAGGACCGTCTCCGTCGCGGAGGCGGCGGTCACGACGCCGTCTGGTCCTTGCTCCTGCATGCTGAGAAACACACCGGTCGAGCCGGTCAGGCCCTTGCTCATGACGCCGGCGACGGGACGCGCGACAATTCCGGCGGCGTTCTTGCCCAGGCGTGCCTTGGCGAGCTGTTCGACGCCGATGCCCTTGGCGCTCAAGACCATGAAATTGTTCGTGACCGGATCGAAGACCGCTTCGGGCTGCCAGTTGACCGCACCGTCATCGCTGAGCGCGGTGCTGCTGCCAACGCTGAGGTCGGCCAGCGTCGTGCTGTAGCGGAACAGATCGCCCGTTCCGGTCACGACGCCGATGGCTTCGAGGCCCGTCAGTGCCCCGTCGAGCCCGAGCTGTCGCCCGGTTACCGTCACGCGATCGAGGTCGTCGATGACGATCGATGGATTCTCGACGAACAGGCGGCGGTCCTCGTCCGTCGGCACGTTCGTCGTCCACGTGCAGATGCCACCCATGCAGTCCCGCGCGCGGGCGATCCAGAGCGCGCGTCGATTGCCGAAGAAGGTGGTATCTGCGGACTGGGCGAAGGCCACGGCGAAGCTGCGGTCCGAGAAGTCGTCGGCGGAGGGCGAGCTGACACCGGCCGGGAGCCCGATCGCCTGCTGGGGGCCGGCGGAATGATCCACGAACTCGTACCAGAGCTCGCGCTCCTGCAGGTTGAGGTTGCCTCGGGTGGCCATCGGGTTGCGGACCCAGGTGATCACCGGTTCCGCACTGATCCCCCGGCTCGGATCTCCGCGGACGTAGAGCGGCTCGGCCTGCACGTCCTTGGCGGAGCTACCCGGGTCGATGGTCTCGATCTCCGACCAGGTGCCGCGCGCACCGCTGTAGCGGGCGTAGCGCAGCTTGATCCGCTGTTCGTTGAGATCCATAGCCGTGTCGATCTCCCAGACCGCGAGAATCTCGCCGCCGGCCGGACAGCCGGCGTCACCGTCCATGCAGGCGGCGAGTTCGACGCCGCCCTCGCCGGTGGTTGGCAGCGTCAGATCCAGGGTCGGTCCCCAGGTGTCGTTCTCGAGCAGCGCGTACACCATGTGCTGGAACTCGGTTCCGGGGAGCCGGCCGGGCCCCATGGCCGAGCAGTTGTCGGCACCCGCGACGGTCTGTGCAAAGCTGCTCGAAGGGTCGTCATGGCAGGGGTCATCGGACGTCTGGTCGGGAAGCGCTGCGAAGGCAAAGGGGTCGAGCGAGGACTGGGCCCAGACGGCCATGCCCTTGCCGACGTCGAAGAACGCCGCGGCCGGGCGCATGGCGCCGGGTCCGGAGTCGAGGGACTGCAGGTTACCGGGCGTGCCGCCCTGGAGATTGAGGGCCTGGATGCCCTGGTCGGTCGCGAAGACGCCCGTGGCGGTCCCGAAATTGTCGGTGGCCAGGGCGAGCTTGCCCGCGGCCGGACCCTCCGGCGCCGTCCCCTTGGGATTCAGCCCGGCGACGACGCAGCCGGCCCTCTCCGCGTAATCGATGGCGCGCTCGCTGAAGTTCAGCTTGGCGCAGAGCGGGCACGGCCCGAGTGACACCTGCAGGAACAGGTCCATGACAAAATTGAAGCAGGGCTGGCTCGCCATTGCGTTGAACTGCGTGTCGGAGACCACCACGGGCATGGCAACGCCGACGGCAGGGGCTGCCGTCAGGCGGCCGCTCACGATGCCGAACAGCGCGCTGAGGTCGAGGAACACGTCCAGGCCGCCGGTGACCTCGGGCTCCACGAGGCCATCCACGTCGATGGACGCGCTGGCCGTTTCGACGAACATGAAGTAGTTGAGCACGGCACGGAACCAGATGTCGGCACCCACGGTCAATGCCGCAATCGGCGGGACACCCCAGGCGTAGCGGAAGAGCGGGATCTTGCCGGTGTCCAGGATGGTGATCGGCGTGGCGCTCCCCGAGCTGGGGCTTTCACCTTCCGCGAGGCGACGTCTGAGACACGCCACGGTTTCCTCTCCGTTGCAGTCAAGGTCGACCACGGACTTCGGGAGGACCTCGGTTCCAATCTGCTCCAGCAACAGAAGCTCAGTGCTGCGGACCGACGTGCCGCTCGTATAGCGCGTCCGGGCAACGACCTTGGCGCCCGCCGGCTGGTTGGCCACGACCTGGTCGGTCACCCCATTGCGAGTCGTGCCCGACACCTGGCCCCCGCGCAGGGTCTGGGTGACGGTGGCGACCTCCATGTTGTCGTTCTCGAGCTTGCCGACATCCTTCGGGACCTCGGGCGCCGTCGCGCTGCTCATCTTGTTTGCTTTCTCATCGGCGCGGATCGTGATGATCTCGGGGCTCCAGGAGACGCTGGCGTTCTCCCAGCGGCTGGCGTCCTGCCACCAGGTTGGACCCTGCTCGATGAGGATCTCGAATTCCTTGAAGTAGGCAGCGCCCGTCTCCGAGACCGTGTCGATACGACCGGGCACGATGGCCGATTGCTGTCCCGCAAGATCCCAGGTTGCCAGGCCCGTGAGATTGATCCGGAAGCTGCCCGCCACGGCGCACTCGATGCCCGCGCTCGACGACATGGTGCCGATCGTTTGACCGTCCAGACTCACCACCACGTCCTCCTCGAAGGTACCGAAGAGCCGTCCGGACCAGGGCAGGACCAGGGTGATGGCCTCGTTGTCGAGGTCCGTCCCCCGGAGCGACGGAAAGGCGATGATCTTTGAGAACCGCGCGGGTTGACCATCCCGGGGCAGGGCGGCTGCGAGTTCCTCGATGTACGGGGTCGAAGGTAGCTCCTGGGCCTGCGCGACGTCGACCGGCGCCATCACGGAGATGAGCGTCTCGCGCGGATCGAAGGGCTGGTCGAAGATGGGTGGATCCGGGTCGCGCGGATCCCCGGCCCGGAAGTTCGTCCGGAAGTTGTAGGTGGCATCGAACTCGCGCTTGAACTCGTAGCGGATGCCGCCGAAGAGGGCGTTACCGTTCTGCGTCCCGACGGGAATGCCGAAGCCCTGCAGCAGGGCTGAGAGGCGAATGAGGAACTCGTCGAGCGGTGGGTTCTTTGGCGGGATGTACTCGACGGCGCCACCGGCCGTGGCCGAGATCTTCGTGTTGTAGATCCTGAGCAGGTCGGTCAGGAAAGGCGAGAACGCGAACTGGAACTCGCCATTCTCGTCGGTCACGCCGTTGTCGAGCGTCACCGGGCAGCCCGTGGGCGTCTCGTTGGCTTCGGTGACCGCGGTGAGCTGGTTGTTGCCGTGAACGCCGGCTGCCAGCGTATTGACCGTCGTTTCGGTTGCCGCGGCCTTGCCGTCCGGCAACGGGATCTGCGTATTGGGTTCGATGAGCTCCGTCTTCGCGGTCACGTTCCAGATCGCCCCGACGATCGGCGCGTTGTCCGTCAGGTCCGGGTTCGGGTCGTCGTCGTCGGGATCGAATTCGACGAGGCGGCCCGTGATGGTGATCCCGGCCTCGTCATCGAGGCCCGTCGCGGCGGCGGGATGGACGATGCGCCCGGACTGGCCCGTCGAGGGATTCGTGTAGACGAAGCCGAGTTCGTCGAGCTGATCCCGCTCCGCCGGAGGGAAGCCGTTCTGCATCGACGGCAGCGCCACGTTGACGGAGAAGGCCACCGGCTCGCCGAAGTCGGGCGCCTCGCCGTCGAGGTCGAACTCGAGCGGGCGCGTGTTGACCGGGAACTGGCGACCGTCGCGGGTGATCCAGACCGTCGTCCAGTCATAGTCCGTGACCCGTGTCCCCTCCGGCACCTGCAGTTCGCCGGTGATCTCGATGATGTCGCTCGGTCCGAAGCGGGCAGGCCAGCGGAGGGTCGGCAGCTCCGGCGCCGCCATGGTCTGCGCGCGGCGTTCCAAGATGGCTGTGCCCACGCCGGTGATGCGCTGGCCTACCCGATTCACCAGGGAGGCGGTGATCGTCCCGGCGGACCCGCGGGGGATCACGACGGTGGTGGAGAAGGCAGAGTCCGAGACCGCCCGGGCGCCGATGACGGGCACATCATCCAGGTAGAACTCGACGACGCCCGGAACCAGGTTCTGGAAGGTGACGCCGACCTCCGTCCCGCCGAACCCCGAGCGGCGGTCGAAGCGGATTGTCGGTGCCGGCGTGACCGTCAGCGTCGTGGTCTCGAGCACCTCCTGCTCCCGCTCGTCGTAGAGCAGGACGTCGTAGACGCCGGGAGGCACGAACTCCGACAGGGCGCCCTGGAATGCACCACGACCGGCGCTGTCGGTCTCGAACTCGACCAGCAGCTCGGCGCGGTCATCAACGCCGGAGATGCGGAGGGCCCGGGGCGAGGAAGGGCTGTCTCCCCGAACGATGCCGTTGACGTCTGCGCCCTCGGAGACGGTGTCGGGCAGCAGCTGCAGCTCGAACTCCGCGAGCGCGAGCATGGGCGAGAAGATCAGGGCAATGGCGACGATCAGCCTGGACATGGGCATCCCTTTCCGTACGGTCTACCCATCCCAATGCTCGCGTGCGTCGAAATCGCACACGGTGCCGCTCGCGACGCTCACCCCGCGCGCTTGCCTCAATCGGGTTCCGGACCACGGGGCCTCTGCCCCGGCGAGTCCGCTGCGTAACCCTGCCCGTTGTACCGGGGGCTCGCCGATCGTTGGACCGGTGCGCGCAAGCCGCGGCGTGGGGGTCACGTCGCGTCCGGCGTCTTGCGTCGCTGATTTCCTGTGCCTAGGCGCGCCGCGTTCTACCGCGAGCGACTCGATCGGCGCGCGATGTGCCGCGGTTAAGGCGCCTGATCTCCTTGCCGGCAACGTCCCCACCAGCTGGGGAACGGCAGTCCAGCCCGCCGGCTGTGGCGGGAAAGGTGCGCGCAATTCGTAGGTTGTATGTACGTGGTCACCGGTCTGACGTTCGAAGGAAAGACCTGGTGTCCCTCTTGCAGCGATACGAGATGCGGCCATGGAGGCCGGGGAGAAGGCAATGGACAATCAGCATGGGAGGCGCCGGTGGCGCTGGAGCGGCACACTGCGGACAGCGCCGTCTTGGACGATGGCCGCGTTGATCGCCGCCGTCGCAGGCGTCCCGTCGACGGCGCTCAGCGAACTGCCGGCAAGCGGCAGCTGGCGCGAGATCGGTCCGCCGGTGGGACAGATCGGCGGCCTGGCGGTCGACGCAACGGATCCGAGCGTGGTGGTTGCGTCTACTCGAACGAACGGCGTCTTTCGCAGCAGCGATGGCGGCCGGAGCTGGACCCGATCGGAGCCCGTTTCCTTCGGTAATCGGACGCGGACGCTGGTCGCAGACCCCCACCAATCGGGCGCGTTCTACGCGCTCACGTCGTTCACCGGTCGCATCAGCCGAAGCACCGACGGAGGTGCGACCTGGAACGACGTGCCGGGCACCTACTCCGGAGCCAATAGCAGCTTCGCCGTCGACCCGATCAATGCGGGCGTCATCTACGTCGGTACCAGCGGCGCTGGTCTGGTGCAGAGCACGAATAGCGGCCGAACGTGGGCGCGCCTCGATGAGTCCGACGAAACCTTCAGCGGTGTGTTGATCACCTCGATCGCAGTTGACCCGCTGAACGCCGATCGCCTGTTCGTTGCGACCCAGTCCGCTGATCCGGGCATCGCCGAGGCCACATTCGACGGAACGAACTGGACCTTCACGCCGAGGAATACCGGGCTCAGCAACCCGCGCAGCGCCGAGCTGGCCTTCGACGCCGCGGGGGCGCTCTTCGCGACGGTCGCGAACAACACTTTCCGGTATGACGATGCGACGACGAGTTGGGTCAGCACGTCGCATCCTGGCGGCGTCCGGCTCATCACGGCCGAACCGGGCGCTGGGGGCGTTCTGTTTACCGGCGGCACCGACGGCATTCACCGGACGGCAACGGGCGGCGGCATTGGCGCATGGCGACTCGAGGCCCACTCGGCGTTCGGCGAGATCCTGGAGGTCGCGTTCGCGGAGCGCGCGCTGGCCGGCACCAACGGATTCGGGATCCTGCGTCGGAACAGCGGAGTTTGGTCAACCTCCAACGCGGGTCTGAACGCGGGCGAGATGTCCGGCTTGCTGGTCGATCCTGCAACGCCGGGTCGTTACCTCGGCGGCGTCTTCGGGCCGGGGCTGGTGGAGACGGTCGACGGTGGCGCCACCTGGGCGGCGACAGGCGCAGGCCTCGCCCCCGACACCGGTGTATCGCTGCTGCAGGTGTCGATGGACGATGCGAGCACGTACTTCGGCTTCCAGCGCGATGACCTCTACCGCAGCACGGATGCAGGACAGAGCTGGGAAAATCTCGACCCGGAAAACGCGGTGAACCGCGACATCCGCGGCCTCGTACAGCTGGACGCGCAGACCGTCTTCGTGGCCACGACCGGCGGCGTCTACCGGGGAGATCTGTCGGACGTTGAAAACGTGGTTTGGACGCTCGAGAACGAGGGGCTGACCAATACCTCGCTCAACGGTCTGGTGCGCGACAACGCCACGGGACACCTGTACACGATCAGCTTCGGGCGAGGCGCGCATCGCGGCGTCGATACCGAAGCGGGGCTGAGCTGGATCGACGTACCGGACGACGGACCCACCAACAATTTCGGCTCGAGCATCGCAATCGACCAGGCGCGTGGGTTCGTCTATTTCGCAAACACCTCGGGGGCACTGTTTCGCCTGGATCTCGCGGAGGAGGGCGCGCAGTTCAGCCTGTTGGCGGACGATCTGCCCGGCAGCTCCGCGGTGCTATTCGCGCCGTCGGGCATCGGTCAGCTCGTGGCGAGCGTGCGAGACGACGGACTGTACTTCAGCGACAACGACGGCGTGAACTGGGAGCCCTTGGGCGACGCGTTCCCATTCACCGTGACCGCGTTCGTCGAGGACGTTCATCAGCATGACCAGTATCTGGCCGCATCGCGCGGCGCCTCCATCGCCCGAATCGGGCCGGACGCCGTCTTCGCTAGCGGCTTCGAGTCGGTAGGTGGTCGTTGACCGGGATTTCGTCGAGACGGAATGATAGGCCGGGCGGAAAGGGCCCCCGGGTCCCGGCACAGAAAGCAGCCGGGACTTCAGCGGCATTGGCCTAACCGACCGAGGGGGAGGAGGGCAGGATCAGGTCTTGCCTGTTTCGTCATTTCGAGACTGACGACGTTTGCTGGTCACTGGAGCAAGCAATGAGGTGACAGGAAAGTCGTCCCCGCTGCGCTTTGGAAGTGTGAACCTGACTTTGGCTTCCAGAATCCGCAGAGGGAACCCATGAATCGAATCAGCTCGATG
>JBCCZC010000041.1:0-22455 GCA_039188505.1 Pseudomonadota bacterium | reverse complement strand
CGGCGCCGGCGTCGACCTTGCGCTTGAAGTTTCGCAGGTCGCTCTGCGGATCATCACATTCCGGGTGGAACTCGGGATAGCACGCGACCTCGATGTGGAAGTGGTCACCTGTCTCCCGGCGAATGAACTCGACGAGCTCATTGGCGTAGTGAAACTGCCCCGCTGAGGCCATGCCCGAGGGCACGTCGCCGCGGAGCGCCACGAGGCGGCGGATGCCGGCCTTGCGGTAGGTATCGAGCAGCTCGCGGATCTCGTCCGCGCTGCCGCCCTGGCAGGAGAGGTGCGGGGCGACGTCGGTCGCCCCGGTCCGGTTCAGTCCGAGCACCGCGTCCTGCGTGTAGCTCAGCGTCGATCCCCCGGCCCCGAAGGTCACCGAGCAGTAGTCCGGACCCAGTGGCGCGAGGCGCGCGTGCGCACGCTCGAACTGGGCCCGTTGCTCATTGGTCTTCGGCGGAAAGTACTCGAAGCTGATCGCTGTCACGGTGCTCGCTCCGCTCAGTAGCGGTAATGCTCGGGCTTGTACGGGCCCTCGACCTTGACGCCGATGTACTCGGCCTGCTCCGGCGTCAGCTCCGTGAGCCGCGCGCCGATGCGCTCGAGGTGCAGCTTGGCGACCTTCTCATCAAGGTGCTTCGGCAGCACGTAGACCTCGTTGCCGTAGTTCTCGCCGTTCTTCCAGAGCTCGATCTGCGCCAGCACCTGGTTGGTGAACGAGTTCGACATGACGAAGCTCGGGTGGCCCGTGGCGCAACCGAGGTTCACGAGGCGGCCTTCGGCCAGCAGGATGATGCGACGGTCCTCACCGAGGATGATGTGGTCGACCTGGGGCTTGATGTTCTCCCACTCGTAGTCGCGCATCAGATCGATCTGGATCTCGTTGTCGAAGTGACCGATGTTGCAGACGATCGACTGGTGCTTCATGCGCTCCATGTGCTCCTTGCGGATCACCTGGAAGTTGCCGGTAGCCGTCACGAAGATGTCAGCGGCTTCGACGATGCCCTCGTCCTCGAGGTTGACCACGCGGTAGCCTTCCATCGCGGCCTGCAGGGCGCAGATCGGATCGACTTCCGTGACCCACACGCTGGCGCCGAGGCCACGCAGCGACTGGGCCGAGCCCTTGCCGACGTCGCCGTAGCCGCAGACGATCGCGACCTTGCCGGCCACCATCACGTCGGTGGCGCGCTTGATGCCGTCGACGAGTGACTCGCGGCAGCCGTAGAGGTTGTCGAACTTCGACTTGGTGACCGAGTCATTGACGTTGATCGCCGGGAAGGTCAGCTCACCGTTCTGCTGCATCCGGTAGAGGCGTGCGACACCGGTGGTGGTCTCTTCGGTGACGCCCTGGATGTTCTCCAGCACCTTGCTGTACCAGCCGTGGCGGGTCTCGAGGCGCTTCTTGATGGCGTCGAAGAGCGCGCGCTCGTCCTCGTTGCCCGGGGTCTCGAGAACCGACGGATCCTTCTCGGCCTTCGCGCCGAGCATGACGACCATGGTGGCGTCGCCACCGTCGTCGAGGATCATGTTGGCGGTCTCGCCGCCCGGCCACTCGAGGATGCGGTGGGTGAACTCCCAGTACTCGTCCAGCGTCTCGCCCTTGAAGGCGAAGACCGGAATACCCTTGTCGGCGATGGCCGCGGCGGCGTGGTCCTGTGTCGAGAAGACGTTGCAGGACGCCCAGCGCACCTCGGCACCGAGATCGACGAGCGTCTCGATCAGCAGGGCGGTCTGGATGGTCATGTGCAGCGAGCCGGCGATGCGGGCGCCCTTGAGGGGCTGCGCGTCACGGTACTCGTCGCGGATGGACATGAGGCCCGGCATCTCGGACTCGGCGATGGCAAGTTCCTTGTGGCCCCAGTCGGCCAGGCCGAGATCGGCTACGTAGAAATCGTCTTTCTTGCTATGTGCTTCGACGACAGCGTTCATGTGTAGTGCTCCGTTCGTTGTCGGCGAGCGCCGTTGAATCCTTCTCGGCGGCCGAGCCTGGTCCGGTTGTCCGGATTGCAGCGCTCCTCGGTACCGAGGGCCCCAACCGGGGCCATTTCAAAACAGTTGCGCGAGCCTAGGCGCTTTTATGCGATGCCCGCGTCACGGCGCAGAACGTCAGCGCGATCGGTCCGCTCCCAGCTGAAGGCGCCGGTGTGCGGATCGTAGTCGCGGCCGAAGTGGCCGTAGGCGGCCGTCTGCCGGTAGATCGGGCGAATCAGGTCGAGCATCGTGATCAGGCCGTAGGGGCGCAGATCGAAGTGCTTGTCGACCAGGGCCGCGATCTTCTCGTCGGCGATCTTGCCGGTGCCGAAGGTCTCGACCATCACCGAGGTGGGCTCGGCGACACCGATGGCGTAGGACACCTGGATCTCGCAGCGCTCGGCGAGGCCGGCGGCGACGATGTTCTTGGCGACGTAGCGGGCGGCGTAGGTGGCCGAGCGATCGACCTTCGAGGGATCTTTGCCGGAAAATGCGCCACCGCCGTGGCGGGCCATGCCGCCGTAGGTGTCGACGATGATCTTCCGACCGGTCAGGCCGCAGTCACCCACGGGGCCGCCGATGATGAAGTTGCCCGTCGGGTTGATGTGGAAGCGTGTCTCGTCGGAGATCCACTCGCTCGGCAGCACCGGATCGATGATGTGGGCGCGCACCTGCGCCTCGATGTCGGCCTGGCTGATGCCCGGGTCATGCTGCGTCGACAGCACGACCGCATCCGCATGCACGGGCTTGCCATTCTCGTAGCGCAGGCTCACCTGGCTCTTCGCATCCGGACGCAGCCACGCCAGCTCGCCCGACTTGCGGACGGCGGCCTGACGCTCAACCAGGCGATGAGAGAAGTGGATGGCCGCCGGCATGAGCGAGTCGGTCTCGTTGGTCGCGTAGCCGAACATGAGGCCCTGGTCGCCCGCGCCCTGTTCCTCGGGGCTGCTGCGGTCGACGCCCTGGGCAATGTCCGGGGACTGCTTGCCGATGATGTTGATTACGCCGCAGGAGCTGCCGTCGTAACCCACGTCGGACGAGGTGTAGCCGATGTCGTTGATGACGCTACGCACCAGGTCCTCGAGGTCGACCCAGGCGGTGGTCGTGATCTCGCCACCGATGATGGCGACACCGGTCTTGACCATGGTTTCGCAGGCGACCCGCGCCTTGGGATCCTCGGCGATGATGGCGTCGAGGATGGCGTCGGAGATCTGGTCCGCGACCTTGTCCGGATGGCCCTCGGAGACGGACTCCGAGGTGAAGACGAAGCTGCTCATGGGATGATTTATCTTTCTGTTCGGATAAAGAGATATATGGTAGCCGCGGGGACCCCGGCAGCGCAAGGGACCGCTGCGGTCGATCAGGGCTTGCGGCGGGTCTCGATGACCGTGGCGCCTGACTCGCCGGCGGCGTGCGTCGCGGGGCCATGACCGACGTTGATCGACGATCCGGGCGTGAACCGGTGACCACTGCGGTCGACCGGTTGCTGGATCGAGCCGGCGAGCACCGTGATGTTACATGGCCCATCGACGGTGAAGCTTGCGCCTGGCGCGACGTCGAGTCGGAGGACGAGGCCTGCATCGCTGCGATCGAGCACTCGGCTGGTCCCCCAGTCGTGCTGCTGGATTGCCGGATCCCGGAGTGTCGGGTGGTCGAGCGGTTTCAGTTGGTCGACGATCTGCTTGACGCCCTGGGTACGTTCGCCACCGGCGATGAGGAGCGCGTCGGGCGTATCGACCACGACGAGATCCTCGACCCCGACGAGCGCCACCACGCGTCCGTCGGCCGCGACGAAGCAGTCCGTGGCGTCGGCGACCAGGGCGTCGCCCAGCAGCCGGTTGCCCGCATCGTCCGGTGTGGACAGGTCGCGGATCGCGGCCCAGGAACCGACGTCGCTCCAGCCGATGCGGCAAGGCACGACGGCGGTTGAGGTCGAGCGTTCCATGACCGCGTAGTCGACGGAGTTGGCCGGCGTGGCGGCAAAGGACTCCGCGTCAAGGGTGATTGCCGCGCCGGACCGGTCGGTCCGCTCCCAGCACTTCGCCATGGCTGCGGCCATCTCCGGCTCGTGCACCGCGAGCTCCTCGAGGAACCGGTCGGCGCGGAAGCAGAAGATGCCGGCGTTCCAGGCGTGTTGCCCGTCGGCCACGTAGGCCTTCGCGCGCTCGAGGTCCGGCTTCTCGACGAAGCGATCCACGCGGAAGCCGAGCTCATCGATCGCCTCGCCCCGGCGGATGTAACCGTAGCCCGTCTCCGGGTGCTCCGGCGCGATGCCGAAGGTGACGAGATGGCCCTGGGCCGCCAGCTTCGTTGCCTTGAGCACGGCGGTCTCGAAGGCGTCGATGTCCTCTATGAGGTGATCCGCCGGCATGACCAGCATGACGGTCGCCGCGCCGTGGACCTCTGTGGCCAGGTGCGCGGCGGCGGCGATGGCCGGTGCGGTGTTCCGACCGAGCGGCTCGAGGACATAGTGCATCGCGAGCTCCGGGGCTCCCGGCGCGCCGGCGACCGTCTCCGTCAGGCCGCGGTGATCGGCTCCGGTCACGGTGATCGCGGCGCCGCCACCCAGGCGAGCGGCCCGGCGCAGGGTCTTGAGCGCCAGCGTTTCCCCGTCCGGCAGCGCCAGGAACGGCTTGGGCTGGTGATGACGGGACACGGGCCAGAGGCGGCTGCCAGCGCCACCGCTGAGGATCACGGGAAGCGGACGATCAGTCATGGGGGCGGTGGAAATCCTGCATGCAGAGGTCGAGCTGGCGCTCCCAGCTCGGAACGTGGAGACCGAACGCGGCCTCGAAGCGACGGTTGTCGAGCACGGAGTAGCTCGGTCGGCGCGCGGGCGTCGGGAACGCGTCCGTGGTCACGGGCTTGACGAGCGGCGGTTGGTCGAGCCGCCCCGCAGCGGCGGCCCGATCGAAGATGCGGGACGCAAAGCCGTGCCAGGTGGTCTCGTTGCGGGCGCTCAGGTGGTAGATCCCGGAGCGTTCGCGCCACCCTTCGCGAATCACGGCGGCGATGGCCTGCGTCGTCAGCTCGGCCAGCATTCTGGACCACGTCGGGGCGCCACGCTGATCGTCCACGACGCCGAGTTCGGGCCGGGACGCGGCCAGCCGCAGCATCGTTCGCAGGAAGTTATTCCCGTGATTGCCGTAGACCCAGGCGGTGCGGAACACGAGATGGTTGCAGGCCGCTGCCCCGATCGCCTGCTCTCCGGCGAGTTTGGACGCACCGTAGGCGTTGATCGGATCGACCGGGTCGTCTTCGCGCAGCGGTCGCTCGAGCTGGCCCGGGAAGACGTAGTCGGTGGAGAAGTGCACGAGCGCCGCGTCGTGTGCATTGGCCCAGCGGGCCAGTTCGCCGACGGCCGCGCCGTTCACGCGGTGGGCAAGGTCGGCCTCACTCTCCGCCCGGTCGACAGCCGTGTAGGCTGCGGCGTTGATGATCCAGTCGGGGCGGCACGCCTCGAGGGCGGCCTGGAGGCTCGACGCCTCGGCAAGGTCGGCATGGACCATCGCGCCGTGGCGGGCCGCGGTGGTGACCTCTCCGAGCGGCAGCAGCGTTCGCGCCAGCTCGTGCCCCACCTGGCCGTTCGCGCCGAGCAGGAGCAGCTTCATGCGGCCGGGAGCCGGTCCGGGGCCACGTCGGCCAGAAGCGGCGCCTGCTCGTCCTTCGCCGAGAGCGAAGGATCAACGATGGGCCAGTCGACGCCGATGGCAGGGTCGTTCCAGCGCACGCCAGCATCGGCCTCAGCGTCGTAGAGCGCCGTGCACAGATAACAGAACGTGGTCCACTCGGAGGTGACGCAGAAGCCGTGGGCAAAGCCGGGCGGCACGTAGAGCTGGTGGCCGCTTTCCGCCGTGAGCGACGCGCCGACCCACTGCCCGTAGGTCGGTGAACCCTGGCGGATATCGACGGCAACGTCGAACACGCTCCCTTCGGTCACGTAGACGAGCTTGCCCTGCGGGTTCGGCCACTGGTAGTGCAGGCCGCGAAGCACGCCGCGGGCCGAACGCGAGACGTTGGTCTGCACGAAATCGACGTCGATGCCCGCCGCGCCGTAGCGCTCCCGGTTCCAGGTTTCGAGGAAATAGCCGCGGGCGTCGCCAAAGACGCGCGGCTTGATGAGCTTGACGCCGGGGAGGCCGAGTTCCTGAACTTCCATGGGATCAGTCGAGCAGGGACTTCAGGTAGCGGCCGTAGCCGGTCTTCGCCAGCGGTTCAGCGAGCTTCAGGAGCTGCTCCGCGCTGATCCAGCCCTGGTGATAGGCGATTTCCTCAGGGCAGGCGATACGCAGGCCCTGGCGCTGTTCCACGGTCTCGATGAAGGTTGCGGCCTGCAGCAGCGACGTGTGCGTGCCCGTGTCGAGCCACGCAAAGCCGCGTCCCATCTTCTCGAGGTGGAGCTTGCCCTCGTCGAGATAGCGGAGGTTCAGGTCGGTGATCTCCAGTTCGCCGCGCGGTGATCGTTCGAGGTTGGCCGCGATGTCCGATGCCCGTCCGTCGTAGAAGTAGAGCCCGGTCACGGCGTAGTTCGACTTCGGCTGCTCGGGCTTCTCCTCGAGGCTGATGACCTCACCATCGGCGCCGAACTCGGCGACGCCGTAGCGTTCCGGGTCGTTGACCCAGTACCCGAAGACCGTTGCGCCCTCCTGCCGCGTGTCGGCGCTCTGCAGCAGATCCACGAGGCCGTGGCCGTAGTAGATGTTGTCGCCCAGGATCAGGCACGAGGGCCCGCCCGCAAGAAATTCTCGCCCGATCAGGTAGGCCTCGGCTAGCCCGCCCGGCGTGGGCTGGGCCGCGTAGTGGAGATCGAGGCCCCATTCGCTGCCGTCGCCGAGGAGACGCTGGAAGTTCTCCTGATCCTCCGGCGTGGTGATGATCAGGATCTCGCGCATACCCCCCAGCATCAGCGTGCTCAACGGGTAGTAGATCATCGGCTTGTCGTAGACCGGCAGCAGCTGCTTGCTGGTCGCGCGCGTGATCGGGTAGAGACGGGTGCCGGACCCGCCCGCGAGGATGATGCCTTTACGCTGATTCATGTGCTGTTCCGCGATGGGATGCGGGCGTCAGCCCGCGCCGAGTCGTTCGCCCCGGTAGCTGCCGTCGAGCACGCGCTGCACCCAGGGGTCGTTGTCGAGGTACCACTGGATCGTGCGGCGGATGCCGGTTTCGAAGGATTCCTGTGGGCGCCAGCCGAGCTCGCTCTTGAGCTTGCTGGCGTCGATCGCATAACGCCGGTCGTGGCCGGGACGATCCGTCACGTAGGTGATCTGATCGGTCCGCGGCGCGGCGCCGCCGGGCCGGAGTTCGTCGAGGATGTCGCAGATGGTCCGGACGACGTCGATGTTGGTGCGCTCGGCATCTCCGCCGACGTTGTAGACCTCGCCCACGCGGCCGGCCTCGAGCACGCGGCTGATCGCGCTGCAGTGATCGGTCACGTAGAGCCAGTCGCGAACGTTCAGTCCATCGCCGTAGACCGGCAGGGGCTCGCCGGTCAGCGCCTTGGTGATCATCAGCGGAATCAGCTTCTCGGGAAACTGGAAGGGACCGTAATTGTTCGAACAATTGGTCGTCAGGACCGGCAGGCCGTACGTGTGATGAAAGGCGCGCACGAGGTGGTCTGACGCGGCCTTCGAGGCCGAGTAGGGCGAGTTGGGCGCATAGGCCGTCGTTTCCATGAACGCGCCGGTTTCCCCGAGAGAGCCATAAACCTCGTCGGTTGAAACGTGCAGGAAGCGGAAGTCGTCGCGCTCGGCGGCCGATAGCTCACGCCAGTAGGCGAGGGTCTGCTCGAGGAGGCTGAGCGTGCCGACCACGTTGGTCTGGACGAACTCCGCCGGACCGTCGATGGAGCGGTCGACATGGCTTTCCGCCGCGAAATTGACGACGGCGGTCGGTCGATGCTCACGCAGAAGAGCCGCAACCTGGTCGGGATCGCCGATATCGCCCTGGACGAAGACGTGGTCCGGGTCGCTTTCGAGGCCCGCGAGCGTGTCGCGGTTGCCGGCATAGGTGAGCTTGTCGAGGTTGATCACCCGGCAGCGATCGTCGGCGCGGAGGCCGAGCACGAAGTTGCCGCCGATGAAACCGGCGCCGCCGGTCACCAGCACGGTCTGCGAGACACCCATCAGAACGGGATATCGTCGTCGAAATCGTCGTTCATGGGCGCCTGCGGCGCGCTCTGCCCCTGGGGTGGGCCCGAGCGCTGCGGCTGCTGCTGCGGGCGACCGCCGCCGTAGCTGCCACCACCGCCGCCGCCACCGCCACCGCCACCTTCACCACGGGATCCGAGCATCTGCATATCTTCGCCGACAATCTCTGTGGTCCAGCGATCCTGGCCGTTCTTGTCCTGCCACTTGCGTGTCTGAAGGCGGCCCTCGATGTAGATCTGGGAGCCCTTGCGCAGATACTCGCCATCGATCTCCGCGACCTTGCCGAACAAGACGACCCGATGCCACTCGGTGTCTTCCTGGCGCTGGCCCTCGCGGTCGTTCCACTGGCGCGTCGTCGCGAGGCTGAGGTTCGACACTGCGGTGCCGCTGGCCGTGAACCGCGTTTCCGGGTCGGCGCCGAGGTTGCCGACCAGGATGACTTTATTGACGCCGCGAGCCATGGGCTTCTCCCGAAAAACAAAGCAGGAGAGGATACCATATCCAAGCTGCTGCGATGCCGCTGCAGGCGTGTGCCGACGCGGTCCGTCAGCATCGCCCTTGGAGTGTTGCCAGACGCCCACCTATAATCCGAACGGCGACGGTTCGTTGATGGTCGGGCGTGGATGATAGAACGCCTGCCGCCTGCTGCTGTCGGCGGTACCTGGACTCCAGCACGAGTGACGTCATGTCCGTCAGCGGTCAATCCATAGCGCAAACAGAGCCCTTCCACGACCTGGAAGGTATCCGCGCGCTCGTCGCTGACGATCTCGCCGCAGTGGACGAGTATGTCCGCCAGTGTCTGGCCTCCGACGTCGTGCTCATCCGGCAGATTGGCGAGCACATCGTGGGAGGCGGTGGCAAGCGGCTTCGGCCCATCATCCACCTGCTGGCGGCCCGCGCGCTCGGCTACCGGGGGCCCTATCACGTCAACCTCGCCGCGATCATCGAGTTCATCCACACCGCGACGTTGCTCCACGACGACGTGGTCGATGAATCAGACCTGCGGCGGGGCCAGGAGACGGCCAATGCGGTCTGGGGCAACGCCGCCTCCGTGCTGGTCGGCGATTTCCTCTACTCGCGATCGTTCCAGATGATGGTCGACGTCGGCTCCATGCGCGTCATGGACCTGCTCGCCCAGACGACCAACACGATCGCCGAAGGCGAGGTGCTGCAGCTCATGCACCTCAACAATCCCGAAACCACCGAGCAGGCGTATCTGCAGGTGATCCGCTGCAAGACCGCCCAGCTCTTCGAGGCCGCCGGACGGCTCGCAGCCGTCATCGCCGACCAGGAACCGCGGCACGGCGACGAGCTCGCGACCTTCGGGCGCAAGCTGGGCATCGCCTTTCAGCTCGCCGATGACGTCCTCGACTACACCGGCTCGCCCGAGGCCCTGGGCAAGAACGTCGGTGACGATCTCGAGGAGGGCAAGCCAACGCTGCCGCTGATCCGCGTCCTCGAGGTGGGCTCGCCCGAGCAGCAGGCGCTCATGCGCGACGTGCTCTCCGGGGGCGGGATCGATCGCCTCCCCGAGGTGCTCGAGGCGCTCGCGGCCTGCGACGCCCTGGCCTACGCCCGCCAGCGCGCGGAAACCTACTGCAGTGACGCACTCTCGGCGCTGCTGGAGCTGCCGCCCTCGACCTATCGGGACGCGCTCGCGTTCCTCGTCGAATTCTCCCTGCGCCGGGACAGCTGATCCCGGACGCCATGCGTCGTCGAACCGTCGCCGCTCCGGACGACTGCCGTGGGTGATGCCGTGACGGTGCTCTGGGTAGCATTAGGGAGCGCCATCGGTGGCGGCGGGCGCTACTGGCTGTCGGGCGTGATCGCGCACCGCGTCGGCGAGAGCTTTCCGTGGGGCACGCTGACCGTGAATCTCCTCGGCTCCGTCGCGATCGGTATCCTGGCCGCCCTGAGTGCGCCGGAAGGGCGCTTCCTGATCGGTCCGCAGTGGCGGGTCTTTCTCATGCTCGGGGTGCTCGGGGGCTTCACCACCTTCTCGAGCTTCAGCCTGCAGACGCTGCAGCTCGCGATCGACGGTGAATGGTGGCGGGCGACCGGCTACGTGGTCGGGTCCGTCGGGCTCTGCCTCGTGGGCGTCTGGTTGGGCTTCGCTGGCGCCATGAGCTTCAACCGCTAGGGACTTTCATCGTGAACAAGCGCGAAGACCGCTGCCTGCTAAGAATCCATCTCGGGGAAGACGATCGCGTTTCCGGCCGGGCGCGCTACGAGCGCATCGTCGAGGCGGCGCGCGACGCCGGTCTGGCCGGGGCCACGGTGCTGCGCGGCCCGCTGGGCTTCGGCCACAGTTCCCAGATCCACACGGCCCGGATCCTGCGACTATCGACGGATCTGCCCGTCGTCGTGGAGATGATCGATACGGAGGAAGCGCTGGACGCGTTTCTCGTGTCCGCCGCGGCGCTGCTCCGTCCGACGCTGGTCACGATCGAGCAGGTGCAGCTGGTGCGGTTCGGAGAGGACGAAGACACGGAGAACGGCCCGCCGCGATGACGGGCCGTTTCACCCGGGGGCGGATCAGAAGCGGTAGCCGAAGCTCACGCCGTAGACCAGCGGATCGATCTCGACGTCACCGATCGAAACGCCATCCAGCTTCGCTTCCGTGTCGATATCCATCCAGCGGAGATCCACGGAGGTGAACCAGTTGTCGTTGAGGGTGTAGTCGAAGCCGATCTGGGCAGCGAGACCCCATGAGTCACCGAGGCTCAGGTCGACGCCTTCCAGCGGTCCCGTCGTCTTCTCGCTGAAGAACGTCGTGTAGTTCACGCCCAGGCCGACGTAGGGCTGGAAGCGGGCCTGCGGCGCAAAGCGATACTGCAGGCTGACGGTCGGCGGCAGCTGATCGGTCTCACCCACATTCTGCCCGCCTTCCGCGAGGTCGATCTCGTGGTTGAACGGGATCGCGGCGAGGATGTCGATGGCCCAGTTGTCGGTCATCAGATAGGTGGCGTTCAGATTCAGGGCAGCGCCTGCATCAGCCGACACGATGGGGTGGTTGTTGGACTTCGGGTCGACGTTGGTGATACCGGCCTTGAACAGCCAGTCACCGGCTTCAAAACCGAAACTCGGGCCAGCAAACAGAGCGGCAACGGCCGCGGCAACGATGGTCTTTTTCATGGTTTCTTCTCCAGTCATCGGGGTTGACTGCGAGCTATTTTCCGGAGGGGGTCCGGAGCCATCGTTGACGAACGTCAATTTTGCGTGAGCGTTCGACCTTGGTCGAATACGGCCGTCATCCCGCGGACCTCGAGACGGAATTCGCCCTCGGTGCGATCGGCCAGCATGAAGCCGATCTGACCGATCTCGCGACCGGTCAGTGCGGGCGCGCCGGGAACCTGTCGGCCGCGAAAAACCGGCTCGAAATCGCCCAGCTGGAGCTCGACTCGCGACCATTCCTCGCGGGTCTCGAAATACTGGCGCCAGGCCATGCCGTCGAAACCGCGCCCCGGGCGCAGCCGGAACTGGTAGCGCCGGCCGTCGCCGCGCACATCGAAGGCGAAGCCGGTCAGGTTGGCGGCCAGCCGAGGGCTCGTCGTTCGCGTTGAGGCGAAGCCGCCGTTGTTGGCCAGCGACAGGAAGCCGCGGAAAGCCAGAACCCCGCCGCTGACGCTGGCTGTCGCCTCGGAAACGCCACCCATAACGGTATCGTTCACGATGATCCAGGGGGCGTCGTCCCGGGGGCCGAGATCTTCGGTCATGGTCATGGTCGTGGTCATGGTCGGGGCTTCCGTTGGCTTGACGATGGCGTTCATGGGGCTCCCCCGAGCGTGGCGCGTGCAAAGATGCGGATGCGTTCGGCGACGGCATCGGCGTGGCTGTGGTGCGGTGCGTGACCGGTCTCGGCCAGCCGGACGACCTCGACCTGCGGCAGCAGGCGTTCGAGGCGGTCCGTGTGATTCCAGGCTGGGACGATCGTGTCCTCGGTACCGTGGATCACGAGCAGCGGGTTGCTGATCTCCGTGTAGCGTGGTGCTTGCTCCTCGAGAAACGGACTCAGGTGCCGGATGTCGCGGGCCGTGGCGGCGAACTGACCGGGTCGGAGATACAGCGCGATGCCGGTCTGCTCCCGGTAGCCGGCGGTCGGGGGATTCGGTGCGAACACGGCCCGGGTTCCGCCCGCAAGAAGCATCCGACCCAGTACGGGAATGAGGGTGTGGGTGAGCACCGGTCCGACCACCGGCCAGGCGGGAAGCTCGTCGCTCAGGTCGACGCCGCCCGTCCAGGGGTAGGCCGCGCCTGCCAGCAGCACGCCGCCGCGGACCGCACGGGGGTCGTCCAGGAGGCCGGACATCACCAGCGATCCACCCCAGGAATGACCGACCCAGACGGCCTCCTCGACGCCAAGCTCTCGCAGCAGGGCCCGCACGGCGCCCGCCTGCTCCGACGGGTTCAGCCAGCCATCACCCAGCGTCTCGCTGTACCCCGAACCGGGCCGATCGATGCGGATGACCTTGAAGTCATTGGCCAGGCGTGGAACCAGCGAGGGCCCGAAATCCCGAAGGTTGGCCCCGGCGCCATGGAGCAGCACCAGCGCGGGTCCGGTCCCGTCGACTGCGTAGTGCAGCCTCGCCTTTCCGGCTTCTACCCGCGGACCCAGCGGGGGGAAGCGGGCTTCCGTGTCGCGGGAAAGCCAGGCCGACAGCCCCGCCAGCACGACCAGCCCGAGGCCGAGGAGCCCGGCCAGCCACAGGATCAAGCGCATGGCGCCGCCGTCGCCGATTGGAAGTTTCTCTTCACGACGCCGAGCATACGGGCAGGCCGTGCAGGCACCGTCGCGGATGGCCGGGGTGCCGCCTTGACGTCGAAACCACGGCCGGCCCGGCAGCTTCCGCGCTTTGGCACGGAGATCGACGGATGCCCGAGGGGCCGGAAATGCGGCGCGCAGCCGATCGGATCGCACGCGTCGTTGCGGGCCGGACGATAGAACAGGTCTGGTTCGCCTTCGACCACCTGACGCCCCACGAGGCCGCGCTGACGGGGCAAAGGGTCCGCGACGTCGCCACGCGCGGCAAGGCGCTACTCATTCACTTTGATAACGACTGGTCGATCTACACCCACAATCAGCTCTACGGCCGCTGGTATGTGCAAGGTGTCGGCCAGCGACCGAAGACGGGCCGCCAGCTCCGGCTGCTGCTCGAGACCGACCGCAAGGCCGCGCTGCTTTACAGCGCCAGCGATATCGAGGTGTGGCCCACGGAGCGCCTCCACGAACAGCGCTTCATCAGCCGCGTGGGCCCCGACCTGCTGAGCGATGGGGTTGGTGTCGAGCAGGTGCTGGAGCGGCTGCGCGACCGGCGATTCCGGAATCGCCAGCTCGCGGGACTGCTGCTCGACCAGTCCTTCCTCGCGGGCATCGGGAATTACCTGCGGGCTGACATGCTGTTCGAAGCGCGAATCCACCCCTCGGCCCGAACCTCGGACCTGGCGGAGGGCAGCCAGGAAATCCTGGCGGAGGCCATCGTGAATATCATCCGTCGCGCCTACCGCACCGCGGGTGTTACCAACGATCCGGAGCGGGTCGAGCGGCTCAAGGCGAAGGGGATCCGGCGGAATGCCTTCCGCCATCTCGTCTACGACCGGGCCGGCGAGCCGTGCTACGAGTGCGGGAGGCCCGTCGATTGCGTGGCGCTCGGAGGCCGGAAGATCTACTACTGCGATACCTGCCAGGACGAAGGGCGGCGACGGCCTTCCAGCCGCCGCCGCAGGTAGCGTTGCCGCGGGGGAACCAGCCGCCGGCTTTCAGCACCTTCACGTTGCCGTAGCGGGTCTCGAGGCGGATCTGGGGGCCGCCGCCGTTGATCGTGGCCACGATCTCCTGGTTCATGTCGATCACGAAGCGGCCGCTTTCGTTGCGGTTCATCATCGGCTCATAGGGAAGGAGCTCGACCTCGAAGTCCGTGTAGACCTCTTCCGCCGCGGACTGGATGTGGAGCTGCGCCCCGTAGCGCTCGGGCAGCTTGAGCTCGATGTCGCCATGCAGGGTCTCCATGACCATCGGACGTCCCTCGGGCACGGCGACGAGCTCGGCGTGGATCTCGCCATGCACCGTCTCCGCGACGATCGTTCCGGTGATGGCTCGGGCCGTGATTGATCCGTGGACGTTGTCGAGCTCGAGGTCACCCTCGATGTTCTCGACCACGATGACGCCGTCGTGGACCGTCGACAGGCTCAGCTGGGCCTGGTGCGGCACCCGCGCCCGGACCACGACCTTGCTGTTGCGCCAGTCCGAGTCGATCTCGATCTCGTTGTCGTACTCCTCGATCTCGAGCTGGAGGGCGCCGCCCGGGATGGTCTTCGGCCCGCTGGGCGTCACGATTCGCCGGCCGCTGCCCTCGCCGGAAACTTCGAGGAGGACGTCATCACGATTCTCGCCGATGACGTGGATTTCGCCGTTGAGGATGTCGATCTCCATCGAGATCGGCTCGCCGGGCCGCGACAGGGGAATCGGGAAGGATTGCTTCTGATCCTGGGCCAGCGCAGCCGTAGCTGGCAGCGCGAGGGCCAGAGCCAGGGCAGACAGAGTCAGGGATTGCTTCATCGGGAGTTCCTCCGCGGGTTGCGGCGATCGATGCTGACGTCGCCGTTCATGGATTCGAATTCGAAGACCGCGCCGCCGGCGCCGAGGCGCAGGGCGGGTCCCTGGGTGAGTCGGTACTGGTTGCGCTTGCCGCTGCTGACGCGCTCGAGCTTCGGCGGCTCCGGGGATGCCTCGAGCTCGAAGGCGCTGGTGACCTTGCCCCGGTTCGTGTTGATCCGGAAATCGGCGTGGGCGTCTTCGGGCAGGGCGACGTGCATGTCGCCGTTGATGGTGTCGAGGGTGCAGCGCTCGTGGTCCGGCGTCGTGGCGAAGTCGATCTTCACCCGGCCGTTCACGCTCGCGATCCGATCGCAGCTCTCGGCGTCCACGACGGTTACCGGCCCGTTCACGTTGGTGGCCGTTACGGTGCCGCGGACGCCTTCGACGCGCACGGCGCCGTCATTGACGGTGCCGGCGATGACGCTGGCTCCGGCCGGTACCCGAACCTCGATGTCGGCGTGCAGGCGGCACTGCTTGCATCGGCGTTGTTCCCATTCGCCGTCCCGGCGGCGCATCGTCAGGGTGACACCGTCGGTTTCCCGGAAGCTGCGCAGGCGCAGGATGTCCCGGGAGCGGTCGAGCCATTCGGCATCGCGGGCGGAGCGACGCTGCTCGACGACGAACTCCACGGTGGGCGCGTTGTGTGTGGTGACGGTGACGTCGCCCCAGACGTTCTCGATCTGGACGACCGGCGGCAGGTCGGGGTCGAACGAGTAGCTCTCCTCCCAGGTTTCCTGCTCGCTGGCGCTGCCTGCCAGGGCGGCGGTGATAAGGACTGCTAGCGTGTTCATACGGTCTTTCTCCTGACGCGCTCGAGGACGAAGCGCGATACGTCGGGGTAGAGCTGGCGGGTTTCGGCGGCGTCGACGAGGTCTTCGATCATGTTGTCGTCGCCCCAGCGCATGATGAGATCGGCGACCGAAAGCTGGACCAGGACGGACGGGGTCTCCAGCAGCAGATCGGCGATGCGCCGGCCCACGGTGGGGTCGCGCAGTCGGGGACCCAGCGCGTCGAGGGCCGCGCCGCGGACCGAGGCGACCGGATCGGAGGTCGCGGCCTCGAGGAGTCCCCCGGCGATCTCGTCGTCCTCGACGGCGAGCGAGGCGAGCTGGGCGATGCCGTCCAGGCGCGTGCTCGCGTTGTCGTCCTTGAGCCGAGCCAGGGCAAACTGTCGCGACAGGGCGGTGACCTCACCGCGCAGCGATGCGATCTCCGCGGCGACCACGGGGGCGTCGGCGGTCGTTTCCGGGCCGAAGTCCACGCGGCCGATGCCGATGCCGATGACGAGGGCAATCGCGGCGGGGGCCAGCGGGCGCAGCCACTCGAGCCAGGCCCAGCGGGTGGACCGCTCGCTCCGTTCGCGCAGCCGGCGGTAGAAGTCGCGCCGCAGCGACGCAGGCGCCTCGCTCCTGGGGGTTTCCCCGAGCTCCGCCCAGAGGGCTTCGTTCTCGGGCATTTCCTTGCCGATATCGATGGGCTGGTCAGGCATGGCTGGCCTCCGGGTTGAGCTGATCGAGCATGGCGTTCAGGGCCTTCATGGCGCGGTGCAGGCGGACCTTGGCGGCACCGGGCGTACAGCCGAGCGCAGCGCCGAGGTCCACGTAGTTGTCGAATTCGAAGCGGCCGAGGAGGATCACCTCCCGCGCGGCAGTCGGCAGCGCGGCGAGCGCGTCCTGGACCCGCGCCTGGCGTTCGCGTGCCCCGGTGACCCGTTCGGCGTCGCGCTCCTCGACCGGATCCGGTGTCGTCTCGTCAGGCTGCTGGAAGCGGCTGCGGGCGTTGCGCCGGTGGTGGTCGAAGGCGAGGTTCCTGGCGATGTTGTAGAGCCAGGCCTTGAACGAGCCGCCGCGGTAGCTCCGACGCTTGCCGAGGACGCGCAGGAACGCTTCCTGGACCAGGTCTTCCGCGATCGCCCGGTCCTTCACGAGGTGCAGGCAGAAGCTGAACAGGTTGCCGTGGTGACGCTCGAAGAGGGCGCCGAGGCAGGACTCGTCGCCCTGCTGCAACCACAGCATCAATTGTTCGTCGCTCACTGCCTGCATCGTATCGACCATTCGCGTTCCTGGTACCCAAGACGCCCGAGTGCCGGACCCGTTACACGATGATACGGGCGCGGCCTCGTAGCAGGGGCAACGCCGGGTGCGTCGGGCCTTGCAATCCCGTGATGGCGGCGCTTCTAATGGCCGCCGTGGGCCCTCGCGGGCCGCGTTTCAAAGGGAGTCCTCGCGGGATGAGTCAGAAGGTCTGGGATCTACCAACGCGGCTATCGCATTGGGTGCTGGCGGGCGCGGTGCTCACCTGCTGGTGGAGTGGCGACAACGGCGAGATGGATATCCACCTCGTGTCGGGCTACGTCGTTCTGGGAACGATCCTGTTTCGACTGCTCTGGGGCCTTGTCGGGTCGACGACGGCCCGGTTCACGAGCTTTCCCGTCTCACCGAGGCGCATCGCGGGCTACCTGCCCCGGCTGTTCTCCGGGCAGGCATACGCCTTTCCAGGCCACAACCCGGCCGGCGCGCTGATGGTCTTCTTCATGCTGGCCTATTTCGGTACCCAGGCGACGCTGGGGCTTTTCACCACCGACGAGATCCTCGTCGACGGGCCGCTGGTGGCGCACGCCTCGTCGGGCTGGGTGGGGACTGCCTCCGATTGGCACCACGAGCTCGGCGAGTGGGTGCTCTACATCGTCGGCCTGCACGTGCTGGCGGTGCTGGTTTACCTGGGCGTGAAGCGGCTCGACCTGATCACGCCGATGATCACCGGTCGATCGCGGGTCGATGCCTTCGACGAGCCGCATGATCCCCGGTGGGCCTCGCCGTGGCTGGGGCTGGTGCTGATGGCTGCCTGTGCCGCCGTGGTCACTGCGCTGGTGCAGTGGGGGCGTGGCGCGTTCTAGGAACAGGGCCCGGCACGATAGCCGGGCCCGGTCGGTTCAGTCCTTGTAGTCGTCGTGACAGGCCTTGCAGGTGCCCGCCATCTTCCCGAATTGGGCCTTCGTGGCGTCTGCGTCGCCGGTGGCCGCGACGGTCGCGAGCGTTGCAGCCTCGGTCTTGAAGTTGGCCAGCTTCATCTCGAAGTCGTCCCAGTTCTCCCAGATCTCGTCCTTCGCGTCGCTGCCACTGGCGGTGTCGGAATCGGTGTACACCTCGTCGAGCATCAGCGAAATCTGCGCGATGCGCGTGGCGCGTAACTCGGCTTCGTCGGCGTCGAAGTCGATCTTGCCTTGGGCCATCCCGCGAAGCGGCCCGAAGTTCCAGGCGATGACCTGGTAGAGCGATTGGCGGTGCTCGATGGTTTTTTCGACATCGGCGACCGCGGGCCCTGTCACAGCGAGGGCGGTGACGGCAGAAAGAAGGAACTTCGAAATGACGCGCATGTGTAACCTCCGATTCCCAGTGCCCTCGATTGCACCGTCGCGCGTGTGAAGAAAGCGCTTCGGTCAGTGGAAAACTTCGAAAAATGCGCGCCTTAACGGCGGCTTATGCGCTAGTTAACATTTATTTAATGCAAATGTTAGTACCTTGAACCTGCACTCGCTAACGAACGAAACCTCGAAACCCAGCGCTTGGGGATTGGCAGATCGAGTACGGTCATCGGGGCAAACATTGGGCTCAAGGGTAGGCCAGGTCAGTTCTCCCTTGAGCCTTTTTCTTTTCTGCGCCATTCGCAGGTCTTCTTTGCTTCTCCTCATCCGGCCTGCTATAGCAGGTGATAGGGGAGCGTACGACAAGGAGCGTAGTTCGCATGAAAGTGCTCGTCATCGAAGACAACCCGGATATCGCGGCCAATATCGGTGACTTCCTGGAGGACCACGGACACGTCGTGGACTTCGCCGGCGACGGCGTGACGGGGCTGCACCTCGCGGTGGTTAACGATTTCGATGTGATCGTCCTCGATCTCATGCTGCCCGGCATGGATGGTCTCGACGTCTGCCGGAAACTGCGCGAGGACGCGCGGAAGAACACGCCGGTTCTCATGCTCACGGCGCGGGACACGCTCGAGAACAAGCTGCAGGGTTTTGAGACGGGTGCTGACGACTACATGGTCAAGCCGTTCGAGCTGCAGGAGCTCGAGGCGCGGCTGCAGGTACTGGCGCGCCGGGGCAAGGCCGTCCAGCCGCGGGTGCTCAAGGTGGCCGATCTGGAGTACAACCTCGATACGCTCGAGGTGCGCCGGGCCGACACGGAAATCCAGCTGAATCCCACGGGGCTGAAGCTGCTGCGCCGTCTCATGGAGGCCTCGCCTTCGGTGGTCTCCCGCGAGGAGCTCGAGCTTCGCGTCTGGGGCGAGGAGCTGCCCGACAGCGACAGCCTGCGGGTGCACATCCACAGCCTTCGCAATGCCATCGACAAGCCCTTCGAGAACCCGCTGATCCAGACGCGCCACGGTATCGGTTACCGGCTGGTGGCGCTGCCGCCGGCCTGACCCGCGGCGCCGGGTTTCCCGATGACTTTCTCGCGGCCCCTACGAACCCGGATCATCGTCTCGTTCCTGCTGTTCGGTACGCTGCTGAGCGCCATGTTCGCGCTGACCGCCCTCGGCATGCGCCAGTACCTCGAGAGCGCGCTGATCGACGAAACGCTGGAGCAGGATATCGGCAGCCAGCTCGACGCGATCCTCAATCAGACGGTCGAGCGCCAGGTCGGTTTCTCCTCGCGCTACTTCGCCTGGCTCGGCCTTCCGGGCAACGCCATGGGGGCCCTGCCGGACGCGCTCGAGGACGAACCCGAGCTGCGAGCGCGGGTCGTTGAACTGATCGGCCTACCCAACGGCGTCTATGCGCTGGAAACGGAATCCGAGACCTACAAGATCGCGGTCGACAAGCGCCCCGCGCTCTGGGGCTATGTCTTCTACAACACGACACCGAATCCGCGCGAGAACTGGCTGCTCGCGGCCTTCTTCATGGGACTCTTCGTCGTGTTCTCGGTCCTCGCGCTGCTGCTGGCGCGGTGGTCGTCCAAGCGGGTCATGGCGCCGGTCTCGGACCTCGCCCGGCGCATCGCCGGCATGGGGGAGGGCGGACATCAGGACGCGCTCGCGCCCAGCTACGCGGAGGACGAGGTCGGCGCGCTCGCCTCGGCGCTGGATGACTATGCCGACCGGCTGACGGCGCTCGTCGAACGGGACAAGGAATTCAACGCGGACGTGAGCCATGAGCTCCGGACACCGCTTGCCGTCATCAAGAGCGCGACCGAGCTCCTGCTGGCCCAGCCTGACGTGGACGACCGCACGCGGACGCGGCTCATGCGGATCGAACGTGCGGCGCGGCAGTCGACGGAGCTGACCGAGGCGCTGCTGCACCTCGTGCGCGCGGAACGGGCCGATCGCAATACCGGCGAGTACTACCGTGTGGATCGGATCGTCGAGGAAGTCGTCGACTTCAAGCGCAACCAGCTGGGCCGCAAGCCCGTCGAGGTGCGACTCCACGTCGACGACGCCTTCCTGGTCTGCGCGCCGGCTGCCGTGATCGCCGTGGCGCTCGGCAACCTCATCGGCAACGCTTTCAAGTACACGCCCGAGGGCAGCGTGGACATCACGGTAGGCGGCGGCCGCGTCGTCGTCGAGGACACGGGGCCGGGGCTCGAGGAGAACGAGCTGCAGCGCGTTTTCACGCGCCACTATCGCGGTTCGACGGCTACCGGCAAGGGGTCCGGCCTCGGGCTCGCCATCGTCCAGCGCTTCTGCGACCTCTACGGCTGGCGGGTCATGATCGAGCCTCGAGCGGGCGGTGGGCTGCGGGCGACACTCTCGTTTACCGATGGAATGGAACTTCCGTCGTCACCGCGAGTCGATTCGGGGGTGTCCGCAGATAACCCGCCGTCAGTGGCGGTGAGCCAGGGAATAGACTGAATGACCAATCGACTCGTAGCCGGCCTCGTCCTGGGGCTTTTCTGCTTCGGTTCCGCCGTTGCCCAGGAACGATTCACCGAGGGGGTACACTACAAGCGCCTCGATGCCCCCCAGCCCACGGCGGCCGCCGATCGGGTCGAGGTCATCGAGTTCTTCTCCTACGGCTGCGGACACTGCAACGAGTTCGAGCCATCGCTCGTGGCCTGGAAGCAGGACCTGCCGGAGAACGTCAACCTCCGCCTGATCCCGGCGGGGCTGGGGCGTGCGATCTTCCAGCAGCTCGCGGCGGTCTTCTACATCGCTGACGAGCTGGGGGTCCTCGACGATACCCATGCCGCGATGTTCACCGAGATCCACGAGAAGAAGAATCGCGCGATCATGTCCCGTGAAGGGCTCTCGTCATTCTTCGGCCAGTTCGGTGTCGAGGAAGCGGCCTTCGATGCCGCCATTGCCTCGCCGGAGGTGCAGGAACGCTTCGCGGCCGGCGAGCAGGCCGCACGCGCCTACGGTCTGCAGGGCGTGCCCATGATGGTCGTCAATGGCAAGTACTCGGTCATGCGCAACGATGCCGTCGGCAGCTATGACCAGCTGCTCGAGGTCGTGGATTATCTGGTCGAGCGCGAGGCCGTATCCTCGGCGGGGGGCTGATCCGGCTCGCTCGCCGGAACGTCGACGGGCGGCGCCCCGGCCGGCGTTATCCGCACGCGCTGCAGAATCCGATCGAAGACCGTTGCCCGGTCCGAGCCCAGCAGCGTCGCCCGCACGAAGTAATCCTGCTCCCGGTCGAAGCCCGTGAACACCGGCGACTGGAAGTCCCAGCGGCGCCGGCCCGGCTCGGTGGTTATGGTCGTTCGCCACTGGGTGCCATCGGGACGGTCGAAGAAGACCTGGAGCTCAGCAAGCGGCGGTAGCTGCCGGATTCTCTGGAACTGGACCACGTAGCCGCCGCGACCCTCATCGTCAACGAAGAGCGCCACATGGCTGGTGAAGAGGTAGAGGGACTGCACCCGGGCGGGATCCGAACTGCAGCCGGCCAGCGCCGCCGCCAGGAGCACCACGACAGCGTGCCGGGTCAAAGGTAGCGGCTCGCGAGCAGACGCATCCGGCTGCGTTCCGGCTCGCGCAGCATGGGCGCGACGAGCGTCAAGACCTGGTAGACGGCCTGCCCCAGGTCGGTGTCATCGCCATAATCCCGGTCCCGGATCATGCTGAAATTCAGCCAGTAGGTCGTCAGGACGACGATGTTGATGGCCGCCGCCTCGCGATCCGCGTCGTCCGCCTCGAGCACCCCGGAGTTGTGCAGCCCGTCTAGTACGGCGCGCGCGCCTTCCGTCTTCTGGCGGATGAGGTGGTTGAAGTGGATCCGCAGGGACCGGTCCGTCTGGGTCAGGTCCACCAGGTTGCGGTAGAGAAAGCGGTATTCCCAGATCGTCTCGAACAGGAGGTGGAGATAGAACCAGGTGTCCTCCATGTCCATGAGCCGGTCGGCCGGGGCGAGCAGAAGCTCTTCCATGCGCCGTCGAAAGCGCTCGAAGAGCTCGTGGATGATCTCGTCCTTGTTGCGGAAATGGTAGTAGAGGTTGCCGGGGCTGATGTCCATCTCGTCGGCGATATGATTCGTGCTCACGCGGCTCACGCCTTCCGCGTTGAACATCGCAAGGGCCGTCAGGAGGATCCGTTCCCTGGTCTTCATCGTGACGGTCGGGCCGCGCCGGCGGCCCGTGATCCCATCAGCCTTTCAGGCGATTGACGAGGTCGACGTACTTCTGCTTCGCCGCCTCCGTGGCCATGCCCTCGAGCTTCTCCCAGGCCTCGTACTTGGCCGCAGCCACGAAGTCGAAGAATCCGGGCTTCTCGCCCTGGACATCGCCCACCGTGCCCTGCTTGAAGAGCGCG
>JBCCZC010000040.1:0-22476 GCA_039188505.1 Pseudomonadota bacterium | reverse complement strand
GTGGAACATCGGAACGCAGTTCACCGCTTACGCGACGGGGGAGGACAACTTCGACAGCGATGGCTTCCAGACCAAGATCTACGGCAGTTTCAGCGGCGCGGTGTCCGATCGCCTGAGCGTCTATGGCTACGCGAGCTACGACGATCAGGGCGGGATCTATCGCGCCGAGGGCGATCTCCTTACCGGTCGAAGCCAGTTCGTCGATGACATCACCCTGTTCGGCAAGGCGCGGCTCGAGCTGACGGACGATCAAGCCGTGACCCTGACCCTCAACAGCACCGAGCTCGATTACCAGGACCGGAGCTTCGAGCTGGCCCGCACCGACGCAGGTGACGGGACGATCGTCGCCTCGGAGGTGGCATTCCCGTTCTCCTACGGCAGCCCGCCGACGAACGAGTTCTTCTATGGGAGCCTCGACTACACGCACGACGACTTCCTCGGCGGCCGCCTGTCGACGCAGCTCTATTACAGCGAGTCGGAGTTCCTGAATCCGGGCAGCGACATCCGGGCATTGCTGAACCGCTTCGGCGGTCCGTTCCCCGATATCTTCCCGGGGCTCTGGCAGACCGGCCAGGAGGTCGAGGAGTTCGGCTTCCGGGGCCAGTTCACGCGTTCCTTCGACAACGGCTGGAACATCGCCACCGGCGTCGATTACAACGACGCCGACAGCGACAGCCTGCTGCCGATTTCCACGGAGGACGGCTTCGACGAGACCGGCTTCTTCGACGGCGCAACCCAGGCGATTCAGCGGCCGCCCTACACGCTGGACGCAATCGGCCTCTTCGTGGAGGCGGGCTACAGCGTCACGGATCGTCTCTCGCTGTCCGGCGGCATTCGCTGGGACGAGTTCGACTATGAGGTGATCGGTCCCTACGACGTGGTCTTCGCCTTCCAGTTTCCGCGCGGGGAGCGTCCTGGCGGCTCGGGTACGGCCGATGATTTCTCGTACAACGTGGGCCTGAACTACGATCTCACGGAAAGGACCGTCCTGTTCGCCAACTACTCCGAGGGCTTCACGATTCCGTCCCTCGGCTTCGTCGGCAACAATGTTCCGCCCGGCGTACCCGTTTCCGACTCGGCGCTGGTGGAGCCGGTCATCACCGACAGCGTCGAGGTGGGGCTGCGCGGCAGCGTCGGCGACTTCGTCTACGCGGCCGCTGCCTACTACACGGAGTCCAACTTCGAGGCGACCGTCGGCATCGACCCCGCAACCGGCCTGGCGCTCCGCAATCGTGCGCCGGTCGAGATCTACGGCCTCGAGGCCTCCGGCACATGGTTCGTCACCGACCGCTTCTCCGTCGGTGGCTCGCTCACGTGGGTCGAAGGAGAGATCGATCCCAATGACGACGGAAACCAGATCGATCTGAGCACCCAGGTCGTCCCGCCGGTCAAGGTCACGCTCGAGCCCCGCTATCAGATCTCCCGGAAGTGGGATGTGTTCGGGCAGCTGTTCTATTCGGGCGATCGCGACGAGGGGTTCGACGCGGGGACGGACGCAAATCCGGCGGAGTCCTACACGCTGGTCGATGTCGGGACGGACTATCGGATCAACGACAGCATGCGCTTCGGCGCACAGATCACGAACCTCTTCAACGAAGAGTACATCCCGCCCGGTGAGGCAACGTTTATCCCGGGTCGGATCTTCTCCGGTCCGGGCCGCGCGGTGACGCTCACCTTCGACGTCGTCTTCTGAGGGAAACCGCCATGGGAGCGGATGCCGCGTCCACTCGCCTCGACCCCGCCCTCTCGGGCGTGCCGGAGACCATGCTCTGGCCGCTCTGGAACCGGGCCTGCGAGGCGCGGCGTCCGGACTCCCTGATCGACGATCCCTGGTCGATCGACCTCGTCGAGGCGCTCGACTACGACTTCGAAGCGAGCTTCGGTGAGCCTTCGGTCTTCCACGCGATCCGGTCCCGGGTCTGCGATGATCTGATCCGACGGCATGAACGCGAGGCCGGCGACGCGGCCCGCGTGATCTCGCTGGGGGAGGGGGTCGACAGCACCCGGCTGCGTACCGGATTTCCTGTTGACCGCTGGACCAGCGTAGACCTGCCGGAAGCGCTGGCGCTGCGGGCGCAGCTCGTTCCCGGCGCCGCGGAAGAGGCGCGCTTCCCGATCTCTGCCCTCGACCACGGGTGGGTGAAGGCCCAGGCGCCGGGCCCCGTCTTCATTGCCGCCCTCGGGCTCCTCATGTATTTCACCAGGGATGAGGTGGTCGGATTGCTTACGGCCATCGCCTCCCGGCTCCCGGGCGCGGAACTCTTCTTCGACACGATTCCGCCGTTCTTTTCCCGCAGGACCCTCGAGGGCTTTGCCGTAACGCCGACCTACGAGGCGCCGCCCATGCCCTGGGGAATCTCCGTTGCGGAGGTGGGGGCGTTCTGCCGGTCGCTGGGCTTCGAGGTCTTGAGGGTCCAGACCTACGCCGATCCGTATCCCCGGCGCACACCGATGTTCAAGCTGCTCGGCCTGATCCCTGGCCTGCGGCGAAAGCTGGCAGGCGGGCTGGTTCATGTGCGAGTTGCAGGCAGCGCGTGAAGCCTTAGAAATACTAATGCGAATGATTGCTATTCGTGTTGAATGCATTCCAGCTCGCCTTTACACTTTTTGAACATTTCTGGACGAGCGTCACCCCATGACCCGCACCTTCGATCTCTGGACTACACCCCAGCAGACGCTGACGAACGCAATCCGATTCGCGCTTCTGACCGGCACCCTCTGCCTCGGTGGCCTGTCCGGGGCGGCCTTCGGTCAGGACGCCTCCGCTACGGATGAGGACGGAGAGGCGGTCGATCTGGAGCCCGTGACTATTACCGGGGAAAGCCAGCCGTTCCTGGTGAAGGACGCGAGCGCAGCGACGCTGACGCCGGTGAGCATCGATCGCATCCCGTTGAACATTTCCGTGATCTCACGGAATCTGCTGGACTCGCGGCAGATCACCGAACTGAATGAAGCAGTACTGCTTAACGCGAGCGTGAATAACGCCAACAGTCACAGCTCGCGATCCTTCGGTTTCATCATTCGGGGCTTTGCCCAGGACGCGAGCGGTCATGTCTCCTACCTGGTCAATGGCCAGCCCACGGTAAGCCCCAATGCGCCGCCGGCGGACGTTTCGGCGATCGAGCGGATCGAGTTCCTCAAGGGCTCTTCGGCGCTGCTGTACGGGAGCTCGGAGCCCGGCGGCGTGATCAACTTCGTGTACAAGCGGCCCCAGGCCGAGGCGGCCTACGCCTTCAACGGCTCCATCGGATCCTTCGACAGCTACCGCGCCGACTTCGACGCCACGGGCGCCGTCACCGAGAACCTCAATTACCGCTTCACGCTGGGGTGGGAGGACTCGGAAGGCTTCATCGACTTCGATTACTACGAGAAGCTGGCGCCGGCCATCCAGCTTGCGTGGTCGCCAACCGATCGTACCGACGTCTACTTCAAGGCCGAATACATCTCCGTCGACGCCAATCCCGTGTCGACGAATGTCGCGGTGGATCCGACGACCCAGGCCATCATCGATACCCCCGTGGAGCGTTACTTCGGTTTCGCCAACGACTACTCGGACCAGGAGCAGAAAGCCATCCAGCTGGAGGTCGACCACGAGCTTTCCGACGACATGACGCTCCTGGTTCAGGCCGGCTACAACGACGAGGGCCTGCAGCTCGGTAACTCGGGCTACCTCGGCGCGATCGGGTTCCTCCTGCCGATACCGAACGTCGGGTTCAATCCGGCAACGGGCGACATCAGCCGTGGTGTCTTCGACCAGCAGCGTGAGGCGGAGAGCTACTACGTGGGTTCCCACCTGCTCTGGTCCCACGAGACCGAGGCCATGACCCATAACTTCACCGTGGGCCTGAACTACTCCGAAGCCGAGGTCTTCAACAACGGTTTCTTCGACGTGGGCGGTCCGCTCTTCCCGCTGCCGTTCCCGCTGCCCCCGGGTCTCGTGGCCTCGGCGCCGCCGTCGAACGTGTTCGATCCGGTTGTCGTGGACTACCCGCACCGGACCGATTTCGACTCGCCGGACTTCGGGAACCAGCTTTGGCGGGTCACCAACTACGGTCTCAACGTGCAGGACATCATCGAGTTCAAGGAGATCGATCTGACGCTGATGCTGGGCCTGCGCTGGGCGAAGGGCGAGTACGAGGTGCTGCGGAACTTTCCCAACAACGATGCGAGCGACGACAAGTTCCTGCCCCGGGTCGGCGCGCTCTATGGCCTGACCGATACGCTGAGCGTCTTCGGCAGCTACTCCGAGTCCTTCCGGCCGCCTTTCTCCTCGGGCGTCGATGCCAACGGCACGCCGCTCACGGATCCCGAGGAAGGCAACCAGTACGAGCTGGGCCTGAGGAAGTCATGGTTCAACGGTCGGCTTTCCAGCAGTGCGGCGATCTACCGTCTCACCAAGGAGAACGTCATCGTGCCGTCGGCCGTCGATCCGAATGTTTCGGAGCTGGTCGGCGAACAGCGTAGCGAGGGCTTCGAACTCGACGTGGTGGGTAACCTGGCCCCGGGCTGGGACATGTTCCTGAGCTACGCCTATACGGACACCGAGGTGCTCAACGCCGGTTCCAGCAGCCAGAGTGTGGGCCAGGCATTCCCCGGGGTGCCCGAGAACAAGCTGTCGTTGTGGTCGACCTACATGTTCCAGGGCGGCAGCGCGGAGGGCCTCGGCTTCGGCTACGGCGTCGACTACACGGACTCGACCACGCTCCAGGGCCTCGTGGGCCCGAGCACGACGGAGCTGCCGTCCTACACGGTCCACAATGCGAGCCTGTTCTACCGGACGAGCACGGACTGGGGGCCGCTCGCGATGACGCTGGGCGTGAAGAATCTGACCGACGAAGACTATCTGACGCAGTCCACTTTCATCACCTTCATCAACCGTGGCGAGCCCCGCCGGCTGGACTTTACGGTCAACCTGAACTTCTGACCACCGCCCAGACCGGGACCGAGTGTCGATGGGGCATCACGCCGATGCCCCGTCGCCGATCATCGGTGACGCCTCGACCCGAGACGGTGAAGCTACCCTTCATGTAGGTTCAGTGGCCCGGGAAGGTGCGGACGGACGCGTCATCGGTGCCCTCGGCGAAAGCGTTCAGGCTGAACGTCTCGCTGTTTCTCTCGACGCCGCCGCCAATGACATTGGTTGCTGCAATCACGCGGTCAATGCCGGATCGTGCCCCGTGGATGTCCCCGCTACCCGGCGGGCCGGAGCGAGCGGATGAGGGCGAGCTTGCACCCGAAAGCCGGGCTGCGGCGCGGCGGGCTAGCTAGCTTTCCAGAGCGGCCGCGGGGCGGGCAGCGAGAATCCAGCCGGCGACCAGCACGGCCCCGCTCCAGCTCAGGAAGGCACTGGCCTGTCCCAGCATCAGGAGTCCCAAGCCGGGTGCGAGGAACGCGGACCAGAGCAGCACTCGCAGCGAGCGGCTTGACGGCGTGCCGGAAGCCCGGAAGACCCGCAGCCGCTTGGGATCGCGGGACCGCAGGGCTGCCAGCGCCGCCATGCTGATCGCGGCGGCACCCACGAAGAACAGCAGCGTGCTCACCCGGCGACAAGCTCTGCGCCGACTTCCACTTTCTTGCGGGCCGGCTTTGAGGGCTTGTCGCGAAATGCGAGGAGCACCACGGCTGCTGCGCCGAGAACCATGGCGATATCCATGCCAATCGGCACGGCCTGACCGCGCTCGAACAGCGTCATCCAGCCCGGTCCGTCACCCACGAGTCGAGCGACGGGAATGACCAGCAGGCTCAGGCCGAGCAATGCTCCCAGCACCTTGCCAACGCGCTCGGTTCCGCGTACGACGAGCCCGATGAAGATGCTCATGCCGGCGCCGATCAGGAATCCGTTCGCCGTCCAGGCGTGGGTCGCGCCGGACGGTAGCGAGACAAAGAAAGCGATGGCGGCGGTGGCGAGCGCCACGCCTGTGCCGTAGCCCACGGTCACGATGGCTTGATTCATCCAGGCCCAGGCGCGGCTTTCCTTTCGCCGCTCCACCCAGAGCTGAAGGCCGGTAAGCGTGATGTAGCAGGCGGCCAGGCCCAGCGAGAACCACACGAGCTTCGATAGCAGGCCGCCGAAGGTGCCGAAGTGGAGCGGGCCCATTAGCCCCAGAATGTCGGCGCCCAGCGAGGGCTCCGTGCCGATCAAGGGCTTGATGCCGAGAAACTCACCGGTCGCGCCGTCGAAGGTGTAGTTATCGCCGTTGAGGTTCCCCTCGGCGGCGGCGTGGAAAACCTGAATGGAGGCGTCCGCGCGGCCCCAATGGGAAATAACGAGCGACAGCGGCTCCGACTCGGCCTGCTCCATGGAGTGCGCGAGCACGGCGTCGATATCGGTGAGCGTGGCGGGCGTGGCATCCTCGGCCTTTGCGGACCCGACGACGGTCTCGATCAGCTTTTCCTGATCGCCCCCGAACGCGACCATCGCCAGGATGGGGATGCCGAGGGCGCCAGCGAAGCTGAAGAAGGTACCGGTGAAGGCGAGGAGGAATCCGAAGGGAAGCCCCCAGCTCCCTGCCTGCACGTGGGCGTCCTTTCGTTTCAGGAGCGCGCTGGACCTGCGCGGGGCGACGAAGATGTCCTTGATGACGTGCTTGTGCATGATCAGGCCCGAGATGGCCGCGATAAGCATCACGAAGCCGAGCAGGCCTGTCGCGTAGAGCCCCCAGGGATTCGGCGCGTGCAGATTGATGTGAAGATGTGTAATGAATTCGTCCAGCGCGCCTTCCTGGTCTTCCGGTAATTCCGAGCGAAAACCTTCATGGCGGTGCAGGATATTCAAAGATTTCGGATCGAGGTCGAAGCGGACTCCGATGTCCTCGATCTGACCGCTGTCGTTCTGCGTGTGGGTGTGGAAGAACGCCTGGATGACGCCGCTGGACGTTGCAAATACCGTCACTTCGTCCCGATACTCGGCGTCCACCGAACCGGCCAGCTCCCGCAGCCTTGCGTCCAGTGGCTGATCAAGCGGCGTTTCGCTCCGCGTGCCGCCCGAAGACCACTGTCCGATCTCGAGCGCGAATACGGAGATCGCTCCGGTCAGGAGGACCACGTAGAGGAACAGGCCCAGCACGGTGCCGGACCAGCCGTGGATCGCCACGAGGCGCTTCGTCCGATCCTGATTGACCATGCTCATCGATGAGTCTCCTTTCCTTCGGAGGCGAGCCGACGGGACTCAGGCTCCGGTGACAGCGCGAAAAACCACGAAGCCGCAGGTACCCGTCAATCCGACCAGCACGAGGCCGGCCCGCCAGACGCGTTCGTCCAATACGCTGTAGAAGAACGTTGCGGCCCAATACAGCGGAAACAGGACGATCGGCATCACGATGTTGTCGACGCCCGCATTGCCCTTCGGCAGGAATAACGGCGAGGCCGCCATGGCCAGAAGCGCTGCGATCAAAGCCAGCGGACCGGAAATGACCCATCTGCCCACGGTGCGTGCGCGGTTATTGCTATTGATTCCCATTTCGTTCGCAAGGATACCAGAATGATGCGCGGCTCGAGACGAGCCAGGGCGCCCGAAAGATGTCCCGAAACGCCACGCCGGAGCCTCCGCTACCAGCAGAAGTGATTCTCATTATTGCTCGAATTTGTCAACGTCGAGAGAATCTGGCGCCCGAAAACCAGTTCGGCAAAGCTGCACCTCGACCCTGACGAGAGTGACGGCAGTCAATCCGGCGCTCGGGTTCATTATTGCGAATGCATCTCATTTACATTTGAGGCGCTACACTGTGAGGGGTCTAAGACGAGTAATGCTGATGCGAGGCCACCTAGCCCTCCGATGTTCCCGACTATCCTTCGCTCTCTGCCTTTACCTGGGCGGGGTCGCCGTTGCCAGCGCCGCCGAGGAGGAGCCCGTCCTGTCCATCGGCGGGTCCCTGACCGAGATCGTATTCGGCCTGGATCAGGCGCACCGCCTGGTGGCTCGCGACTCCACGTCCACCTGGCCGGCGGAGGCCGAGGCTCTGCCCGACGTCGGCTACATGCGCGCTCTGTCGCCGGAAGGCGTGCTCTCCGTTGATCCCGGGCTGATCATCGCCGAGGAGGGGTCCGGTCCCCAGGAAACGATCGATATCCTTGAGGCAGCGGACGTCCGCTTCGTGATCATTCCGGAGACGTATTCTGCCAGCGGCATCGTCGACAAGATCATCGCCGTCGGCGAGGCCCTCGAAGTGCCCGATATCGCTGCCAGCTACGCCGCGCGAATCGAGGCGGAGCTCGCGGTAGCCCAGGCGCAGGCCGCAGCGAGCGCAAAGGCCTCGTCCGCGCCCAAGCGCGTGCTCTTCGTGCTGAGCACCCGCGGTGGCCGCGTGATGGCCGGCGGTGAGAACACGGCAGCGGAAGGCATCATCGCCATGGCGGGCGGCGTCAATGCAGCCCGCGACTTCCAGGGCTACAAGCTGATGAGCGACGAAGCGATCACGGTGGCTGCACCAGACGTCATTCTGATGATGGCGCGCGATGGAGCGCATGCGGGCGACGACGAACTGTTCTCGATCCCTGCGATCGCCTCGACGCCGGCCGGGCGAGACCGCAACGTGATCCGGATACCGGGGCTTCTGCTGCTCGGCTTCGGGCCCAGGACGCCCCAGGCGATTTCGACCCTCTCCGGGGCTCTGTACGGGGACGGCTAGATGTCCGCTGTTGTCGCTACGGTCATCGATCGCCGGGCCGGCGCGCGCCGCATGCACGTGTGGCTTGGACTTATTCTCGCGGTCGTGAGCGTGATCAGCCTGACGTCAGGCGCGTCGGGTACCTCTCTTGCAGCGGTCGTCGGCAAGCTGCTGTCGGGCACGGAGCTGAGCCAGATGGAACAGGTGGTGCTCTGGGACATCCGAGCGCCACGTCTGATTCTGGGTATCCTCGTTGGCATGGCTCTCGCCGTTTCCGGGGCAGTCATGCAAGGGCTTTTCCGGAATCCCCTCGCAGACCCCGGCCTTGTCGGGGTCGGTGCCGGCGCGGGCCTCGGTGCTGTCCTGGCGATCGTGCTCGGGGGCATGCTACCGGTCGTACTGCAGGACTGGGTCGGCAACTGGCTAGTGCCACTCGCCGCTTTCGTCGGAGCCTGGTCTTCCACGATGATCCTGTATCGCGTCTCCACGCGTCGCGGCAGGACGTCAGTAGCCACCATGCTGCTCGCCGGCATCGCCCTCGGGGCGCTGGCGGCGGCGATCACCGGTGTGATGATCTATCTGTCGGACGATCGGCAGCTTCGTGACCTCACCTTCTGGGGGCTCGGATCCCTCGCCGGGGCAACCTGGGCCAAGGTCATGGTGGCGGGTCCACTGATCGTCCTCGCGCTCGCCGGTTCCCATTTCCTGAGCCGTGGACTGAACGGACTTGCGCTGGGGGAGGCAACGGCGCATCACCTCGGGATCAACGTCCAGGCGTTGAAGAACGGCGCTATCCTGAGCGTTGCTGCGGCCTCCGGAGCCGCAGTCGCCGTATCCGGCGGCATCGGCTTCGTCGGTATCGTCGTGCCGCACCTCCTACGGCTCGCCACGGGGCCCGATCACAGAACACTTCTTCCGAACGCTGCCCTGCTCGGCGCAACGCTCCTGCTTCTCGCGGACATCATGGCGCGGACCGTCGTGGCGCCGGCGGAGCTCCCGATCGGCATCGTTACCGCCGTCATCGGATCTCCAGTCTTCCTCTGGATTCTCCTGCGACGTCGCGGTCTCGTCGACCTATGAGTATCGTCGCCGAGAAGGTCAGCGTTTCCTACGGCAGCGCCACGATCCTGGATGGGGTCGACTTCCGGGCCAAGGCCGGCGAGGTGACGGCCATCGTCGGTCCGAACGGCTCTGGCAAGACCACGCTCATGCGAGCAATTACCGGCGAGGTCGACTACACGGGACGGGTGGAGCTCGCGGGTCTCGATGTGGCTACCGCCAAGGGCTGGGAACTGGCCTCGCGCCGAGCCGTATTGCCCCAGGCGACGACCCTGGCTTTTCCCTTCAACGTGATCGAAGTGGTTCGCATGGGTCTGTTGAGCGGCGCGCATGCGGATGACGACAACCTGCCGCTTCGCGCGCTGGCCGCGGTCGGACTCTGCGGCTACGCCGCGCGGTTCTTCCAGGAACTCTCCGGCGGCGAACAGCAGCGGGTCCAGCTTGCTCGGGTGCTGGTGCAGGTCTGGGAACCGGTTGACGATCGCGGCCCGAATTGGCTGCTGCTTGATGAGCCGATCTCGAGCCTCGATATCGCGCATCAGCTGGAGGTCATGAATATCGTCACGCGCTACGCTCGCGCGGGCGGCGGGGTGGTGGCCGTGCTACACGATCTGAACCTTACCGCGGTTTACGCGGATCGGGTCACGATCATGCGCGAGGGTCGCCCGGTTGCCACGGGGACGCCGAAGGAGGTCATGATTGACCAAGTGCTTTCGGACGTATACGGCTGCGCGCTCCAGGTCGGCGCAACCCCCGACGCCAGCACCCCCTTCCTCCTCCCTCACTGCGCGTCTGCCGGTCACGGCGCCCGATCCGGATCATCGCCATGAGCAGGCTTGAAATCATCGAACTCAAGCCATTTATTCCGGCGCGCGATTTCGAGCGGTCAAAGCGTTTTTACCAGGACGTCGGCTTCACGCTGGCCTCGGATACCGACGGAATTGCGTATTTTCATCGGGGCGGCACGAGCTTTCTCCTGCAGGACTTCTACGTCCAGGCGCACGCAGAGAACACCATGGTGCATGTGCTGGTCGAGGACGTGGACGCCTGGTGGAACGAACTCCGGGAGCGGAACATTGCGGGACGCTACGGCGTGCGGATCACGGGCGTCGAGGAGCGGCCCTGGCGCATGCGCGACTTCGTCATGATCGACCCCGCGGGCGTACTCTGGCGCATCGCGGAAAACCTGGAGTAGGGCGTGGCCGCGGGCGCAACGACCGAGCTCCGCAAGCGGAGCGCCGGCTCACGCAGCAAGCTCTGGACCATTCACGCGTGGGTCGGCTTCTATGCGGGGATCGTCATCGCGGCGCTCAGCCTCACCGGCGTTGCCGCGCTATTTAAGGAGGAACTGGACCGCGCGCTGAATCCGCAGCTCTTCTCGGTCGCTCCCGCCGCAGTCACCGTCGACATCGCAGAGCGGATCGAGGCGGTGCGATCCGAGCATGGTCCGGAACATCACAGCCAGACCTTTCCGCCCCTGTCGCCCACGGAAACCTGGCGCCTTCGTTTCCTCCTGCGCAAGAGGTTCGGATTCGAGCAGATCGAGGTGTTCATCGATCCCTATTCGGGGCGGATCCTCGGCGAGCGAGACTATACCCGGACGCTGGCCTACTTCCTGCGCCAGGTCCATGTGCGTCTCTACGAAAGCGTATTCGGCCGTCAGATCGTGGGTATCGCCGGCATCGCGCTGCTCGTGTCGACCGTGACGGGCCTGCTCATCTACGGCCGGTTCATGAAAAAGCAGTTTTTCGCGGCCGTTCGCAGCAAGAACATCCGCGTCAAGATGGCGGACTGGCACAAGTTGATCGGCGTGGCCACGCTCGCCTTCAATCTGATGGTTGCGATCACCGGCGCGTGGCTGGGACTTCAGGTGTATCTGCAGCCCCTCGTGCTTGACGCCAGGCCTGGTGGGTTCGTGCGGGCGGAAAAGCCCCTGACGGCTGAAGTCGACATCGCCACAGCGGTCGACTATCCAGCGGTGATGGCGGCCAGTCAGCGGCTCTTTCCAGAACTCGTGCCGCGTTTCCTGATTCCCTCTCGCGACGGGAGTCGCACCGTTGGAATTCGGGGAGATGTGCCCGGACAGGCCTACGAGCGCAACAGCTTTTCGCTGACCCTGGACAAGACGGGACTCGAGGAACTGCATCGCTACGACATCCGCGCCGCAGGCTTCGGCGACAAGCTCTTCTACGTGCAGGAGGCGGTCCACTTCGGTGACTATGGCGGCCTTGCCATGAAATTCGTCTACTCGTTCTTCGGATTGACTTCGGGCTTCCTGTCGCTCGCGGGCTTCGTGGTCTACCTCGAGCGGACGCAGAAGCGTCGCCGGGAGGCCCGGACGATCCTGCCAACCAGTGTGGTGGTCTGGCGCTGGACCGGCGCAATCGTCGGGACGTGCGTGCTGCTGGCGATCATGCAGCTCAACCTCGGGCCGGTCGTGCCGGCCATGCTCGTTCTGCTGGCCGTCTATGGTTCGCTGCTATTCTTCATCGTTCGCGGGTTGTACCGCTCGGTGCGCGCACGTCTGGTCCCGTCGACGAATGCCTGAGCGTCCCAAACCGAATCACTTCGACGAGACCGTGCTGACGCCAGCGCTGCTCTTCGCGCTCAACGTGACCGCGATCATGGCGTTCTATCTCGCCTATGTCGTCATCCGCGTTCCGCCCTGGATCGGCTATGCAGGACGCGCCCAGACCTATCTGGCGCTGACCTGCGGCCTCTTGGTGACGTCATCGCTGGCGCTCCGCCTGCGCAGGCGGTGGCTGCTGATCACGAACCTTGTGCTCCACCTCGGCCTGTACGTGACGTTCTTCCGCCTGCTCGCTTGATGTCTTGCGGGCGTCAGCGCCCCAGGAACATCGCGATCGCGGCCGCAACGAGGGAAAAGGGAATTCCTATCAGCGAGATGCCGCGGAGCGCAGCGCGCGCGTGGTATCCGGTGTCGTGGAGCGGCGGATAGGGCTCGAAGCGCATGAAACGCGGATACCACCAGGTATAAATCGCCAGGTCGATGATCACGAGATCGACGAGATTGATGGCGACCTGAACGCCGTAAGCGACGAGAAAGAGCTGCCAGAAGGCAGCGTCGTGGTGAACGCTGATCCAGGCTGCTGCGGCAACCCCGGATCCCATGACGCTTAGCACGATCAACCCGAGCCAGAACACGGTCTGCGGCGTGGCGCTTGGCCTGACGGCGCCCCGTGAAATTTCCGGGAGATGAACCTCCCGGGCGAAGACGAACGAGCTCACGACGATCACGGTGAACGCGACCGAGGCGAGACCGATGGCCTGCAGCGCGTCCTCGATCATCGCGGTGCGGTCAGAACTCGTAGGCGATTGAGGCGATGACCGTTCGCGGTACTGCCGTGCCGACGCGAATGGCCGCAAAGGCATCGCTGGTCGTCAGCGCCTGCGCGAGTCGATACTCCTCGTCGGTGATGTTCCGCACGTTGATCTGTGCTTTCCACGAACCGGTGCGGTAGTAGGCGGCCAGATCGACTTGGGTCCACCCGTCGTACTGCGCCCGGTTTTCCGTACTAATGAATACGTCGTCCTGGTAGAAGAGGCCACCGCCGAGGCCGAGATCACCGCCGGCGAGCGGGATTTCGTAGAAGGTGAAGAGGTTCACGCTGTGCTCCGCGATGCCGGGCAAGCGGTTGCCCTCGGGTAGCACCGCGCCGAACGCTGCGGTGCCGCCGCGCTTGATCTCGTTGTCGACGTAGGCATAGCCAGCCTGGATGCGCCAGCGCTCCGTGAGCTGTCCGACCGCCTCGAGTTCGAGGCCCGCGCTCGACACCTCACCGATGTTGGCAAAGCGGATGTCCGCCGGCGGCGTGGGGTTGCCCATGTCGTCGGTGGGATTGGCGACGAACGGCAGGTCGTTCTGGTCCACGCTGTACAACGTGCCCGTCAGCAGGAGCTCGTCGTCGAAGAGCGACCACTTGAAGCCGAGTTCGATCGACTCGGAGGTCTCTGCGTCGACCGCTCGATCGTCGAGAACAAGGACGCCGCCAGCCGGTGTGAATCCCTGGGAATAGCTGAGGAAAATCGACAGGGTTTCGGAAGGCGAATAGATGATCCCGCCTCGGCCGCTGAGGTCGTCCTCCTCGAAGTCGCTGCGGGTGTCCTCGAAGTCGGTGTAGCGCAGGCCGAAGAGCAAGCTCCAGTTGTCGTTGAAGGTGATGTAGTCGACGAGGTTGATACCCCACTGCTCGAACTCACTGTTGACCGACGTGCCGCGGTTGTTCAGGAAGAAGGCGATCGACTCCGTCGGTGTGATCACGTCCGGGTCTTCGAGCTCCGAGGGCAGGAACTGGCTGAAGTACTGACCGGTCGCCACGTTGAAGATGACGGGCCGATCGCCGCGAAAGCTGGTGGAACGGGTGAAGAAATCTTCCTGATCGAAGGACGCCAGCACCTGGTGCCGGGTTCCACCCAGGTCGAAGTCAAGGTAGTTTCGAAGGGTGAACTGATCGGTCTCGCCGGTGCCGACCGTCTGTCGCACCTGGATCGGCACCAGATTCTCAACGGGACTCCCGGCCGGCCCGATGACCGCGCCCGTGGCGAAATCGATGAATTGGGGCGAGGAGTCGACGTTGGTCTTGTCGTTGTCGGTCTGTGCGTAGGTCGCTTCGATCCGCCACCAGTCGTTGATCTGATGCTCCCCGTAGAGATGCCAGCGCTCCGACTCGGCCGTCGTATTGCGATTCCAGTTCGGAATGCCATAGAACTGATCCGCGTTCTGGCGTCCCGAGTAGAAGTAGCCTTCGATCAGGTTACCGTCCAGCACCTGGCCGCGGTCTTGCGTGTACTCGTCGTCGATGTACTCGAAGCTCGCAACGAGGCGGGTTCCGGGTTGCGGCTGGTAGGTGATGGACGGATTCAGTAGCACCCGGTCGCGCTCGACCTCATCGCGGAAGCTGCCGGAGTCTTCGACCGCGGCGACGATCCGGTAAGCCCATTGCTGGCTGTCACCAAACGCACCGGTCGTGTCGCCCTCGAACTTGTAGAAGCTGTCGCTGCCGGCGAGGAACTCCACGAGCGTGCTCCGTTCGAACTCCGGGCGCTTGGTCACGTAGTTGATGATCCCGCCCGGTTCACCCTGGCCGTAGAGCAGGGCCGAGGGACCCTTGAGGACGTCGATCCGCTCGATGTTCGCCGTTTCCGTCGAGGGAATGTTCGAGGCGTTCAGCGCGTTGTTGATCCGCGCGCCATCCTTGTAGATCGATTGGGACGCATCGAAGCCCCGGATCGAGAATTTCTCCTCGCCGCCGTTCCCGGTCTTGAATTTGGTCACACCCGCGACGTTTCGCAGCGCATCGTCGACGTTGTTGACCTGCTGATCCTGCAGGATGTCCTGGGTAATCACGCTGATCGAGGCGGGCGTTTCGATCAGCGAGAGATCGAGTCCGACGCCGGTGGAGGCGGAGTTCTCCAGGTAGTTCCTCAGATGCCGACCTTCCACGACAACCTCTTCCAGTGCGATCGTCTCTTCCTCCTCGTTCGCACTGGTCTGCGCCCGGACCTCGGGCGTTCGCAGCGCTGTCAACGAAGCCAATGCCAGGACAATCAGGAACGCTCGCGTTTTCATGGTCGTTTCATCCTCCTTGATGGAAAGTAATGATAATCATTATCATTTAGGATCGCAACGAAGTGAGCGTTCAGATCTGCAGGCGAAGAGCGACGAAGGCCTCGTGGACGCCGGGTTCTGTCGCCACGGCATGAGCGTCGAACCCAGCGGCGAGCAACGTGTCGACAAGCGATACAGGTCTGAAGGAGGCGCAGACCCGGCCGCGATTCCACTCTTCGATGCGGTCTTCCTGGACCGCCGCCCTGGCGCAGCGCGTCCATCGGTGAGTGGGAGATCTACACGATCAACGTGCTCGCGGTACTTGGTGCCGTCTGTTTCTGGCGCATTGGGCAGGCGGTGCAGAAGCGCGTCGCACAGGGCGATCCAAACAGCGTCTGGGCGCAACCGCCGGCGATCCGGAACGGCGGCAATCGGGCGCCCGCTGCTGCCGAACTCGCCCGAAACGCCGAGTAACCGCTCAGGCTTCCGCCTGTTTTCGGGCCACCTTGACCAGCTTGACGAGCGCGGGCCGGACCGCCTCGGCGCCCGCAAGGGGTGCATCGAACTCGAGCCGCCGGTGGTCGTCACCGAGGGCGAGATCGATCCCCTGCGGATCGATTCCGGTCAGTCGCCATGCCCCGTCGGGGGCGCCCAGCAGGACCGTCGCGTAGAGCCGCACGGCGTCGTCGTGATCATCGTTCATGTGCTCGACGGCACCGCCTTCCATGGCGTGCCAGTCCTCCCAGGCGGCGGCTTTCGTTTCGACATCATCGGGTTGCATCGCGTAGGCGCGGCCGAAGCCGCCGTTGAAGGCGATACTTTCCGGCACGAGCCGCCAGAGAGAGAAGTCCTTGAAGTCGATGTAAAGCTTCGCCTTGGGGTGTCGCGACAGGTAGCGACGGCGCGCGCGTTCGTGGTCGTCATCCGTCATGCGCAAGACCTTGCCCTTGAGCGTGAGGCGCGGGTGCGCCAGGGGATCGCCGCGGCGCGGGTCACCGACCAGTAGCGAAGCACGTCGATCGCGGCCCATGAGCTCGACGCGGCCGGAAAGCGATGACACCGGAAAGATGGGCTGCCCGTTGCAGTCCGCTGCCAGGCCAACCCTCGCGACTGATGGCCAGCCTTCGTCGTCCAGCAGCGCCAGCGCGCCGTGGCGCGCCGTGCGGATCAGGTTTCGAGCCTCGGCCCGAACCTCGTCATCGACGGGCTGCAGCAGGCCGCTGTCGCGGCGCTTCACCGCTTCTGTTTCTTCCTTTGCCATCAGCGTTTTTCCCTCTTGGAATTCGCACACTCTGTTGCCAGTGGAATCCCCTTACCGTTGGGATCGCGAACGCTGAAACGGCGCACACGCCCTCGATGGTGCTCACCCGGCTCGGTGGTCGGTAAAGAGGTTGAGCCGGTAGCCATCGACCCGGCGCCGGAAGAACCAGGGTGCCAGACGCAGTGGCAGGCGCCACTTCAGAGGGAGCTTGCTCGCAGTCTGCTTGTCGATGTCGGCGAAGGTCAACGATTGCTCCAGCTTCAAACCGGAAGCCCACTGCTCGACGATTTCGGGACGCTCGCACTTCCATCGGAACCAGCTCTCCTGGGGTAGGTGCTGCATGGCGTCGTGGCTGCCCTGCGAGTCGACCATGGCTGCGTTGGCCGTGTCGACGACGAGGGTGACGTTGGGGAACGACGCCACCAGCTGCTCGACAGCGCGTTTCACGTCGGACTCGTCGAGATAGATCAGCACGGCCTCGCTGAGGAAAAGCCACGGGCCCGGCGTGTCCTGGACCGGTTGGACCCAGCTGTCGTCCAGGATCGATCCGGCCAGCATTTGATAACGCGGCGTCTCGTCGAAATAGCGACGCCGCAAGGCAATCGTGTCGGGCAGATCGAGGTCGAACCAGCGGACAGTGCCGTTGTCGGTTCGATCGAACCGGGTATTGAGCCCGCAACCGATTTCCACCACGGTGCCAAACGGGTGCTTCTGGAGAAACGTCTCCACGAACCGGTCGTACATCAGCGTCCGGATGCAGGCTCCGAGAAGGCTGGGCCCACCGCGCCATTTGTCGAAGTCGTAATCGAGCTCCTCGACGATCTCGACCGCTCGAGTGTCCTTGAGGATGCCGTCGGGTTTGGCGGTCTCGACGGCCCTGCCCAGAAGCGGGATGAGCAGCGTCTCCTGAACGGGTCCGAGCTCGACTTGCGTTTTCATGGCTTCTCCCATTCGTGTGTCAGAGCGCCAGCCAGTAAGCCAGATAGCCCACGATCGCGGCAGGAACGGCGCTGTAGAGCGTGGCGACGATCGCAGCGCGCGGCGCAAGCGCAATGGCGGGAAAGAGCGCATCGCCGTCGTTGCTGATGGCATTGGCCAGCAGGGCCGCCATGGGCACGACCCCGTTGAGATAGAGCGTTGTCACCACGATCTGCGGTCCGCAGCCCGGGATGAATCCGATCAGCAGCGCGAGCAGCGGTGCCAGCGCGCCGAGACTAGCGAAGGCGCTGTGGAGATCGACGCCGCCGAAGTGGACCAGTAGCTCGTAGCACAGGAAGCCGACCATCACCCAGACGGACACGAAGCTCGTTTCCGCGGCCGTCGATTCCATCGGGCATTGCGCGGCGGAGCAGCGGGCGAAGCGTGCGGTCCAGGAGTTCAGCGGCTGGCTGAACCAGATTGCAGCGCAGGACATGGCGCCGGCGAAGCCAATCCACGTTTCAGCGGCCGGATCGACCCCCAGGAAAGTCCAGATCGAATCGCTGACTTGGAAGGCACCAGCAAGGCCCAGAACCGCGCCGGGCGCGAGCAGCGTCCAGAACGCTCGCTGCAGGCCCAGCGGGATCTGGAGGTCAGGTGCGTCATTGGTGCTCCGGAGAGCCCGCTCCGCCTTCAGGTGATCCTGTGGAACGAAGCGGTTGATGAAATAGCCCGAAAGGATGCCCGCGCCGATCGATACGGTGAACACGACGAGCGCGGCCTGCGGGTCCCGCGCCAGCAGCAGGAACGCGGCGTCCCCCATCGTCGCGATGAGGACCGCGACCAGGGCGCCGAACCCCATCCGACCATGGACGAACTGCGTGACCACGATGATGGCGCCGCCACAGCCGGGCAGGGCGCCCAGCAGCGCCGCGCAGGGGACCTGGACCGCAGGCCGACCGTTCAGCAGCGAAACGAGCGAGGTCTTGAGGTGACGGTCCAGGAGATGGAACAGGGCGAGCGTCATCGCCACGAAGGCGCTGACGCCGAGGTAAGCATCGCTGAGCGTCTCGACGATGACCGCTGCCAGCTCCGGTTGCGCACGATGAATCAGCAGCAGGCCGACGAAGAACAGCAGCGCGATCAACCGATCGTCGATCGACTGGCGGCGGAGCCGACGGCTGAGCGGCGCCAGCAGCGGCGCAATGACCGCGCGCAAGGTCGATGTCGTCATCTAATGACTCCCGCGAACGGGGTGGTGAGACTGCGCGCTGCGCGGCGTCTCAAGCAGGTTGGCGATGCCGGCCTGGTGGTGGGCGTTCTCCTGGAGGTTGCGGAACGCCAGGTCGAAGATCTGATAGTCGAGTTCTATCGTCAGCGCACAGATTTCCCGGTACCACCGGATCAGGGCGGCTTCGGCGCTGTGGACGAAGCGAAGTAGCTCGTCCAGTGAGCGGTGCTGGATCCAGGGCTCGAGTTCGAAGCGGTGCGAAGGATGGACCGGCACCCCCCGCAGACGGATGAGCCCTGCTCGCATCAGCCGGTAGTGATCCATGTCCTCTTCCTGGGCGGTCCTGGATAGTGCCGCGAGGCCCGCCGGTGCCTCCGAGTCGTCGAGCTGGGAGAGCCGGAGGTAGGCGCTGTGGGTGGCGAGCTCCGCGGTGGCCACCTGCGCCATGCGCCGCTTCGTCAGTCGCAGACGTTCGCGGACGGACAGCGGTCGTTTGCCGTGCTGCATGGTTGAGGACTCGATTTCATGTTAACGAGAATCATTATCATTTGTATTCACGTAACTTTCAACGCTGCGTTCACGTTTGTTTGTAGTCAATTGACAGGTACGTCGCTTGTGTCAACTTCCTGCTACACTAGGGTGAGCCGGAGCGGAGAAGCCGAGATGGGAGTGTTCACGCGAGAGTTGGAGACCGCGCCGTGCGAGGTGGAGGTCAGTCACTGCTTCGACAGCCTTCATGCGCACGTGAAGTTTCTCAACGGTGCCGTCATCAACCCCGGCGACGAGGTATTGGTGCACGGCAAGCCTGTGCTGGCACCTTACGGTGAGGTGGTTCGCGAAAAGCGGACTGCGACGATCACGCGGGCTTCCCGGCTCGAGCAGCTCTGGACCCGGTTGATCGGCGACTTCGAATTCATGGAACTCTGCGAGTTCTCCTTCTCTGAAGAGGTGCAAGTATGAGCCTGCACGACCCAGCTCCCGTCGAACACTCGGCAGATGCCCGAAGCGTCGAGGACGCCCTGGCCGCGGGCAACTATCGTCAGGCGATCGTCGACAGCGAATCCGCGACCGCGGTCGCCATGCAGGATACGCTGCTGACACCGCGCTTCTACACCACCGACTTCGACAAGCTCGATGCAATCGACGTCTCGCCGGTGCGAGAAGAGTGGGATGCGCTCATCGCCCGCATGAAGTCGGACCCCAACCGGGGCCACTTCAAGAAGAACGAGGACTGGGACGAGATCGACTGGGACGGCATGGATCCGGCGCTCCGGGCCGAGTTCACCGACTTCCTCGTCTCATCCTGCACCGCGGAATTCTCCGGCTGCGTGCTGTACAAGGAAATGAAGCGGCGGGGCACGAACGAGGACATCACGACCCTGTTCCAGCTGATGGCCCGCGACGAGGCCCGGCATGCGGGCTTCATCAATGACGCGCTCCGCGAGGCCGGCATCGCGGTCAACCTGAGCTTCCTGACGCAGAAGAAGAAATACACCTACTTCCAGCCGAAGTTCATCTTCTACGCGACCTACCTGTCCGAGAAGATCGGCTACGCGCGCTACATCACGATCTTCCGGCATCTCCAGCAGAATCCCGAGCACCGCTTCCATCCGATCTTCAAGTGGTTCGAGCAGTGGTGTAACGACGAGTTCGGCCACGGCGAGGCCTTCGCGCTGCTCATGAAGACCGACCCCAAGCTGACGCGCGGCATCAACGTGCTCTGGATCAAGTTCTTCCTGACTGCGGTGTACGCCACCATGTTCATCCGCGATCACCAGCGCCCGGTCTTCCACGAGGCCCTCGGCGTCGATCCCGACTGGTACGCGCATTCGGTGTTCACGAAGACCAGTGAGATCTCGAAGCAGGTGTTTCCGCTCACGCTCGACATCGAGAACCCGCGGTGGATCAAGACGCTCCGCCGGCTGCAGCGCGCCAACGCCGAGTTGGCTCAAGCCACCAAGGATGGGCGGCGCTTCAAGCAACTCACGTGCAAGCTTCGCGCCGCAGCGGCGTTCGTTTCCCTGCTGACGATTCCTGCCGTCAAGAACGAAGTGCCTCTGAAGACCCGGCTCGAGCCGGCCTACTGAGGAAGCGCGAGGCGGCTAGCGCCAGCAGACGACCCGATCAAGTTCGGGTCGGGAGCGCTCCATGAGTGCCTTCTCGGCCGGTGAGCCGATGAAGAAGAATCCTGCGATTCGGTCGTCCTCTCCAAGCTCGAGGTATTCGTGCACGCCGGCGCTGTAGGCGGCTGGTCCTGTGAGCCACTGTGCTGCGAAGCCTAGCGAGGCCGCTGCGTTGAGCAGATTCTGGCAGGCTGCACCCGCCGAGAGGACCTGCTCCCAAACCGGAATCCGCGATTCGGGCACGGGTGTCGATGCCACAACGACGAAGGTTGGCGCGTGGGTCGGAAACTCCCGTAGTCGCTTCAGCATCACCGGCGTCTTGGTCTCGTCCTCCTGGCCGAGGGCGGTCGCGATGGCATCGCCGAGCGCAGCTTGGGCATCCCCTTCGAAAACCAGGAAGCGCCAGGGCGCGAGCTTACCGTGGTCGGGAACCCTGGCTGCTGCGGTGAGAATCGTCTCGAGCTCAGCGCGATCGGGGCCAGGCTCCGTGATTTCACGCGCCAGCGTCGACCGCCTCGAGAGCAGCAGGTCGATGAGATCACCGCTCGTATTGTTCAGAGCCGTGCTGTCCAACATGTGGCGTTATCTCTTTGGGGCAGAGGATTCGTGGCGACCTTGCGCCAGAGGCATTAATGATAATGATTCTCAGTTACAAATCAAGCGACTCTGGGCCGCTCCGCATCGGCCCAGCCGCGGTGGCTGAGCGGCGAGGTGGATCGAACGAGCGCTTTTAGCGCCGGTAGCGAGTCGCGTTGGGTGCGCCAGGCACCGTCGCTGGACCGCGCCTCGAAGGTGTCAAAGACGAAAGGCAGGACCTTCGCCGCGTAAGGTTCAGACATCTGATCGAAAAGATTCATGTGGAGATGCGGCGCGGTGGAGTTTCCCGAATTTCCAACCCGACCGAGCGGGTCGCCCACGGAGACCGCTTGCCCCGCCCGCACGCGCACCGAGCCTGCCATGAGGTGCGCAACGAAGACGATGAATCCCGCCGGCGCCTCGATCATCACGAAGTTTCCGGCATTCGGCCGAATGTCGAGCTCGCCGTCGATCTCGCGCGGGCGAAAGCGATACGTCGCCTCGCACCAGCGCCCGATCGTCGTCCAGAGGCTGTTCGTCTCGTGGTCGGGCCAGTCCCCGGCACATCGCAGCACGGTGCCGTCGATCGGCGAAAGAACCGTTTGTCCCCAGCAGTGAAAGGCGCTTGAGGGAACGCCCGATCCGAGCCCGCGCATCCGTGATGCTTCGTGCATCCTGCCGTCCTTCCCAACCTGCACGAAATCAAACGCGTTCGGGTGGTGTCCAGGCGGGCGCAGGAACTGCCAGACCCCCGGCAGTGGAAAGGTCAGTCTCGGTACTGAATGGCTGCTCATGGGGCGGCCGACTCCCTTCGGCGGATAGAGCCACCAGCATGCCCGTCGGAACGAGCGCGGCGAAAGGCCCGGAAGCCATGCTGCGCTGGCGCGAGCGGCCCGAGGGACTCATGTAATCGTCGCGAGCTCACGCCACGTGCGTGGGCAGAAGGTGATGCCGGGACGAGATAGTACGGTCCAAGTGGCCGGGTGAGGTTTTCGCGCAGCGAAAGGTTGACCCGGAGAAAGGCGACGCATCGCGGCGATCAGCGCGTCGTAGCTAGTCGCCGAGTCCGCATCGTCTGCTCATACCTAGCGAGGTATCGTCGCCGCCGGTTGAGCCGAGTCCGACCGGTTGCT